>JANLQX010000333.1:0-13365 GCA_031368095.1 Actinomycetes bacterium | reverse complement strand
GTCGTCGGTGTTGGCCCGCGGGGGAGCTTCGAGGTTATTCGACGGCAGGAACGACAAGAGGAAGCGCACGTCCTCCAGGCAGGTGTATTCATCGGGCGACACGAAGGTGGCCACACCCGATTTCGATGCATGGGTGGAGGCTCCGCCAAGCTCTTCGAGCGTCACTTCCTCGCCGGTGACTGTCTTCACCACATCGGGTCCGGTGATGAACATGTGGCTGGTCTTGTCCACCATGAAGATGAAGTCGGTCATTGCCGGTGAGTACACCGCACCGCCGGCGCATGGGCCCATGATGACGCTGATCTGCGGGATGACGCCTGACGACTTCACGTTTCGATAGAAGATCTCACCGTAGGAGGCGAGCGAGACGACTCCCTCCTGGATACGGGCGCCGCCCGAGTCATTGAGGCCAATTACAGGCACCCCGACGGACGTTGCGAGGTCCATGATCTTGGTGATCTTCTCGGCGAACACCTCTCCAAGCGCACCGCCGAAGACGGTGAAATCCTGGGCAAAGACTGCCACCTTTCGACCGTCGACCGCTCCCCAACCGGTGACTACACCGTCGGTATACGGCCGGTCCGCTTCGATCCCCATGCCGTGAGCGCGATGACGGGCGAGCATGTCGAGCTCGACGAAGCTGTCGGGATCGAGGAAGGCGGCGATCCGTTCACGGGCGGTGAGCTTGCCTTTGGCGTGCTGGCGTTCGACGGAACGCTCCGAGCCGGCGTTGATGGCTTGACGTCGGCGCTCTTCGAGCTGGGCGAGCCGCTCGTTCATCGGGTGATCCATGGGCCTCCGACGCTACCGGCGCCCCAGCCCCGGGAGCGAACCAGCCACGATCGTCAGCGGGCGCCCCGGCCCGGGACACCCGCTGACCAGGGTGACCCACGCGAAGGAGAGAGGTTGCCCCCATATATGGGGGCTCGCTACCTCGATTCGTCGAACGGAGGTAATCCGCCCCACCATTGCCGCGGTACGTGGGTTGTCAACTGATGTCGAACACCAACTGCACTGATGCCGCCACTTCGAAGCTGCCGGCCTCGATCGGCGTGTCCGAGGATTTGGCCGCTTCGGCCCGGGTGAACTGGCCGTTTTGGAGGGTGGCGGAATTGTCGACCGAAGTCCGAATGGTCCGCAAGGCCCCAAGGCGCACCCCGGCCGCCTTGGCCAACTGCTCGGCCTGCGTGCGGGCGTCGCCAACGGCGAGTTCGCGAGCCCGCGCTTCGGCCTTGGAGGTGTCGGCGATACCGAAGGACAGGCCATTGATCCGAATGGCGTCACCGGCAGCGGTGGCGACGGCGTCGATCAGTTCTCCGGACGTGGCGAGGTTGCGGATCTTGACGGTGATGGAGTTGTTCACTTGGTAGGCGGTTATCTTGCGACCGGTGTTGTCGAACTGCGGGTAGATCGAGAGCCCGCTGGTCTGGATATCGCGGGGTTCGATGCCCCGCCCCTTGAGGAGCTTGTTGATGGTGGCGGCGGAGTCGTTGTTGGCCTTAAGCGCCTCAGCGACGCGCACGCCTCGAGTCTCGATGCCAAGGTTCAAGATCATGCGGTCGGGGGTTTCGGAGACCCGACCGGTTCCGTCGACGATGACGGTTCGGCCGGTACCCGGCGTCGTGGGCGAGGCGGTCACGGATGCTCCTGCGTTTTGGGTGAGGGACGAGACTCCAATGGCAGCGACGCTGGCGACGGCGATCACGGCGGCAAAGCGACGACTGGAACGGGACCATCTTGATGAGGGGAAGTTGGAAGTCATGACCATTTCGACGGCCGTTGTTCCGGGCTTGGTTCCCGGTGGCCGTCGCCTTCACATCATCCTCACACCCGGCCTCCCAGGTGTGACGCCCTTCGGGCGAGGTTGGGCGCATCGATCGAGGTCGCCAACGCCTCGAACGTGGAGGTAGGTCCCTTCCAGTGCAGATCGTCGACGCCGCCCGGGAGCGTGATGGCGTCGAGGCGGACGGTGGCGATGGTGCGAAAGAGGACCGCATCGGCCAGGTTGTCGACGAGCGTGGCCGCCAGCTTGGGCGCTCCCCGAAGACCCGGGACGTCCCACTGGCCCGCATGAATCGGGATCCCCTCGAGATGTCCGTAGCGGGCAAGGACTGCGGCAGTGGACTTCGCACCCCAACCGGGAAGGCCCGGAAATCCGTCGGCGGTATCGCCCACGAGACCGAGGTAATCCGGAATGGATTCCGGCGGGACCCCAAATTTCGCACTGACAGCCTCGGCATTAAGCACTTCGCGTTTGCGACGGTCGAACTGGACGATCCGATCTCCGACGACGCACTGTCCGAGGTCCTTGTCGGGCGTGCAGATGAGTACCTGACTGACCCGTTCATCAAGGGCAGCGAGGGCGGCTCCGGCGGCCATGGCGTCGTCCGCCTCGAACTCGACCATGGCCCAGACCGTCACCCCCATGGCCCGAAGTCCGTCTTCGAGCGGGTGAGCTTGGCTCCACAGCACCGGATCGACACCCTCGCCGGTCTTGTATCCGGCGTACAGATCGTTCCGGTACGACTCGATGACGTGATCGGTCGCCACCGCAAGGTGAGTGGCGCCGTCCTCAATCAGGTCGAGCATGCTCCCGAGGACGCCGCGCAGCGCTCCGACCTCACGCCCGTCGGAGGTGACGTGGGAGGGGACGGCAAAAAAGTAGCGAAAGAGTTCATATGTTCCGTCGACGAGGTGGACTCTCATGGGGCGAGTCTGCCGCAACGGTTGGGCCGGGTTCCGTCGACGAGGTGGACTCTCATGGGGTGAGGTTATGTCCGTGGTTCGATCGGCCTGCTCGGATGGGTCGGCCGATGCCTTTCGTACCGCTGGAGCAGCCATCACGACAAGGAACCGGGCGTCGTGACCGATAGACGTTGCATGACGCTTCGTCGCCGCCTGTCCATTCTGTGTCTGCCCTTGCTGATTGCTTCGCCGCTGGTTGTCGGTGGTGCTGCGGGGGCGGTTGGCCCGACCGGACAACGCGAGTTTTTCGCTGACACGTTCGGTGACCCGCTCGACTATTCGAACGACGAAGACGTTGCCCTCGTTGACGAAGCGCTCATTGTCGGCGTTGCGGAAAGGCCAACCCTGTCCGACGGGCAACTCCATCTGAAGTTCAATGGGCTCGGCTACTTCTCGCCGCTGTGGGGCGGATACGACGTTGGTGGTCACGCCATGGGCTCGGACGCCGTGGGTCATGATCGTGAAGGCAACGCTCGTCGTCTCGACGGACTCGACTACACAACGTTCCGTGTACGTATGAATGTCAGCGGCGCAGTCGGGGCCGGCATCTTCTTTTATACCTGCGTCGCCGGCGTGAACGATGGTTGTCAGAGCGGTATTCAGTTCGTCACTGAGCCTGGGTGGCATGTGTACCAGGCGGACGTTCCAAAAGCATCGGTGTCCGGAATTCGCGTCGCCGTGAGCGGGAACGTGAATGTCGACGTCGATTGGGTTCAGGTGCTCGGGCCGAATAAGGGCAACACCACAATCGACAATGCCATCGTGGGCCCGATCCCCGAGGTCCTCAACCCGGATGCCGCCGGCGCGATTCCACTGCTGTTTCCCCATGGTGGGCGGCCGATTGCGTTCTCCGGCGGAGGAACATGTGCGAATACCGATTGGTCGATCCGAGTTCGAGGCAATGCGTGGGATTTTTCTGAAAAGACTGATGTGGAAAAGGTCGACAACTACGTTTCCTGGGATGTTGTGAACGGCCAATTCAATGGAATAGGTGCCACGGCACCGAACGGTGGAGCTCCTGGCGATCCGGGAATCCGTCTTGCCCTGAACGGTCGAACCATCAATCCTGTCGTGTGGCACCGCACCACGTTGGTCGTTCCCTCGTGGGATGGTCGTTACAGCCAGGAATTCGGGAACGACGGCGGTTGGGTCTTCCGAACAATTTGGAAATTCGTCGGCAACGAGCGTTTTCAGGAGGCGGCGCCGATCGTTGAGTACCCGAACGACACGACCATCAGCGTCGATCAAAACGATCCGACCCCCTTCGACGGGAGCGAGCCCCCGCCGCTGAACATCAACGACACCACGTCGAAAGGCCAGCTCGGCTGGAGCCGTCCAGGCCTGCGGGTCAGGACGTTCAGGGTGGATATCGCCGAGCCGTACAAGCCCCGCCAGACCCCGGTCGACCAGGTGTGGTTGGCGACGGACGACTGCGGTGTTTCTTCGGCTGACATCGTCTTCCAGGACAACAACCAAGGGGACGGGACCACGGCTGACATCTTCTCGTCGTCATCGCCGAGGGGTCCGTGGGACCGCATCGGATCGACGGCAGTCACGCCGGGGCTCAACACCTGGACGTGGTCGAACGCCCCGAAGGGCACCTGGTGGATCAGGGTGGGCATGACTCGGGGTTCGACCTATGGCGAGAACATGTCCACCGGTCCGGTCACGATCGGCACCGACTACGCCGACGTGATCAAGGCCGAGGCGGCGATGTCAAGTTCCGGAATCCCGTCGTCACTGGCATTGCGGATCCCAAAATTGCCGAAAGTTCCGAAGGTGAAGAAGGTTCGGTCGACCTGAGATGTTCGGGCCGGACACACTGGAGGCGTGTCGGGCGATCCCACTCTTTCGTTTGCGGGTCGTCCTTCGGGGGGACGGTCGGCGCGGAGTTTCACGATCCGGCGAGGTCGGCGGGGCCCGCAGAAGGAGCACGCCCTCGCCGTGTTGGTGCCGCGTCTTTCCATCGCCCTTCGCTCGACCGCGGTTGACCTCTTCGCGGAGTTCGGTCGCTCTGGTCCGCTGATCGTCGACGTCGGATTCGGTTCTGGCGAAACCACACTGGCGCTGGCCGAGCAGTACCCCGACGCCAACGTGATCGGCATCGAAACCCACGAGAACGGCCTCGCCATGCTGGCCCATGAGGCTGACCGATTGGGCGTAACCAATGTTCGCCTGATTGCTGGTGACGCCTTCGACGCCTTGGCCCACATGATCTCGCCTTCGTCGATTTCGATCGTCCAGATCGTTTGCCCAGATCCATGGCCCAAGCCCGCCCAGGCCCACCGCCGGCTGTTCTCGCCGGCGTTCGCTGCGCTCGTTGCTGAGCGGCTCGTGGCGGGTGGCGAACTTCGTTTGGCGACGGACTGGGAACCGTACGCTGCGCAGATGCTGGAGGTGGCTTCCGCCAACGACATGCTGCACAACACGTACGAACGGTTCGCGCCGCGAGACGCCACTCGACCGGCCACCGCCTACGAGCGCAAGGGCGTCACCGCCGGGAGATCCACGACCGACCTGCGCTTCGTCCGGGCGTGACGGGCTACTCCTGGACGAGTTCGACGAGGGTTCCGAAGGTGGTTTTCGGATGAATGAACGCGACGGTGGTTCCTCTTGAGCCAGGCCGCGGTGCCTCGTCGATGACGCGCCCGCCGGCTGCCTTGACTGATGCCAGGGCGGCCGCGCAATCCGCCACGCGGTAACCAATGTGGTGAAGGCCTTCGCCCTTCTTCTCGAGGTACTTGGCTACCGGTGAATCGGCACGAGTAGGAGTTAGTAGCTGCACATAGCTTTGGGCGACCTTGAGCAGTGCCTCTTCGACACCGTCTGACTCAACCACTTCGCGGTGATCAACGGTGGCGCCGTAGACATCTCGGTAGTAAGCGATCGCCGCTTCGAGATCGTGCACGGCAATAGCTACGTGATCGATCTCGGTCAGTAGACCGACGGGCGAGGACAACTCCGGATTCATCGCCCCAGTCTCCTTGGAGCTTCCCCTCGCAGCAATTTCGGCATCCCCGGCGTTCCCGGCGTTCCCGGTATCACTGGTGTCACTGGAAGGCGGCTGTTCACCTCGATGCATCGCTTCGAGGTAGCGCGCTCACGTTTATGGGGGCAACCTCTCTCGCGGGGCGAAAGTTCCTAGCTGCGGAACCGGTTGAGGTTGTCTTCGCCGACTTTGGCGCGGAGCTCCTGGTCGTCGATGCCTAGGCCCTCGGTACGGGCAAGGCAGAGAACGGCGATCTTTCCTTCGTGCTGGTTGTGATGGACGGCGTAGGCCGCGTCGGCCGTTGTTTCGAGGGTGTGGACGGCCGAAACCATCGGGTGAATCCTGCCTTGACAGATTAACTTGTTGGCGGCGTAGGACTCGGAATAGTTGGCGAAATGCGACGATTTAATCGTTTTCAATTTCATCCACAGATGACGGTTGTCGTATTCGATCATGTAGCCGGACGTGGCGGCACACGTGACGATCGTCCCGCCCTTTTTGGCGAGGAACACCGAGGCACCCATCGTTTGGCGGCCGGGATGTTCGAAGACAATGTCCGGATCTTCCCCGACCAGTTTGCGGACGTCGGCACCGAGGCGTCGCCATTCGGTCTCGTCTTGAGTGGTCGGGTCCGACCAGAACTTGTACGCTCCGGCCCGGCGATCGATGACAGCCTCGCAACCCATTGAGCGCAGAACAGCGGCCTTCTCCGGCGACGACACCACGCCGACCGGGATCCCCCCGCCGTTCAGAACGTACTGAATGGCATAGCCACCGATCCCACCCGTGGCACCCCACACGAAGACCACGTCACCCTGTTTCATCTGCGCCCCGTTGCGGCCGACGAGCATGCGGTAGCTGGTTGAGTTACAGAGTGCGTTCGACGCCGCCTCCTCCCATGTGAGGTGACGGGGTTTGGGCATGAGCTGATTGGCCTTGACCACGGCGATTCCCGCCAGCCCACCGAAGTTCGTCTCAAACCCCCAAATACGTTGGTTGGAACCGAGCATGGAGTCGTCATGTGACGATGGATCCTGATCATCGACGTGGTTGCAATGAATGGTCACACGATCGCCGACCTTCCAGTTGCGAACGGCCGAACCGGTCCGCAGGACAACGCCGCTGCCGTCGGACCCGACCACGTGGTACGGCAACGAATGGCGCTTTCCCCACTCGCCCTCGCGGCCAAGTCGATCAAGGAAACCGAACGTGGAAACGGGTTCGAAGATCGACGTCCACACCGTGTTGAAGTTGATCGAGCTGGCCATCATGGCTACGTAGACCTCGTCGGGCGCGAGTACCGGCAGGGGAACGTCCTGCACGTGGAGGCTCTTGCGGGGGTCCTTGTCGGCCGAAGCCATCCCCTCGAACATCGTCGCCTCCTCTCGCCGGACCACGACACCGCGATAGGACTCGGGCATGGGAAAAGCGGCGAGTTCGGCGGCGGGGGCGCCGGAGTCGATCAGATCAATCAGGTCTTGCATACATGCACGGTAGATGGTGCATATTCACGATTTCCATTCAGCCACCGCCGCCTCGTAGCGTTAGCGGGGCGGCCACCCGAACCGGGTGAGCCGCCACTTCAGGAGGAACACGACAATGGCTGGATCTGTGATCGTTGCCGGGGCTCGCACCCCGATCGGAAAACTGGCCGGAGCGTTTGCGTCGCTGTCCGCCACCGACCTGGGAGGCCATGCCATTGCCGCCGCACTCGCCCGCGCCGGTCTTACCGGTGACCAGGTCAACCACGTGATCATGGGCCAGGTGCTCCTGGCCGGGGCGGGCCAGATGACGGCTCGCCAAGCCGCGGTGAAGGGCGGGATCCCCATGAGCGTTCCGTCGACGGTCATCAATCGAGTGTGCCTCTCGGGTCTCAACGCCATCATCGAAGCCGACCGGATGATTGCCGTCGGCGACGCCGAGATCGTTGTCGCCGGGGGAATGGAGTCGATGACCAACGCGCCTTACCTCCTGCCCGACGCTCGTGCCGGAATGCGTCTCGGCGACAAGGCCATCGTCGATTCGATGATGTTCGATGGGCTTACGTGCGCCTTCGACAAGGTTCCCATGGGCCTCGGCACGGAGCGCTACGGCCGAGCCGAGGGCATGGCTCGCGAGGCGCAGGATGCCTTCGCCGCCCAGTCGCACGAACGAGCCGCGGCGGCCATCAAAGACGGCCGGTTCGCCGACGAAATCATTGCCGTGGGCGTGCCCCAACGCAAGGGCAATCCGTTGCTGGTGGAGACCGACGAAGGAGTCCGCCCTGGCACCACCGTGGCGTCGCTCCAGTCGTTGAAGGCCAGCTTTGAGGCGGGGGGTGCCATCACCGCCGGCAACGCGTCGCAGATCAGCGACGGCGCATCGGCCGTGATCGTGATGTCCAAGGCCGCCGCCGACCGGCTCGGGGTGGCACCGCTCGGCGAAGTCCTCAGCTACGCAATGGTTGCTGGCCCGGACGCCTCGCTTCTCCATCAACCGTCACGGGCCATCAATGCGGCGTTAGACCGGGCTCGCCTCGCTGTCTCCGATCTCCATCTGATTGAAATGAACGAGGCGTTCGCATCGGTAGCGTTGGCGTCGATGGCCGATCTTGGGGTGAGCGATGACATCGTGAACGTCAATGGAGGAGCCATTGCGCTCGGCCATCCGATCGGCGCATCCGGCAATCGCCTGGCGCTGACGCTCCTCCACGAATTGCGCCGTCGGGGCGGTGGCGTGGGTGCCGCGGCGCTCTGCGGCGGCGGGGGCCAGGGCGACGCGCTTCTCGTCCGCGCCTTCGGCTAACCACAGGTCTCGTCTGGGCGACGAAACATGATCGTAACGTTCGCTCAACATCGAAGAAATCCTCGGGTCTTACGGTCTGGTGATGGACGCGAACGGTTTCATCCCTGCGCCTCTGGTGGACATTGTCCAGGCCGTCTCGGAAACACGGGACCGGGAGGCGGCGCTGCTCGGCGCCCTTCGGTCGTCAGGCCGTCGGGTCGTTACTCGCCGTGAGCTTGCCCGGGTGGCCGGGCTCCGTGAGCATCCCCGGCGCGTCGATGTGCACTTGGTGAATGTTCGCCGCGCATTGTCCGACGAACAACTGGTGAACGTCCGAGGACGGGGCTGGATGCTCGTTCCAGTCTCGACCCCGTGAGCGCTGCATGAGTCGAGTGTTTCTCGACATCCTGATCGTGCTGGTGGCGGCCAAGTTGGCGGCCGAGTTGGCCGAGCGGATCAAGATTCCGGCGGTGGTCGGTGAGATTTCGGCCGGCATCCTGATCGGACCTTCGGTACTCGGTCTGATCCATAAGGTCGATGCCACCCATTCGGGCGAGGTCCTCCACACCCTCGGCGAGATCGGGGTCATCCTGCTGCTGCTCGAAGTCGGCATGCATATGGACCTTCGCGAGCTCGGCGCAGTTGGCAAGGCCGCCCTGCTGGTGGCGTTTATCGGCGTGGTGGTGCCGATGGCCAGCGGCATCGGTGTCGGTGAGCTCCTCGGGCTCACCAACAACGAGGCGTTGTTCACCGGAGCCGCTCTGGCGGCCACCTCCGTCGGCATTACGGCCCGTGTGTTCGGCGACCTGCGGGCGCTCTCGTCGATCGAGGCGCGCACGGTGCTGGGCGCGGCGGTAGCCGACGATGTGATCGGCCTCATCATTTTGACGGTCATCGTCAGGATCACCACCGGGAACGGCGGGTTTTCGGTTTCGGGAACGTTCGGAACCATCGCCTTGGCCGTCGGCTTCCTGGTCGTCACCACGGTTCTCGGCACGATGTTCGTCCCCCGGCTGTTCGAGCAGATCGATCGGCGGTCGCGGTCGAGCGGAACCCTGCTGGCTCTGGCGTTGGCGTTTACCCTCGGCATCGCCCAACTGGCCACGCTGGCCAAATTGGCCCCGATCATCGGTGCCTTCGTCGCCGGCCTGGCGCTCGGACGAAGTCCCGTGTCAGCCCGGGTGCAGCGCGAACTGACCCCGGTCGGGCACCTGTTCGTTCCCGTGTTCTTCCTCCAGATCGGGATCAATGTCGACGTGACGCAGTTCGCCAAGCCGGCTGTGCTCGGACTGGGCGCAGCGCTGGTGGTGGTGGCGGTCGTCGGCAAGATCGTGGCCGGCGTCGGAGCCATCGGGACCCCGTCGGACCGTCTACTGATCGGGATCGGCATGATCCCCCGGGGAGAGGTCGGGTTGATCTTCGCCAGCATTGGCCTGCGCGAGGGAATTCTCGGCGACAACATCTATGCCGCCATCTTGGCCATGGTCCTTGTCACCACCTTGATCACGCCGCCGCTCCTGTCTTGGCAGATCCGGCGGGTCCAGCGCCGGGCCGACGCGGCGCTGAGCGGTTCCGAAAGCGATATCCGGCCCGACGGTGGGTGGCTGGCGACGGCGTCCTCCAACCGCAACCGCCCTGAGCTGGTGCTCGCCGCTCGGCCCCCGGTCCGTGAGGTGCTTCCGGTAGCACTCGATGCGGCGTTGCTCATGGAGACGGTGGATCCGTCGATCGAGCTCACGTCATGGATCACCTCCGCCAGTCGCACGGGTGACGCGCTTCGCTGGGACGCCGAGTCCACGGCCGCCTTTTTGTGCATCGTCCGTAGCGGCACCGGCCGAACGTGGCGGTTCTTGGAGACCACGGCACTCCTCGATCGGGCCCTTCCGGAACTGAGCGACGCGTTTGCTCGGCGACGGACCGATCCGCTGCGGCTCGACCCGTCGGGAGTGCATCGCTGGGAGTTGCTCGACCGCGCTCGCCAGCTCCTCGTCGGTGGACGACACGATCGGCCCAGTGATCCAACTGCCTCCAGCGAGGCCCGTCGGCTCACCCAGCCGGACCGTCTGCTGCTGGCTGCGCTGCTCGTCGAAATGGTCGAAGACCTCCCCAATGCTGATGGTGCCGCCCGGTCCGTGCTCGACCGCCTCACCCTGGATTCCGACGATCGCGCCGCGATTGCCGGTTTGGTCAGCGACCGCGAGCTCATCCGGGCCGCCGCTATGCGCGCCGATGGTCTTCATGAGGATTCGGTGCTGCGTATTGCCGCCCACCTGGGCAGTCATGAACAGGCGCGGGCGCTCTACGTGTTGAGTATCGCTATCGACAGCCTTGAAGCGTGGGAAGCGGCGCTGATAACGGAACTTCATCGTCTGGTCCAAGCGTCCCTCGACCTTCCGGCGCTGGCCGGTCGAGACTCGCTTTCGTTGCTCCATCGCACGCGCGACCGGGCGCTTGCCCTCGTCACCGATGCTCCCCGGGTGGCCGACCGCATCGCCGCCGCCCCGTTGTCCTATCTGCTGACGGAAGACCCGGTCGCCGTGGCCCGCCACGCCCGATTGCTGGAGCCGCTGGCGGCGCGCCAGAGCTTCCGGGTGTCGGTCGTGGCCGAGACGCTGGCCGTGTGGCGACTCGAAATAGCCGCTCGAGATCAGGCGGGCCTGCTGGCGCTGGTGACCGGGGTGCTCGAACGGGCCCAACTCGACGTGGTCGATGCCGTGCTCGCCACCTGGGGCGACGGCGCCGCGCTGCAGGCGTTTCGGGTCCGCACCGGAGTGGTCGGCCTCACCCCCGATCCGGATGCCATTCACCGGGCTCTGCTCGCCGCGCAGAACGAGAACATTGTGTCGGCGCCGGTCGCCGATGCGACCGTATCGTTCGACGATGCCGGCTCGCCTTGGCACACGATTTCCGAAGTGCGCGCCACTGACCGTCGCGGTCTGCTGCACGCGCTCGCCGTGGCGTTTGCCGCCGCCGGTGCCGATGTCCACTCGGCCCGGATCACCACCAACGACTCGATGGCCCTCGACCGCTTCGACGTCACCGATCGTCTCGGCCGCAAGCTTGAGGAAGACACCAAGGCGGCGATCCGTCTGGCCCTGGCCAATGGCGTGCAGCCCCGCCCGCTCACTCGGCGCGTGCCCTGGCGCTCCAACCGCGTTGGCACTATCCGTAAGCCCTAACCGGGCGTTTGCTTTTCGAACAACGACGCAACGCGTCAGCTCTGCTTGATCGTGGCGGTCGGTGCCTTTCGCGGAACAACGTCGCAACGCGTCAGAAACACAAGGGTGACGACAGCGAAATCCCGTCCCCGTAGGTTGCCTCACAATTCATTCACGCATCGATCATCAGTTCACTGATAATCCGAATGCAACTCACCCGAAGAGATTCGGAACTAGGAGGAACTGTGCGGCACCCACTGCGCAAACTTGCGGTCACGACCATAGGTGCGCTTACGACATCGCTGCTCATCGCCGGGCCGGCGTTCGCCGGCAAGGCCGTGGCCGAAGGCAAGCCTGAGGCCGCCGTGGCGACCTCGCTCAACCTGCTGTGGATCGTCATCGGCGCCGCCCTGGTGATCTTCATGCAAGCCGGCTTCGCCTTGGTGGAGACAGGGCTCTGTCGGGCCAAGCATGCCGCTCACGTGGTGAGCACGAACTTCGCCATCTTCGGCCTTGGCTTCGTGGGCTTCTTCATCATCGGTTTCCCGCTGATGTTCGGTGGCTACTCCTACCCCGGCTACTTCGGCATGGACAAGGCCATCGGCGCCAACCTGATCGGCTCCGGCGACTGGGTCTTTCTGTGGAAAGGCCCGCTGGCCCTGTCCGGCAAGGGATACGACGTAGGCGTTGTCGCCTTCTTCCTCTACATGGTGGCGTTCATGGACACCACCGCAACGATCCCGACCGGTTCGATGGCGGAACGGTGGAAGTGGAAGAGCTTCGTCGTGTGGGGCCTCTTCTGCGGCGCTATCTACTACCCGATCTTTGGGGCGTGGACGTGGGGCGGTGGCTGGCTGTCGCAGCTCGGTGACTCCCTCAAGCTCGGTCACGGCTACGTCGACTTCGCCGGTTCTGGTGTCGTGCACGCGGTTGGCGGTATGGCCGCCCTCGCCGGGGCGTTGGTCCTCGGCCCCCGTATCGGGAAGTACGGCCCCGACGGCAAACCACGGACGCTCGCCCCTCACCACCTCCCCATGGCCATGCTCGGCACCTTCATCCTGCTCTTTGGTTGGTTTGGTTTCAACGCCGCATCCACGTTCTCGGCGACGGACAACCGCTTCACCATTGCGGCCGCGAACACCGGCATCGCCGCCGCCTTTGGAGCAGTTGGCGGCATGCTGCTCCTCATGTACACCGGATCGAAAAAGCCTGATCCATCCGGAATGATCAACGGCATGCTTGCTGGTCTGGTCGCCATCACCGCTCCGTGTGCGTTTGTGGCTCCGTGGGCCGCCGCTGTGATCGGCGTGACCGCCGCAGTGATCGTGACCTACGCTGGCCGCTTCATCGAGGCTCGTGGCATCGACGATCCGGTCGGAGCCATCGCCGTCCACGGTATCGGCGGACTCTACGGCGTGATCTGCGTTGGCCTCTTTGCCGATGGAACGTACGGCAACGCCTGGAACGCCCTCGACCGTCAATGGACAAAGGACAACGGCGTGACCGGCCTGTTCTACGGCGGAGAAGGCGCCAAGCAGCTCTTGGCCCAGCTCATTGGATGTGGCGTGCTCGTCACGGCCATCCTTGGATTGGCGTACGCCTTCTTCTTCATTCAGAACAAGGTCACCAAGGGCGGCATCCGCTCGTCCGAGGCCGACGAACTCGAAGGTCTCGACCTGCCGGAGATGGGTGTCATCGCCTACCCGGATT
>JANLQX010000320.1:0-7998 GCA_031368095.1 Actinomycetes bacterium | reverse complement strand
CGACCACGTCGACGCCATCGATATGAAGACCTCGCGCCGCGACGTCGGTGGCCACCAGGGTGCTGATCTGACCCTCGGTGAACTGGCGCAGCGCTCGCACCCGACGGGTCTGGTCGAGATCGCCATGAATCGCCCGGGCCTGCACGCCGGCCTCTTTGAGATCGTCGGCGAGACGATCACACATGCGCTTGGTATTGCAGAACACGATGGCGCGGTCGAAGTGACCGACCACGGCGGCCACCACCTTGACCCGGTCCATCTCGTGGACCTTCAAGAAAAAGTGCCGTGACTCTTCGACGGTGGACGAATCGCTCTCGACGGTATGGCGCACCGGGTCGCGCAGCTCGTGTTTCACCAACGTGTTCACATCGGAGCCGAGCGTGGCCGAGAACAGCAGAGTCTGGCGATCCTTCGACATGTGACGAATCAGCCATTCGACATTCGGCATGAAGCCCATGTCGCACATGCGGTCGGCCTCGTCGAGCACCAGGAAGGACACGGAACCGAGGTCGATATCGCCCCGACCGATCAGGTCGATGAGACGACCCGGGGTGGCCACGACGATCTCACAGCCGGCGTTGAGCGCGTCGCGTTGCACTTCCATCGACGATCCGCCGTAGATCGCCACGGCGCGCAGACCCATCGACTCGGCCATCCACCGCAGTTCACCGTCGACCTGCAAGGCCAGTTCGCGGGTGGGTACGAGCACGAGGGCCGTTGGCTTGCGGGGCTCGGCCCGAGGAGCCCGCATGACGAGCGGGATACCGAAGGCCAGCGTCTTGCCCGAACCGGTTTTGGCCTGACCGCAGACGTCGCGCCCGGCCAGCCCGTCGGGAATGGTGAGCGCTTGGACCGGAAACGGGGAGTCGATACCCCGTTCCTTCAACGCCATCAACAGTTCCTCAGATACGCCCAAATCGGCGAAGGACGTAGGTGCGGAGGTCGACATGAGCCCTCACAGCCTAGGCCAGGCCGGACCCCTAGCGGATTCAGCGCCCGGGAGCAAGGGTGTTACTGACGCTCACACCGCGATCCTGAAGGTGGCGTTTTCGTGGTGAGCAGATACTGGTCGACGAAGGTTCGGATGCATTGGTTGCCCGTGAGATAGGCGGTGTGACCGTCGGAGTCGTAGGTGAGCAGGGTGCCGTGGTCGAGGGAACGGGTCGCCGACTGGGCCCATACGTAGGGCGTAGCTGGATCGCGGGTGGTCCCGATGATCAGGATCTCGGCCGAGCCTCGGGCCACCACGGGCGTGAGTGGACCGGTCGGCGGAACGGGCCAAAAACCGCAGACAAGGCTCGAGTATCCGGCCAGGCGGCCGAACCGCGGCGACGTCCTCGCCAGACGATCGGCCAGTTCCTTGTATCCGGCCTCGCCTCGGGGCGACACCACGTCGACACAATTCACCGCCGCGTTGGCGTCGGCGATATTCCCGTACCCGTTGCGGTCCCGGTCGGCATAGGCGTCAAAGAGGTTCAGCATGAAGGCGCCGTCACCGGAGTCGGCTTTGCTCAGGGCCTGACGCAAGACCGGCCAGCCACTCTCGCGGCTGTAGAGGGCGGCGAGAACCCCCACGGTGAACTCACCCGGTCCGAGGAGCCGGGATCCCCCCTTGGCGCGCTTCACGACGAGCGGCGTCGCATCGATCCGGCGCGAGAGCCGGTCGAACGCCGCACCGGGCGCCTCCCCCGTGCGAACCCAACGGCAGCCACCCTTCGCGCCGCTTTTGCAGAGCGCCAGAAAGGCGTTGAGGGCGCGATCAAAGCCGACCGCCTGCTGTACCGAACGCTCGGCGGTGTCGGCAGTGGGGTCAAGCACGCCGTCGAGGGCGAAGGCGCGGACTCTTGCCGGGAATCGATCGGCGTAGCGAAGCCCGAGGAGCGTTCCGTAGGAGAAGCCGAAGAAACTGATCTTGTCCTCGCCGAGCGCAA
Organism: Actinomycetes bacterium; assembly: GCA_031368095.1. Taxonomy (GTDB): domain Bacteria; phylum Actinomycetota; class Acidimicrobiia; order Acidimicrobiales; family JANYDT01; genus JANLQX01. Next base: position 6,067 of record JANLQX010000320.1, on the reverse strand, counting down.
TGCGGATCGACTCCATGTCGTTGACCACGTCGGCCGTTCCGGCGAAACGAAGGGCGTCGGTCGTGTTCCGGGCGGTGCAGCCAGCGGCAAAGTCCTTCGCGGCGCTGACGAGTGCCGCGGCCTCGGCCTGCGTGTCCGGGTCAGGATCGAGTGCATAGAAGCGGTCATAGGCGGCGGTGGTCGCAAGGCACCGAATCTGCCCGGTGTCGCCAACGCCGCGGGGGTCCCACCCGACCACGTCGAATCGGTCCAGCAGTGCGTCGGAAAAGCCGTTTTGCAATTGACGAACGAACTTCGTTCCTGATCCGCCGGGACCGCCGGGATTCACCAGCAGCACGCCGATCCGCTTTTTCGGTTGGCGCGCTGGCGACATCGCAATAGCGACGCCGACGGTTGCCCCGCCCGGGCGTGAGCTATCGAGTGGAACGCGCAATTTGGCGCACCTCAGCCGAGCCGAGCTCGCACATGTCTTCCAGCGCAACGCTGGAACTGCCGACGCCGACGCGGTTGATGACGGCGTCGTTGACGACTGCCCTACTGCGGCGGTCGGCAGTAAAACAAGCGCGCTTAGTAAAGCGAAAGCGCGGCGGCAAGTCATCCGGCGGATTTTGCCGCCCGCCCAACCAGCCACTTCTTACCGAAGAAGAAAAGGGCACCGACGATGACCACACCACCGGCGACCCACCCGATGTACTTCACGATCGTTTCGGCCCGGTCACCGAGCTTGTAGCCGCCGAGGACGCACACCGACGCCCACGACACCGCGCCGACGACGTCATAAGGAAGAAAATCGCGCTTGTAGTCCAGACCCGACATTCCGGCCGTGGCGGGCATGATCGCCCGAAGGAATCCGAGCCAGCGACCGACCAGCACGATGAGTCCGCGTCGGCGACGAATGAGTTGCTCGGCCTTCGCCCAGTTCTCCGCGCCGAGCCGCTGCCCGAGCTTGGACGCCTTCACTCGCTCACCGTAACGGCGACCGATCTGAAAACCGACAGCGTCTCCGAGAATGGCCGCGACGCATCCGACGGCCAGCATGATCCAGACGTTGACCCCTCCGCTGGACAATCCGGCGGTGATGCCGGCGAGAATGAGCGTGAATTCACCCGGGACGAAGAACAGCAGGGTCCCAGTTTCGGCAAAGGCCAACGCGAACACGGCGATGTACAGCCACGGTCCCTGAATTCCCTGGACCCAGTCCTTGATGAAGTTGATCGAGAGCGCAAGCATCAGACCATCACTCCGGAGTCGTATAGGCGCTTACGATGCCGCCGTCGATAATCAAGGACTGTCCGGTCATGAAACTCGAATCGTCAGAGGCCAGAAAGAGTGCGGCGCGAGCGAGTTCGTCGGCTTCGGCCCACCGACCCATCGGGATATGCACGAGGCGACGAGTCTTGCGCTCGGGATCACTCCAGAGTTGGGCGAGCAGAGGCGTCCCCACCGGCCCGGGGCAAAGGGCATTGGCGCGAATGCCTTGACGCGCGTAGATCGCAGCGATCTCACGGGTCATCGACAGCACCGCCCCTTTCGTTGCGGTGTAGGCAATCTGGGGCGTGGCCGCACCCATATGGGCCACGAAAGACGCAACGTTGATGATCGAGCCGCCGCCACTGGCGAGCATCGCCGGGATGCCATGCTTGCAACAGAGGAACTCTCCCTTGGCGTTCACGTCAAAGGTTCTGTCCCTCACCTCTTCAGTGGTGTTGTCGGGGTTGTCGTCGTCGTTCATCATGATGCCGGCGTTGTTGTACAGCACGTGCAGACCGCCGAACGACGACACCGCCGTGGCGACCATGGCGGCCACGTCGGCGTAGTTGGCCACGTTGCCGGAGACGGCCACGCCTGCGCCCACGAACCCGTCGGACTCGATCTCGGCGACGACCGCAGCGGCGGCATCAGCGTTCACATCAGCCACCACGACCCTCGCCCCCTGCTGGGCAAAAAGGAGGGCCGCGAGGCGACCCATCCCGCCCCCGGCGCCGGTAATCAGCGCAACTTTGCCATCCAACCGGGCGACGTTCTCGAAACGGGGCACGGCCACCACGGTACTCAGCCCGCCACCTCATCAAGCTCCGCCGGCCGGAGTCACATGCTCCGCGCCATCGGCCGAGCGGTCCTAACGTCGACGTCATGATCACGACGCAATGCCGCTCCGACCAACGCCGTGGTGGAACTCGAAGAGGGTTCGCGCTCCTAGCTGGTGCGTTCATGGCGTTCTCGGTCGTCGGACCGAAAGCCGTCGCCGCAAGCAAGGACGAGTCGCTCAACGATTTCTTCAATGTTGACGGCGCGGGTATCGCCCGCCTCGCCCGGCAACAGCAGGAGGCGATCGCCACGTGCATGAAAAAGGCGGGGTTCGAGTACAAGGTTGTGGGCCTCGGTGACTTTGCCGAGGTGGTCGGCGATGGACTGGACCCCGACAAGTTCGCCGAAAAGTACGGCTACGGCGTGTCCACGCTCATTGATCCGAACAAAGCCGGCAAGCCGGCCACTCCCGACGCCAACGCCGTCATCGTCGCCAAGATGGGCGCAGGCCAGAAGAAGGCATACGCAAAAGCGTTGACCGGGTCCGATACCGGGTCAACGAGTGCCACGGCCTTCGGTACGTCCGGCTGCGTCGGTGAGTCCACGAAGAAACTGTTTTCGTCGCTGACCAAGTTGCAGTCGCTCGGTCCGAAGTTCAGTGAAATCCAGTCGCGGGTCAACAACAACCCCAAGGTATTGGCGGGAATGAAGGAGTGGTCGTCATGCATGAAGAAGGCGGGATACACCTTCCGAACCGATACCGAACCCCCGACCACGCTCAGCAAGGAGCTGAGTTCTTTGGTCACCGCGTCTGGAGGTTCGGGTGGTGGTGCCGGGGCCGGATTGGCCGGCGCATTCGGTGGTGGCGTGGATGCGTCGAAGCTCGACCCCACAAAACTACGCGCGCTTCAGAAGCGGGAACTGTCGATCTCCAAAACTGATCGAGACTGCACCAAGAAGCACCTGAAAGAGCGCGAGGCGTTGCAGAAGGCCGAGGAGAAGAAGTTCATCGACCAGAACCGCGCCGTGCTCGAAGCCGTTCGATCAGAACTCGGCGGGAAGACGAAGTAAGCGCACATAGCACCTTTCATGAACCGTTCACGCCTCCTCGCTCTCTCCTCGGCGGTCGTGGTGGCCATCGGCGGGGGCGGCTTCCTCCTCGGGCGTCAGGTCAAGTCGCCGAGCGATGCCGCCGCCGAAGTGGCCGCCCCCGCCGCCAGCCGCCTCGCCGTTCCGGTGGAGCGACGCGTGCTCTCATCCACCATCATCACCCGAGGCGACGTGCGCTACGGCGATCCGAAACCGGTCGTCCTGGCTCCCTCGACGCTAAAAGCCGGCCAGGGGAACCTCGTCACGCAGCCGGCGACGAAGGGCCAGGAAATCACGTCTGGGTCTCGCGTCCTGGAGCTCGCCGGACGACCGGTGATCGCTCTGGTTGGCGCCACGCCGGCTTATCGCGACATGCGCCCGGGTGACGTCGGCGACGATGTCCGCCAACTCGAAGAAGGTCTTCGTTCGCTCTCGTTCAACCCCGGCACAGTCGACGGAACCTTCGACACCGCGACCGAAAAGGCGGTCTCGTCGCTCTACGGAAAACTTGGTTACGAGCCGTTCGGACCCACCGAGTCGCAGCGAACCCAGCTCCAACAGCTCCGAGAGTCGGCCTCACGGGCGACCGACGGTGTGCGCAGTGCTCAGCGCACATATGACAATGCATCGGCACCGGCCAAGTCGCGACGACTCCAGGCCGACGAGCAACTGCGCGCCGCCCGCGACAAGTCCGACACGGCCGGCCAAGACGCCGCCACGGCCACCGCTCGGGCCGAGGGACTGGTGTCGACCCGAACGGCCGCGCTGGCCCAGGCCAGGACGACCGTCGACCAGTCGGCGGCCGCGCTCCGGCGGGCCGAACGCGAACGTGATGATCCGGCGGTGGTCGCCGACACCAACCGAGCCGTCGATGACGCCTCTGCTGCGTTGGCTGACGCCGAGTCCGGAATCGTGCAGGCCCAACGCGGTGTGCCCGAAGCGCAGCGCGCCATCGACGACGCCCGAGCCAACGTCGTCGACGCCCAGAAGTCGCTCGACGCCTCACGCGAGGCCGAGCGCAAGGGCACCGTGTTCACCTGCCCCACGCCGACGCCATGCGAGGTTCCCGACAACAGCGCGCAAAAGGAAGCGACGCGGAACGCCGAAGCCCGTCTGCGGCAGGCGCAGGGGTCGGTCGACACGGCAATAAGCGCGCTGAGCACCCGTCAGGACGCAATTCCGCAGGCGCAACGAACGCGTGATCGCGCCGCTCGCGCCGTGACCAGAGCCGAGGAGGGCGTCACCAAAGCCATCAACGCGGCGCCCGACCGCGACCAGGCGGTCGTCGATGCTCGCGCTCGTGTGGCTCAGTCCGAAGCCTCGCTGTCGCAAGCACAACGGGACCTCGACGACGCAATAAGCGGCGTGGACACGGCAACGCGTCAGGGATCAAGCGGCGCGGATGCTGCCGACGCGGCCGTCGCGATTGCCGCCGCTGGAAAGGGAGAGCTTGTTTCCCCGACCGAGCTTCGAACCCTGCGCAGCGCTCTCGACTCCGCGGTTGCCGCTCAGCGCCGAGCCGACGCTGACCTTGCCGATTTGAACGCCAAGGTGGGAACCGCCGTCCCCGCCAACGAGATCATTTTTCTTCCGGATCTTCCCCGCCGCGTCGACGAGGTGAAGGTAGGCCGCGGTGAACCGGCGAACGGCGCCGTGATCACCGTGACCAACGCCCGGCTGGCCGCGGACGCGTCGGTCGACGCCGTGGACGCCACCCGCCTGAGGGTTGGCAACGTCGGAGAGATCGAAGCCGAAGATCTCTCGCTCACGCTCGCCGCCCGCATCACCAAGATCGCCAATCGCCCCGGTACCGACGGCGCCGAGGCCGACAAGGTCCGCGTGGAATTGACCATCGATTCGCCGTCGACCGATGCGGGCGCGACGGCCTCCACCTTCGACCCGGCCACGTTGAACGGGGTCAACGTCAAGGTCACGCTGCCGATCAAGTCGACCGGACAGGCCGTGCTTGCCGTTCCGGTCGCCGCCGTGTCGATCGCTGGCGACGGATCGAGCCGGATCGAAGTCGAGGACGCCCCGGAGCGGCCGACACGTTTCGTCACGGTCGTTCCGGGACTCGCCGCCGAGGGCTATGTGGAGATCTCGCCGGTCGCCGGCGCTCGGTTGCGCGAAGGCGACCTGGCCGTGGTCGGGTCGTCAGGGGCACAAGACCTGACCGTCACCTCCGACACCACCACGGTCGACACCACCACCGCGGCGTCGTCGGTGTCGGTGACGTCCGCGGACGGGTGAACGTGTTGACGCTGCACCGAGAGATCGCCCTCGTCGTTGACCTTGCCGGCATCGGTCGCACCTTTGACACCACCCCTCCCGTTCATGCGCTGATCGACGTGAACCTCCGAGTGGCACGCGGCGAGTGGATCGCCGTGGTCGGCCCGTCGGGGTCGGGAAAGTCCACCCTTCTCAACGTCCTCGGTCTGCTCGATCTCGCCAGCAACGGCACGTACCGCCTCGACGGGATCGATGTGTCGGAGCTCTCCGACGCCGAACTCACGGCTGTTCGAGGCGAGCGAATTGGCTTTGTGTTCCAGAGCTTTCACCTGCTCTCGCATCGAACCGTGCTGGAAAACGTGATGCTGGCGGAAATCTACGGAACAACCACCCGTCGCTTCCCCCGAGCAGGTCGTCGTGAGCGCTCGGCCGCCGCCCTTGAGCGCGTCGGTTTGGGGCATCGACTCGAGTTTCTCCCCTCCCGTCTGTCCGGTGGCGAACGTCAGCGCGTAGCCATCGCCCGAGCCATCGTCACCCAGCCGACGCTCCTCCTTGCCGATGAACCCACGGGAAACCTTGACACGGTGACCACCGAGTCGATCCTGGAGCTCTTCGAAGATCTGCGCGCTGACGATCTCACGATCGTGATGATCACGCACGACGCCGAGGTCGCCGAACGAGCGGGACGATCAGTACGCATACGAGATGGGCGACGCACGTG
>JANLQX010000317.1:0-3469 GCA_031368095.1 Actinomycetes bacterium | reverse complement strand
GTTGAGCAGAGCCAGCACACTGCGCGCGTAAGCACGGACGACAGGCCTAACGTGGCCGACCGATGGCTAGCACTCTGAAACGGATTCTCGTCGGTAAGCCGATTTCGAGCGACCAGGCGGATCACCAGCGCCTGTCGAACGCCATTGCGCTCCCCGTCTTCAGTTCCGACGCGATTTCGTCGACCGCCTATGCGACCGGTGAGATCTTGGCCGTCACCGCCGTCGGAGCATCGTCCAGTTTGGCGCTTGGCCTTTCGAAACTGGTGCCGATCGCCATTGCCGTCGCGGTGATCTTGGTGATCGTGGTCATTTCGTATCGCCAGACAATTTTCGCCTATCCATCGGGCGGCGGTTCCTACATCGTGAGTCGCGAGAACCTCGGGGAGCGTCCGGCCATCCTGGCGGCGGCTTCGCTGCTTATCGACTACATCCTCACCGTGGCGGTGTCGATCACCGCCGGCGTGGAGGCGCTCATCTCGCTCGATACGGGGCTGGCGAAGTACCGCGTTCTCATCTGCCTGGCACTGATCGGCATCATGACGCTGGCCAACCTGCGCGGGCTGAAGGAATCCGGTGCGCTGTTCGCCCCGCCCGTCTACGTCTATATCTCGATGGTCGTGCTGTTCCTCGGCGTGGCGGCGTACAAGCACTATTCCAACAAGCTCGGCATCGTCGATACCAAGGGTGCATTGGAACTGTGCGAGAAGATCAAAGCGGGTGTCGCCAAGGGCACCTGTCTTCCCGAAGAGCACCTCTTCAACCTCATCGGTGGAAACTTCTCGTGGTACATCGTTCTGAAGGGCTTCTCGTCGGGCGCCGTGGCGCTCACCGGGGTGGAGGCGATCTCCAACGGCGTTCCCGCCTTCAAGCGCCCGGAGTCGCGCAACGCGTCGCGCACCATGATCTATATGGGTGTCACGCTCGGCACGCTGTTCCTCGGAACGGCGCTCGTGGCCTCGGTCACCAAGCCGTTCCCGAGCTCGAAGAAGACGGCGATTGCGCAGATGGGCGAGGTGGTTTTCGGCAAGGGCATCCTCTTGACCGTCCTGCAGATCTCGACGTTCGCCATTCTGACGCTCGCCGCCAACACGGCCTACGCCGACTTCCCCCGTCTTGCCCAGCTGATCGCTCGAGATGGCTACATTCCGAAGCAGTTCGCCAACTTCGGTGACCGACTGGTGTTCTCCAACGGCGTTTTGGTATTGGCGCTCGCCTCCAGCCTGCTGGTCATCGTGTTCGGAGGGGTGACCACCCTGCTCATTCCGCTCTACGCCGTGGGCGTGTTCACCGCCTTCACGCTGAGCCAGTCCGGCATGGTGCGCCACCACCTCAAGCTCAAGGAGCCGGGTTGGAAGATGGGGGTCGTCATCAACTCCATTGGCGCCGTCGTCACCTTCATCATTTTGCTGATCGTCGCCACGACGAAGTTCACCGCCGGCGCCTGGATCCCGATCGTGATCGTGCCGCTCGTGATGTACGTGTTCACCCGAGTGAAGCGGCACTACGTCGAGGTCGGCTCCTCGCTCAAAGTGACCCCCGACATGGTCAACGTCTATTCCGGCGACCAGACCGTGGTGGTGCTCGTCGGCCGTATGCATCGTGGCGTGCTCAAGGCACTGAACTACGCCCAGGCCCTGCGGCCCCAGCACCTCGTCGCGGTGTGCGTGGCCAGCGACGAGGAGCAGACCGCCGAGATGCAGCGCCAGTGGCACGAGTTCGGCATCAAGGTGCCCCTCGAAGTGATCCACTCGCCGTATCGCGAGCTGGTCGAACCCGTCGTGAGCTTCATCGAAGAACTCGACAAGCGGTGGACCAACGACACCATCACCGTGGTCATTCCGGAGTTCGTGGTGACCAAGTGGTACCAGCAAGCCCTTCACAATCAGACGGCCCTTCGTCTCAAGGGTGCACTGTTGTTCCGTGAAGGCATTGTCGTCACATCGGTGCCGTATCTGATGGGTGGCGAAGAAGCCGAAGCGCACGCCCGCGACCTCAAGAGCCGGGGCCTCGACGGACCCGACAAACCAACGCCAGCCAAGTCGCACTGAGCTCCTCCGGCGTTTGCTCCGGGCCGTCTGGCTGATGTGGAGCGTCTACCGTTTTCGGCCATGAGCCTGCTTGTCGTCGATCATCCCCTGGTTGCCCATCGCATCACCGTTCTTCGTGACGAATACACGCCGTCGCCGGTGTTTCGTCGGGCGGTCGCGGAGATAGCTGCGTTGCTCGCCTACGAAGCCACGCGCACGTTGCATGTGGACTCCGTCACGGTGCGCACACCGACCGGCCTCGACTCGCCCGGCCATCGACTCGCGGCGCCCGGTCCGCTGCTGGTGCCGGTGTTACGAGCCGGACTTGGTCTGCTTGACGGATTTCTGTCGGTGCTTCCCGAGGCCGAAGTTGGGATGATCGGTCTCCGACGCAACGAGGAAACGTTCGAGCCCGAGCAGTATGCGGAAAAGCTGCCGAAGAACCTGCACGGTCGCGACGTGTTTGTCCTCGATCCGATGTTGGCCACCGGCGGCTCGCTGGCCTTCACGTGTCAGCTCCTGATGCAGCGTGGGGCCGAGACCGTCACGGCGGTTTCGGTGATCAGCGCGCCCGAAGGAGTGAAGCGGGTGCAGGAGTCATGTCCCGGCGTGCGCATCGTCACCGCCGCCCTCGACCCAGGCTTGAACGATCGCGCCTTCATCGTGCCCGGTCTCGGCGACGCCGGCGACCGCCTCTTCGGTACCTCCACCTCGGCGTAGCCCGACCGCTTCCCGACGGCTTCGGCCGCGTCGGACGGTTTCGCAGGGAGGGTGCGCTCCCGCAGGATGCGCTGCGGCGGGATGCGCCCGCGCACATCGCTTTGCCGAGCGCGCAGGTCCTTACCGTTCGCGCGCACATCGGCGCGTAATTGGGTCGTCGCGGCCGATTTTGGTGCGATGTGCGCGGTTGGGCGTCTGATGTGCGCGGGTGGCGGGATGCGCGGTGGCACGGGCGAGGTGCGCGCCCTCGCTGGCGACCTACGACCAGGTGCGGAGTGCTTCCGTCATGGCGGCGCGGTATTCGGCGGCTCGCTTGACCTTGCGGTCTTCGTAGCCACGGACGATGTCGGGCAGCGAGGCAATACGCACCGCTTCGTCGACGTTGTCGGCCCGCAGTCGGCGAATGAGCTGATCGATGACGGTGCGGTAGTCGGCCAGGAGCTCGCGCTCGAGTCGACGGACGTGGGCTCGGCCGAACGGGTCGAGCTTGGTGCCGCGGAGCCGTTTGCCGTGGGCCAGGGCGACGAGCATGGGTCGACTCTTGGGCCCGAGCGAGAGCTTCGAGTCCATACCAAGCGCGCGTAGCATCGGCGGGTGGAGCTTCCAGGTGACGGCTGCTCCTGGCCCACCGACTGCATCGGCCGCCGCCGTTGCCTCGGGCGTTAGGAGCAAACGGGCAACCTCGTACTCGTCCTTGTAGGCGGTGAGTTGGAACAGGTAGC
>JANLQX010000292.1:0-11836 GCA_031368095.1 Actinomycetes bacterium | reverse complement strand
CGGCGATCTCGGCCGGACTGTTCTGGCTAGCTACCCTCTTCGCCGCGTTGCTAGCCGTGCAGCGCGGCGCGGCGCTTGAGCAGAGCGACGGCGGGCGCGACGGCCTTCGCCTCTCCGGTCTCGACCCGGCCGGGATCTTTCTCGGCAAGGCCACTGCCGTGTTTGCGCAACTGGCCTTCCTCGAAACGATCCTCGCCGGCGGGGTGGTGCTCCTCTTCGGCGGCACCCTTCGCAATCCACTGATGCTGGTGGCCACGGCAATCCCGGCCACCATCGTGTTGGCCACCACGGGAACGATTTATGCCACGCTGACCGCCGGGGACCGGTCGCGAGACACGCTGGTGCCCCTGCTTGAGTTTCCGCTCGTGGCGCCGATCCTCCTCGCCGCCGCGCAGGCCACGCGGGCCGCCCTCGACGATCGCACAATCGACGGCTGGCCGTGGGTCCGACTTTTGGTCATCGCCGCTCTCGCGTTCACCGCACTGGGCGTTCTCATCTTCGACAGCGTTCTCGAAGACAGCTGACCTGGGCAAGACTGAAACATGTGACTTCGCAGATCGCCGCCCGCGTCTGTGCCGCGCTGGGATTCGTCGTGCTCATCGTGGTCGTGGTGCTCGGGCTGTTCGTGACCGGACCCGACGTTGTGCAGGGCGAATACGTCCGCATGATCTTCATTCATCCCGCCGTTGCCTGGACGGCGTACAGCGGCGTTGGTGTGGCGGCGTTCGCCAGCGTGGCCTGGCTCAGAACGAAAAAAGCGTCCTGGGATCACCTCGCCGGCGCCGGTATCGAGATCGCCGCGGTCTTCAGTTTCCTTGCCCTGGTCACCGGGTCGATCTGGGGAAGGCCCACGTGGAACTCGTGGTGGCAGTGGGATCCGCGCATAACTTCGACAACCCTCCTGTTCCTTCTTTGCCTAGGCGCGCTTACTATTCGCCGACTCGACGGAACGGTCGAGCAGCGCGCCCGGAGGTCCGCAGTGGTGGTGCTGATGGCCGCCGTGAACGTGCCGATCGTGCACTTTTCCGTCGACTGGTGGCGTTCGTTGCACCAGGGCCGCACGCTCGCCCGGCGAGACACACAGATATCCGGCCTGCAACTGTCAACCATGCTCCTGTCGATCGTCGGGTTCACTCTCGTCTTCGCTGCGTTGCTTATCGTACGCGCGCGTACGAATCGATGGGAAGACGAAGCGTTCGATGGGTCCCTCGGCGACGCCGTCTCGGCCCGCCGCAGCGAAGCACCGACGTCTACGTCGTCGCTCGCCGGATCGGTCTGATTCCGTGGGGTACGTCGCCGCCGGGTACATCGCCGTGTTCTCCACCGTCATCCTTTACAGCGCCTGGACCATTCTGCGCTCCCAGCGAGCGGCGCAACGCGTGCTCGAGACCACCAAACGGACGAACAACGATGAATGACCAGCTGAACGGATCGTCGGACTGGGTCGACGACGAGAGCACCGACGCCGGCCCGATTCCCGTCGGTGGCGCCGTCGACCCGGCTTCGGTTGGCCTTGGTGCGGTTGGCGTTGGTGCGCGGCCAGAAATGCTGGTGGCTCGTTCGGGAGGAAACAATCGACGGGTTTTGGCCTTCGCGTCGGTCCTGCTGGCGGCGATCGGCTTTCTCGTGGTCAAGGGCCTCGGCACCGCTTCGACCTACTTCCGCACCGCCGACGAGGCGGTCGCGCAGGTCGACTCGCTCGGCACCCGTCGGTTCCGGCTCGAAGGCGTCGTCGTCGACGGCTCGGTCCGCACGGAGAAGAAGTCCGTGGTGTTCGTCGTCGAGTCGAACGCCAAGCAAGTCGAGGTCCGCCACGACGGGGACCCGCCCGAGCTTTTCCGTCCGAACCTCGCCGTGGTTCTCGAAGGCCACTTCGACAACGGTCAGGCGAGCCGCCCGAGCGGACAGGCTCCGTTGTTTCTTTCCGATCACCTGATGATCAAGCACGACGAGTCCTATATCGAGAAGAACGGCAAGCGAGTCACTGACTATGTCGGCAAGACGAAGTCGTAAGCGCGCCGAGGAATTTCACTATGCGCGCTGATCTTGGAAGTATTGGTGTAACCACAGCATTTGCGGCTTCGCTGCTCGGGTGCCTGTTCCTCGTGTTCGGCCTGGTTCGAGGCAAGCCGGTCATCGTGGCATCGGGGCATCGTTTCGTCCCCATCGTCACCGCCGGCGCGGTGCTTTCGGTGGTCGCCATGCAGTGGGCCCTGCTCTCCCACGACTATTCGCTGGCCTATGTAGCCGCCAACAACGCTCGGTCCACCCCGCTGCTCTACACCATCGCCGGGATGTGGGCTGCGCTCGAAGGTTCGATCCTGCTCTGGGGATTGATCCTCGCCGGGCTGACCTTCGCCGTCTTCACGAAGTACCGAGCGCGCCGCAGCGACCCGCTCGTCGGCTGGGCCACCGCCGTGATGCTTGGTACGTGCACGTTCTTCTTCGCCCTCATGGTGGGACCAGCCAATCCGTTCACTCAGCTGGCACTAGCGCCGGCCAACGGACGCGGGCCCAATCCACTGCTGGCCAACCATCCGCTCATGGCGATCCATCCGCCGATTCTCTACCTCGGCTACGTCGGATTCACCGTCCCGTTCGCGTTCGCCATTGCCGCCATGGCTACCGGACGAATGGGCGAAGGCTGGTTGGTGGAGACCCGTCGCTGGACGCTCATCGCTTGGGGCGCGCTCACCGTTGGCATCGGGCTCGGGGCGTGGTGGAGCTACGAGGTGCTCGGCTGGGGCGGTTACTGGGGTTGGGACGCGGTCGAGAATGCATCCCTGCTCCCCTGGCTGACGGGTACCGCCTACGTGCATTCGGTGATGGTGCAAGAACGCCGAGGTTTGCTGCGAGTGTGGAACCTCTCGCTGCTGTGTGCCACGTTCTGCCTCACCATCCTCGGCACGTTCCTGACCCGGTCCGGCGTGATTTCGTCGGTCCATGCATTCTCCAATTCGCAGATCGGACCGTGGATCCTCACGTTCTTCGGCCTGTGCGTGGCGCTCACCCTTGGTCTTATCTTCTGGCGGGGCGACGAGCTCCGTTCAACGGGCACCATCGACTCACCGCTCTCTCGCGAGGGCGCGTTCCTGGCCAACAACGTGGTCTTCGCCGCCTTCGCCTTCGTCGTGCTGCTGGGCACGATCTTCCCGCTGTTGGTCGAGGCATGGAACGGTGATCGGCTCTCCGTTGGAGCGCCCTACTTCGACACGTTGACCACACCGATCGGGCTCGTGCTGCTCTTCCTGATGGCCGTGGCCCCGGTTCTTCCGTGGCGAAAAGCGAGTGGCGAAGTGTTGTCACACCGCTTGCAGTGGCCGCTCGTGTTCGGAGTCGTCGTCACGGTGGCGTGTGTGGTCGGCGGACTGCGCGGGGTTTCGACCTTGCTGGCGTTGTTCCTGGGCGCGTTCGCGTCCGGCTCCGCTCTTCGTCAACTTGTGTTGGCCACGAGAGCGGCGCGTGCTCGCGGCGACTCCCGCCTTCGAGGCATTCTCGGACGCGCCAACGGCGGCATGGTCGTGCACCTCGGAGTGATCCTCATCGCCGTTGCCATTGCGTGCTCGCAGGCGTATTCGTCGAACACCGAATTCGTCCTCAAGGCCGGCCAGACAAAGACCTTCAAGGGACATACGGTCCAACTCGTAGGTGTACGTACGGAGTTCATCGACGTGGCGAGGACGGGGGGCATCAGCGCCAACCCGGATCCCCAGACGGTCGTCGGCAAGATCATCGCCGACGTTCGTATCGACGGCGGGCGCATCGACCGGCCCGCCATCACTCGCTTCGCCGAGCGGGGCCAGGCCGTACCGACCCCATCGGTTCGTACCGGGTTCATCCGTGATCTCTACGTGACACTGGTGCAACCACCGGCGGCCGACGGTGGCACCGCGGTGATTGGCTTTTACGTGCAACCGATGATCGTGTGGCTGTGGATCGGCCTCGGCCTCATGGGCATCGGAACGCTGCTGGCACTCTTTCCCGGGCGCCGTCGTCGGACGACATCACCGACGAGTGTTGTCGACGGCTCGCACGAGGCCATTCCCGTACCCCAAACGGCAGGAGCAGCGCGATGACCGCACCCACAACGTCCGGCCCGTCCACCCCGACTCCGTCGACGTCCAACCCGTCACCTACGAAAACAGCAAGCCTTGGGTCAGCTCGGGTGATTGCCGCGGCGATCGCGGCGATCATCGCCGCGCTCGTCTTCGTGCTCGCCACCAGATCGCCCTCGGGTGATGGCTTTGGCCGCAGTCCCCTCCTCGGCCGCAAGGCTCCCGACACTCGCGGGGTCGACGTGCTCACCGGCAAATCGGTGTCGCTTTCCGGGCTCCAGTCCGTCGGGGTCGCCGGAGCGAGCGGACAGCGTCCCTTCGCCATCGTCAACTTCTTCGGCACCTGGTGCCCGCCCTGCGCCACCGAACATCCCGAACTGAAGGCGTTCAGCGAGGAGCACGCCAAGATCGGTGACGCATTCCTGTTCGCGGTCGCCTATCAAGACACCGCCAAAGACATCAAGGCGTTCTTCGCCAAGCGTGGTGGAGGGTGGCCGGTCGTCGACTCCGACCGCTCGGCGGTGGACTGGGGTGTCCTGAAGGCGCCGGAAACCTACGTCGTCGACCCCGATGGTGTGGTGGTCGCCAAAGTCAACGGAACGGTGACCCAAGACGGCCTGAACCGGTTGTTGGCGCGACTGCGCTCCAACGCCGCGAAGTGATCGTGGCCAAAACTGGGCGAGCGTCTCGTCGATCCTGGCTCGTCATCGCCGGAGCGTTGATCGCCCTCGCCGTGGCCATCGGCGTCGGACGGGGGACATCCGGGCCGGAGACGGTGACCTCCCGGGCCGACCGGATCTCCTCCGAGATCCGCTGCCCGGTCTGCCAGGGCCTCTCCGTCCGAGCGTCGAAGGCGGCTGGAGCCCGAGCGATCTATGCCGAGATCACCCGGCAGGTGGAGACGGGCGAGCGAGACGATGACATTCGCGCCTTTCTTGTCGACCGATACGGCACGAGCGAGCTACTTCGGCCCTCGGCCACCGGGGTTGGTGCGGTTGTTTGGATCGCTCCGGTCGTTGCGTTCATCCTCGGCGGCGGTGTTCTCGTGCAGGTATTCACGCGGTCACGCCGACGCGGCCCAACTCGCACCGTGTCGGACCACGATCGCGCCCTCGTCGACGCGGCCCTCGCCGCGCCACGAACGGTCGACCCCTCGTGAGCGCGTCCGTTGGAGAAGAACGCGACGGGCTCCTCCAATCGCTACGCGACCTCGACGCCGAGCACGCCGCCGGAGACCTCGACGAGCATGACTATGTCGCCTTGCGGGAGGACTACACCGCACGGGCGGCCGAGGTCCTCCGAGGTGCGGCGCCCCAGCCGACGATGGCGAGCATCCAACCGAGGTGGCGACGGCCGCTCGTTGTCGTCGTTACCGTGGCCGCCGCGCTCGGGGTCGGTGTCGCCGTTGCCCGGATGGCGGGCGAGCGGGTCGGTTCCCAGGGACTCACCGGGTCGATCAACGCGGCCGGTGGCGACCGAAGCGCCGAGGTCACGAAACTCCTCGACGCCGCCCGTTCGAAGCTGTCGACGGATCCTCTGGCTTCGCTGAAGAGCTACGACGCTGTCCTGGCCGTTGATCCGCAAAACCCGGAGGCAATGGCCTACGGCGGATGGTTGGTCCGCATCGTCGCCCAGTCGGCCGACGGTGCCCAGCGAACCGAGCTCATCGGACGAGCCCGCGAACGCTTGGACAACGCCGTGACGGTGGCTCCGGGCTATCCCGATGCCCGCGCCTTCCGAGGAATTCTTCGCCTTCGTGACCTCGCCGACCCAGCTGGCGCCAACGCCGACTTTGCTGCGCTTGACGCGCTCAATCCACCCGATTTCGTCCGTCAGCTGGTGGCCTCCGCCCAGGCCGAAGCGGCGGCCGCCGTCAAAACGTCGGCGACACCGACCGTGACCACAACGAAAACAGGCCCCTGACGTAAGGAGGTCCGTTGGAAAATGACGGGCCGATACGATCTGAACATGGGTCGAAAGAGATCGGTACGTACGGCACTCACCATTGCCGTTCTGGTTCATCTTGGCTTCCCGGGAACCGCCCAGGCACGCACGGCTTCACCGTGCACGACACCGCGGATGTCACCGGCGCGGCTCCTTCGAGATATTCCGACTTCGGACCGCAACCTGTTGCCACTCCCACTGTACGGAGTGCCGAAACTGTTTGTTTCGGAACCCCATTTCACCAAGACCGGTTCCGAGTTCCAAACAGGTCTCGCCGTCTGGAAAGGCTCCGACGAAGAACTCGTGGCCCGAGGGACGGAACGATCAACCGGCCGGCGCGGCACCTTTGTTCTTCAACGCGGGGCCGCATTGCGAGGCCTCCAATACGTCCCCACCACGCTCCCGGTCCGAGGTTGTTGGGCTTTCGTTCTCAAGACGAAGAGCGCGAAAATCGCCTTCCAGGTCAAGGTGTAAATCGCACGGGTTACGCGGTCGCCGCATCAGCCTGACGGAGACGAAGCACACGTAGCAACGTCACGACCAGCGCCACGGCAATCACCGCGCCGATCTCGGCCAGCACATGGAATCCGTAGGCGCGCTTGACAAATCCGGAACCGAATCCGGCGGTGGCGCCGAACACGCCCATCATCAGGTCCGACGTGCCCTGCACGGCGACGCGGTTGGCGATCGGTACCGACTCCGAGAGCAACGCCGAGCCGCTCACCATGATGCAACTCCACCCGAGCCCGAGCAGGAACAGTCCGGCGAAGAGCAAGGCCGGTACGTGCCCGGCGGCCGCCGTGACGACTCCGGCGCTGAACAGCGTGGCGCCGCCCGTAAGCAGCACAGGCACCCGACCGACCCGGTCGCTCCATCGCCCGATCACGGGTGAGAGCGCATACATTCCGGCGATATGCAGCGCGATCACAAAGCCAGAAAGAGTGAGGGAGTGACCGTGATCTTTCATATGGACGGGGGTCATCGTCATGATGGCCACCATCACCGTGTGCCCGACCACCACCGAACCCATGGCCAGCCGGGCGTTCGGGATGCTGCCGACCACCCGAAGGGCGGTCGAGACCGGCGGCAGACGCACTCCCCGACCCGGCTCAAGTCCTCCCGCCACGATGAGGGGATCGGGTCGCAAGCGAAAAAACGTGTTCGCCACTGCGGCAGCGAAGAACGCGAAGGCAACGAGATACGGACCGGTGTACTTCCACAGGCCGAAGGCGGTTCCGACTCGCTGGGACTGACCGACGAACACCGGTCCCAATACGGCACCGAATGTCGACGCAAACAGCAGGTTGGAGATGTACCGCCCGCGTTGCTCCGGCGGGGCCAGATCGGCAGCGGCGAATCGGGCCGATTGATTTGCTCCCTGCGCTTGTCCGAAGAGGAAGCAGCCGAGCAGGAACACCGCCACGTTGCGATGCTGCGCTCCGAACACAACAATAAGCGCGCCGATCATTGCCACGCCGTACCCGGTGACGAGGCCAACCCGTCGACCTTTCGCCGCCATGATTCCGGCCAGAACAAGCGAAGCCACCGCGCCCCCGATCGTCGCAACCGCGCTCGCTGCGCCAGCGAAACGATCGCCCCCTAGGAGATCCTTGATGATGAGCCCACCCACGGCGACGGAAGAGCCGAACCCGGCACTTCCCATCGCCTGACCAAAAATAAGCACGCGTAGGGTCTTCTTGGCCAGCGCGTCTCGTTCGACCTCCGAGAGCTCGTCGAGCTTTGGGGATACCTTGGACAGACTCATCGGGTGGCGTGCGGATGACTCTCGGTGAGACCGGCGTTGGTGATTCGCACGAACTCCGCCTTGTCCTGGAACTCAGCGATGGTGAGCGCATCGGAATAACTCATCGAGCTTCGGACTCCGGCGAGCAACTTTTGCACGAGGGGCCCGACCGCACCGCGATACGGCACCGTCCCCTCCACGCCTTCGGGCGCACGTTGCTCCAGATACTCCTCGTCGATCTCCGTGCCTTCGCGCTGCGCTCGTCGCTCTAATGCCTCGAACGAGGCCATGCCGCGAACCCGCTTCACGAGCCCATGCGGAGACTGCTCGACCTCGCCCGGACTCTCGGTGGTACCGGCAAACATCGATCCGATCATCACGCTCTGCGCCCCGGCCGCCAGTGCCTTGGCGATATCACCGCTGGTGCGAATTCCTCCGTCGGCGATGACCGGCACCTCGAGCCCGGCACAGTCGTTCACCGCCGTGAGCTGCGGCACGCCCACACCCGCCACGATGCGGGTGGTGCACACTCCGCCCGGCCCAACCCCCACCTTCACGGCGTTGGCTCCGGCCCGAACAAGGTCCTCGGCACCGCGGCGCGTGGCCACGTTCCCGGCGATCAGGTCAGTCGACGGAAACGACTTCTTGAGGGCGCGCACCGTGTCGATGGCGTGGTCGCTGTGCCCGTGGGCGATATCGAGCACAAGGGCGTCAACGCCGGCATCGACCATGGCCCGAGCCCGATCGATGGCGTCGCGATCGGTACCGACAGCAGCGCCGACAAGGACGCCCTCGTTTTTCACCTTGCCGATCTGGGCGGCCTGTTCCGAGATCGAAAGGAATCGATGGACGATGCCAATACCCCCGAGGCGGCCCAGTGCCAGGGCCATCTCCCATTCGCAGACCGTGTCCATGTTGGCGGCAAGGATCGGAATAGCGAGTTCGACGCCACTACTCAGCCTCGTTGCCACCGACACCTTTTGACGGCTGCGAACCGTCGACCGCTGCGGGACGAGGAGCACGTCATCAAAGGTGAGACCGAGGCGAACATTGTCAAGACGCACGGGTCAAACGGTACTGGCTCCCCTGCCCAGCTACGGGTGGAGGACTGAAAGACTGATGGGGTGAGTTTTTTCCAGCGCAACCGAGATGATCTCGCCGCCAAGGGAATCGACCCCAAGCGACTCCCACCGGGTCAATACTTCACCGACCGCTTTCCGGTGCTCCACGTCGGCGACGTCCCGGAGTTCCCGAACCTCGACGACTACACGGTGGTGATCGGCGGTGCGGTCGACCGAGACATGAGCCTGAGCTGGGCCGAGCTGATGGCCCGACCCCAAGTCGAGATCACCACCGACATCCACTGCGTGACCAAGTGGTCAAAATTCGACACGCAATGGACCGGAGTCTCGATTGCGTCGATCCTGCATGAAGCGGGAATTCGTCCCGATGCCACGCACGTGATGTTTCACTGCGAACACGGGTACACCACCAACCTGCCGCTGGCCGACGTGCTCGAGCCGAACGTGGCGCTCCTCGCCCACCGCTTCGGCGGCGAGCCCCTCGCCCCCGAGCACGGCTATCCGCTACGCACGCTGGTCCCCCACCTCTACCTCTGGAAGTCGGCGAAGTGGGTACGGGGGATCGAACTGATGGTTGGCGACAAGGCCGGCTTCTGGGAGCGCAACGGCTACCACATGTACGGCGACCCGTTCCGTGAACAACGCCACCGGGGTGACTGAATGAATCGCCTCCGGGCGTGGAACACGGCGGCGATCGCCGCCGATGCGGCCGACGAGGAGCGCCGGCCGCGGCCCTTCGTCACCGACGGGGACCGACCGGGAAGCTTCGTCCGTCGAGTCCGTGCGCTGGCCACGATGCCGGGCGCCTCGTTTCATCGGCTGCTTCTCGCGCTTGGCCTCGGGATCGGGCTGAGTCAGGCGGTCGTGGCGGCGCTCTCCGGGCAAAGCAGAACCGTCCGGGCCGTGGCGTCGGGGTTCAGCGGATTGGTCGGCCTTCTCCTCGCCATCGCGCTATCGATGGCGCTACTCGGACGATATGTACGCGTATCAGTGCGGACGTTTCGCATCATTGCGTTCGTGTCGGCCCTCTTGCTCGGATTCATCATGCTGACCGGGTCAGCGGTTCGCCTCACCGGGTCAGGACTCGGCTGTCCGGACTGGCCGACCTGCAAGGCGGGCAACATCGTTCCGGCATCGGGAAGACACGCGGCAATCGAATTCGGCAACCGGGTCGTCACCGGGCTGTGTCTGCTGGCGGCCGCCGTGGGCGTGCTGACGGCCTTAGTGCGTCGACCATATCGGCGTGACCTCGTCCGCTTCGGTTTGATCGTGAGCGCGGGATTGTTCGGGAACGCCGTGCTCGGCGGCCTCACCGTGATCTTCGACCTCCAACCCCAATTCGTGATGTCGCACTTCCTTCTGGCCATCGCCTGCCTGGCCGCTGGTGCGGTGCTTTTTCATCGGTCCGGTGAAAGCGGACCGAGCGGGACGCTGCTGGGCCGGAACCGGCGCTCCGCCATCGACGAGCCAATGCGATGGCTCAGTAACGCGCTTCTGACAATGGTCCTGGCGGTCGTGCTCGTCGGCTGCGTGTTGACCGGCTCAGGGCCGCACGGCGGGGACCCGAAGGTCCGTCGGTTCGGGTTCTCCATGCTTGACGTCGTGCGCGTCCACAGCGGACTCGTGTGGCTGACCCTGTTGATCATCGTGGTCATGGCCTGGCGCGTCCGGTCGGCGAACACGCCCGCTGCCGTTGAGGTACGTCGGCGCATCAGCGTGTTGGCCCTCGTCGCCATCGCCCAGGGCGGCATCGGCTACTGGCAATGGTTCACCCAGGTTCCGGCCATCCTCGTGCAGGTCCACATCCTTGGCGCCATCTCGGTCTGGTGCGCCGTGCTGTGGGTTCGCGCCGCCATCACCGTTCCCTCCCCTGAACTCGGCCGGGTGGTTGTTCCGTTGGTGACGGAAGGCGTCGCGGTAGCCTGAGGTCGTGCGTTTGATGTGCTCGCGGCCAGACTGCGCCGAGCGCGGCGTGGCGCGTGCGCTGATCGAGCCACGAGAGCGGCGGATCATCGTTGATCGCCGGGTCGACGACGCTGGCGCCGCAATCCTGTGCGCCGTCCACGCCGACCGAGTTACCGTCCCCCAGGGATGGACTCTTGACGATCGCCGCGAAGACAACCCACGGCTCTTTGGCATCGGCCGGTTCAACGAACCCAAGCCAACCCGCGACCGCTTCCGTCGGTTGCCGGAGTCCATCGCCGCCGCCGTGACTCAGCTCCCTCTCGACGATGCCGACCCCTACGACCTGCCGTCGGCCTACCAAGACTCCCGCAGATCGACCGAGGCTCCACCGACCAGCGTTGGCACGAACACGGTGCCCGGCCACGTATCGGCGGCCGATCAGGCCCTGGCAAGAGCTCGGGCACGGGCGCTCGAGGGAACGAACAACGCGCTCTTCGGCGATGTCGAAGCGAACGCGTCGCTCTTGACCCGAGCCTTCTCCGCCGCCCGGTCGCGGATGGGTTCGAACAACGGCCTGGCCGCCCTCATCCCGCCCGGTGACGAGCCTGGGCGGCCGTCGGCCGGCGCATCGGTCTGACGTCGGCCAGGCGCCCGACGCCGCTACTCGGTGGCGATGGCCCGAAGGATATTGAGCCCGGCGGCGTCTTTGGCTGGTTTCCGGGCGGCGTAGAGACCCACGAGCGACGCCATCAGGGTGAGCGGAATCAGATAGGGGAACGGAACGCTCAACTTGAGGGTTCCACTGTTGCTCAACACGTTGACCAGCGCGGCGCCAAAACCGGTTCCGAGAATGACGCCGAGTACGGCCCCGAACGTTGCGACGACAATTGCCTCCCACCGAATGGCCGCACGGATTTGCTCGCGGCTCATACCAACCGCTCGGAGCAGACCGATCTCGCGAGTTCGCTCAAAGATGGACAGGCGCAGCGTGTTGGCGATGCCCAGGATGGCGATGATGATGGCCAGCAACAACAGGGCGTTGACAATGGCCAAGAACTGCTGGAACTGGGCGACTTGCGCGTCGGCATATTTCTTTTTCGTCTGGA
>JANLQX010000258.1:0-13956 GCA_031368095.1 Actinomycetes bacterium | reverse complement strand
ATCACGCCCAGCCAGGACCCCTTCACCCGCTTCGGCATGGCCGGTCCGATGGTGTTCTTCTACTTCGGGGCGATCGGCGTCGGTAAACTACTGAAGAAATTAACGTGGGTCGCGGCGAACAGCCGACCGGCCAGGAAACTCCCGGAATCGCCAGCCAACACCCGCCGGGACTCCGAGCCGAATTCGAGGCGAGCCTCCCGTTTGCGCTCGACCCCTTCCAGGCCGACGCCCTTGATGCCATCGACCGCGGTTCGTCGGTCGTGGTGGCCGCCCCGACGGGTTCGGGCAAGACCATCGTCGCCGAATATGTGGTCCATCTGGCTCTACGTACCGGCGGAAAAACGTTCTATACAGCCCCCATCAAGGCGCTCTCCAACCAGAAGTACGCCGATTTCGTGGGCCGCTATGGTCCCGACAGCGTCGGGTTGTTGACCGGAGACACGTCGATCAATCCGGAAGCTCCGATCGTGGTGATGACGACCGAGGTGCTTCGCAACATGCTGTACGAGGCGTCGTCGACGCTCAACGGGCTTCGGTTCGTGGTGCTCGACGAGGTGCACTACCTCCAAGACGCCTACCGGGGCCCGGTCTGGGAGGAGGTCATCATCCACACCCCGCCGGAGGTGGACCTCGTCTGCCTCTCGGCCACCGTGTCAAACGCATCGGAACTGGCCGACTGGGTCACGTCGGTGCGCGGCCGAACCGAAGCGGTGATCCATACCGTGCGCCCGATCGAGCTCCGCCAGCTCTACCTCGCCGGTTCGCGCGATGGGCGCGTCACCATGCTGCCCACCTTCGTCGACGGCCGCCCGAATCAACGGGCGATGCGCCTCGATAGTGAGGCGACCATGCCGGGCGACCGCGCCGCCCGCGGCGCATTGGTGATGACACCCAAACGCCTGGACATCGTCGAGGCGCTACGCGAGCAGGACATGCTCCCGGCCATTTACTTCATTTTCAGCCGCGCCGCCTGTACCGACGCCATGGTGCACCTCCTTCACTCGAAGGTGAAGCTCACCCTGCCGGCTGAGCGGCGCGATGTGCGAGAGATCGTCGAAAGCAAGATCGGTTCACTCTCCGACGACGACCTCCGAGTCCTCGACTATCCACGATTCCTCTCGTGTCTACAGAACGGCTACGCCGCCCATCACGCCGGACTGATCCCACCGTTCAAAGAGGCGGTCGAGGCGTGCTTCCTCGAAGGCCTCGTTCGGGTGGTGTTCGCCACCGAGACGCTCGCTCTCGGAGTCAACATGCCAGCACGGACCGTCGTCATCGAGAAACTCACCAAGTTCACCGGCGAAGGACATCAGATGCTGACGGCGGGGGAGTACACGCAGCTCACCGGACGGGCCGGGCGTCGTGGCATCGACCCGGTCGGCTACGCAGCCACGCTGTTCACGCCCTATATGTCCTTCGATCAGGTCGCCGGGCTGGCCTCGCAGCGAAGCTACGAGCTGCGTTCGGCCTTTCGACCGACCGCCAACATGGCGGTGAACATGGTCCGCAAGTTTCAGCGGGACAACGCTCACCACCTCCTGTCGCTCTCGTTCGCCCAGTTCCAGATCGACGCCGGACTGGTGACCACTCGGGCCCGTCAACATCGGCTCACGGCGGAGCTCAAAGAAACGATGAGCCGGGTCCACTGTGATC
The DNA here is from genome assembly GCA_031368095.1 of Actinomycetes bacterium. GTDB lineage: Bacteria > Actinomycetota > Acidimicrobiia > Acidimicrobiales > JANYDT01 > JANLQX01. The sequence goes on along the minus strand of JANLQX010000258.1, from coordinate 12,303 downwards.
TCGGCGACGTCGACGCGTACCGACGCAAAACGTTGCGACCCGGCCCTTCGCCCCGAGCCGACGAACGAGCCATTGGCGCGGCCCTCGATGTGATGCGTCCGGGCGACGTGATCTCCGGTTCGGTCGAAGTCGAACGCAACGCCAGAGCCGGCGATGGCTGGTCGATCATCATTTCCACGACCCGTCGTCGGGGTCGCGACACCACGCTGCGGGTCGTGAACCCGAACGGTCGTGTGCTGGCGCTCACGCCACGAGACTTCAGCGCCGTGCCGGTCGTGGCGAGCACGGTGAAACTTCCCATGCCCTTCCAGCCCAACAGCCGTTCCTTTCAGCAGAGTGCGGCCAGTGCCCTGAGCAAGGCAGTTTTTCGACACACTACGCGCGCTGATGAAATCGAAGGTCGACGGACGAAGCAACGATCGTCGCGACGCGAGGCGCCGATGGTAACTGGGGTCGAGGCCTGTCCGGAGCTGCAACAACATCTCGCCGCCGCGGCGCACGCCGACCGACTCCGCAGCGAGCTCGACCGGTTGGGCAGCCAGAGTGTGAGCCGCGAGAACTCACTGACGGATCAGTTCGATCGGATCCTGGCCCTGCTTGAACGGCTCGGCTACCTCGACGGCTGGTCCTTGACCGCCGCTGGACGCCTGCTGGCCGGGATCTACCACGAGTCCGATCTGTTGATCGCCGAAACCATCCGGGCCGGGCTCTTCGATGGCCTCCAACCCGCGGCGCTGGCCGGTCTGGCGTCGGTGTTTGTCTACGAGGCCCGCGGTCCGGGCGCAGCGGCTCGACGAACCGGCCGTGACGTGGCCCGGGCCGGCCGTCGAGACGAGCAACGCCGAAACCGCGACGGCGATCTCCCCGAGGGCTTCCCCCGGCCTCTGGCGTCGCGGTGGTGGAAGCTCAACGATCTCGCCGAGGACCTGGCCGGGGCCGAAGCGGCGGCCGGTCTCCCGCTCACGCGCCGGGTCGACCCTGGCTTCGTCCGCCTCGCCCAGCAGTGGGGTCGGGGCGAGGCGCTGGAGGACGTGCTGGCCGACGAAGACCTCAGCGGTGGAGATTTCGTCCGGACCACCAAGACGCTGATCGACCTGCTTCGCCAGATCGCCACTGTCTCGCCCGTCCTTGAGACGGCCGCCGCCGCCCGTCGAGCGGCCGACGCCCTTTCCCGTGGCGTGATCACGGCCGGCAGTTCGCCCCGCCCGGCCGGGGCGCCGGACCTATGACCATCGGGCCGGGTACGCCGTGGAGCGCTCCCGGCCTTCTCCCCGCCGATGCCCCGATGTTCAACACCGACCACGCCCTGAGCGCCGCACTGGCGGCGGCTCGGATGGCGATCGGGGGAGCCCTTCCGATCGTGGGTATGACCGGCGGAACGCTCTGGACGACAATCGGCGGTCCGTCGGTGCCCGGTCGGTTACGCACGGCGGAGGCCCGGCACTATCCCGTCGACCTCGGCGTCGTGGTGGCCGATGGTGTCACCCACGTCTTCGTGGGCAGCGTGGTGGCGCGTCACGGACTGTGGCGCGACACGTTGGCGGTCATGAACACGCCGTTTCTCGGTCGATTTCGGGTCGCGCCCCGGGCCCATCCTGGTGATGCGCTACTCGACATCATCGAGGGGGAGGGGTTGTCGTTGGACGACGTACGGCGCATCATGCCGAGGCTTCGACACGGCACCCATCTGCCTCATCCGAAGCTCCGAGAACGACGACTGGCCGAAGCCACGTGGAGCTTCGCCCAACCGAGGATGCTCTCCGTCGACGGCCGTCGACTGGGCCGCGTGTCTGAGCTCTCGGTCCATCTCGAACCCGACGCGGTGATCGTGGTGGTGTAGCGGCCGTTCCAGCGGGACGGCTACCACGTGCGTTGGATCGGTTGGGGGACTGACCATCCGTCCGGATCCGCGGGACTGTCCCTACAGTCGCCAGCAGTGTTGATCACCACGCCAGAGACGTTTTCGGACGCCGAGAAGGACATTCTCCGCCGGTATTTCACGAACCTCGACGAGCCCGTCTTCGCGCTCGTGAACCTACCCGAGGTCGTGAAAGGGGCTCTCTTCGCTCGCTACTCACGGTCGGCCAAGAGCCTTCGTCGGCTCTTCTTGGACGAGTTCGTCGACGAGCTCGACGTGAGCGGCGACCGCAGTGTCGATGCCACCGTCGGCCTCGATCGGGCCGAAAAGCTCTACGAGAAGGTCTTCTTGGAATACGGCGACGATTCCGTGGCGCAGCTCGGCGGCGTGCACCTGGCCTGTGAACAGGCGTCGAACCTGCTGACCAAGATTCTCGAGCGTGGTCGCCTCATGAGCTACTTGGAACAGAGCACGCGCTACATCGCCTACGACTCCCGCCTCGAAGGCCGCTACCGGTACCACCGCGACGCCGATGTTCTCGCCTCGTCGCTCGGCACCCGGTACGTCGGAGACATGGACCGGCTGTTCGACACCTACAGCGAGGTGTTCGCCGGTGTCGTGGAACATGCGCGACGCGCCTTCCCGAAGGATGCGAACGACTCGGACATGGTGTGGCGATCGGCCATTCGAGCCAAGGCGCTCGACGCCAGCCGGGGAATCCTTCCGGCCGCGGCGCTCTCCAACGTTGGTATTTACGCCTCCGGACAGGCCTACGAGGCACTGATCCTTCGCATGCGGGCAAGTCCGCTCCCCGAGGCCCAGGCCTACGCCGAACTGATGTTGACCGAACTTCGCAAAGTGATTCCGTCGTTCCTGTCTCGCCTCGACCGTGCCGACCGGGGTGGCGCCTGGGTGGAATACCTGGCGACGGCGCGCGAGGACACAGCGCTCGTGGCGTCCGAGCTGTTCTCCGGTGAGGTCGACGAAACCCTCGACGAGACGGCGCCTCCGCAGGTGCAGCTTCTCGACTTCGATCCTGATGGCGAAGACAAAGTGATCGCCGCCATGGTCTACGAGTCGGTCGATCTTCCGGAATGGCGGATTTATGAAAAAGTAAAAGCCATGGCGGCCGATGACAAGGCTCGCATTGTGGCGGCTTACGTGGGTGAGCGACTCAATCGCCGCCATAAGCCGGGGCGGGCATTCGAGCGGACCGACTACCGGTTCGACATCCTCTCCGACTATGGCGCGTTTCGGGATCTGCAACGCCATCGCATGCTCACCGTCGAGTGGCAACCCCTCAGCCCGGCCCATGGCTACGTGCTCCCGGCGCTGGTGGCCGAGGCGGGGGAGCGGCCCCGATTCGAGCAGGCAATGGAACGTTCGGCGGAGTTGTTCGACGCCCTCGTGGACCGTTTCTCGTCGCAAGCCAGCTATGCCGTGGCTCTTGCGTACCGCATTCGCTATGTGATGCAATTCAATGCTCGTGAAGCAATGCATATGCTGGAATTGCGGTCCACGCCGCAAGGTCATCCCGAGTATCGACGGGTAGTCCAGACAATGCATCGGCTCATTGCCGAGCAGGCCGGCCACAAGGTTCTCGCCGATAGCTTCTGTTTCGTGGACCACACCGACGTGGAACTCGAACGCCTCGAGTCCGAACGTCGCGCCGAAGCCCGCCGGCAAAGCCCGTCGTAACACGACCTGGTCTGTCCGACCGCAGACTGTCGTACCGGCTCCGTAAGGTGAACACGTGAAGATCGTTGCCATCGGCGACGCCCATCTCGGGCGCAGCGCCACCACGGCGGTGGCGGCCAACGGGGTGAACCAACGCGAGCGCGACTTCGAGGAGTCGTTTACGGCCGCCGTCGACAGCGCCCTGTCCCTGTCACCGGACCTCTTCGTCTGGCTGGGCGACGTGTTCGATCACCCGAGGCCGAGCTACCGAAGCTTCCGGGTCGCCATGTCGGCGCTCACGCGGATCCGGGCCCACGGCGTTCCGCTGGTGGCGATCAGCGGCAATCACGACACGCCCCGCCTGCCGGGCGCCGGAAACCCCTATGCCGTGCTCGCCGATGCGTTCCCCGAGTTCTCCTTCGCTTACCAGATGACCTACGAGCCGATCGATCTCGCCGGGGTCCGGATTCACGCCGTCCCCCAGGCCCGCACGGCAGAGGCGGCCGTCGAAGCTCTCCGCGAAGCGAGTCGGAATCGTTCCGGCGACCGGGTCAATGTCTTGCTCACCCATCCGCTCGTGCATTCGGTGGAGCGCCGCTATGCCGATGTGAACGAGATCGAGGTCGACGACGCCGAATTGCAATCCGATCTGGTACTCCTCGGCCACTATCACATTCACACCACGGTTCGACCGGGAGTCTGGTACGCCGGGTCGACGGACACCTTCGGTTTTGCCGACGATCCCGGCCGACCCAAGGGCTATCTCGAGGTCGATACCGACGCCGGGCTCGCCGTGCACCACGGCCTGGCCGGGCAACGTCCGCTCTACACGGCTCCGGTGATTCCGGCCTTCGGCATCAGTCCCGCCGAACTGCAACAGGCCCTGGCCGAGGCATTCATCGCCGCCCCCGTCGGTGCGGTGGCACGGGTCGAGGTCGACGGTGTCGATCCCGACGTGTACCGCCTCGTCGATCTCCACGCCATCCGCGATGCGTCCACCCACCTGCTCCACATCTCCGTCACGCCCCGCTTCGGCACCGTCGTGGCGGCGGTAGAGGACCTTCCGGACTTGGCCACCCTCTCGGCCCGTTGGCAGTCGTTTGTGGGTGGTCAGGTCCTCGACGACGTCGACCCCGACGAGGTGACCCGCACCGGTGATCAGTACCTTGAGGCGGCCATCGACAAGGCGCTCGACCAGGTGACCGAGTGAACGTCGGGCGGAAGTAGTCGGTGGAGCTGCGCACGCTCACGCTGCGGAACTACCGCGTGTTCGAGTCCCTGGAGTTGGAAGTGCCGGCGGGCCTCGTCGGCATCTACGGGCCCAACGGGTCGGGAAAGTCCACGCTCCTGGAGGCCATGACCTGGGCCCTCTACGGGCGCGCCCGCACGCCGAAACAGGGGATTGCCACCTCGGGCAGCGTGGGTGAATGCGTGGTCGAGCTCGGCTTTTTCCACGATGAGCACCACTACGTGATTCGACGCACGATCAGTGGCGTGAACCACACCGTCAAAGCCCGGGTGACCACCGCGGGCCAAACGGTGGCCGACGGGCCAACCGAGGTCGGACGCTACGTTCGCTCGCTGCTCGGTATGGGCGAGCAGGCCTTCCGTTCGTCCGTCTTCGCCGAACAGAAGCAACTGGCGGCATTCAGCGACAACACGACCGATCAGCGGAGGCGCCTGGTGCTGTCGCTCCTCGGCATCACCCCGATCGAAAAGGCCCGTGACGATGCGCGAACCGACGCCCGGGCGGCCGAGAACGACTTCAAGCGGCTTTCCACCGCTTTGCCCGACGTCGATGAGCTGATCGCTCGCCGGTCCGAGGTCGACCGGATCGTGGAACAACAGCAAGCCGATACCGAACGAGCGCAGGGAGCACTCGACGCCGCCACTGCGAAGCGCCGCCTCCTGGCTGAACAGCGGGCCATATCCGACGAGTCGCGCCGACGCGACGAACTGATCCGCGAACACGGACGCGCCGTTCGGCGCGATCGCGACCGCGCCGCCGCGCGCTTGACCGCACTGGATGCTGAGGAAGCCGAGATCGCCGCCTTGACCGAGCGATTCGTCCGATTGACGGCGACCGCCGCCAATCACGATGCCCCGTCACAGGCGAGACGTCTGGCCGCCGTGGTGGCCCTCCTGACCGCCACGAAACGCGCGCAGTCGCTCCACCCGTCGATCGACGCCACCGTGAATGCCCCTGACGCGAAACCGCTGTTCGAAGCAACCGAGGCCAAGGCGGATGCGTCGGCCCAGGTTGCGGTGGCCTTGGCGGGCGAGGGAGCAGCGAAACGGGATCGGCAATCCGCCGAACGCCGGGTGGCGGCCGCCTCGTCGCTCACCGACGAAGGTCCCTGCCCGACCTGCGGTCAGGAGATCGGGGGCGGCGCGGCCGGCGTGGTTGCGCATTTCGTCGCCGAGCGCGACGCCGCCGAAAACGCCCTCAAGGCAGCCACGGCCGTTCTCGAAAGGGCCCGAAAGGCCGAACGGGAAGCGGCCCGGGCCCTCGAATCGGCCCGCACGTCCCACACCCGCAGTGAGGCCGCGTGGGAGCAACAGCGCAAGGCGAACGCGGCGCTCGCGGCGGCCGCCGACGTGGTGGAACAGGCCCGCACTTCGTACCGGGAAAGCGGCGGTACGAGCACCGAGCTCGATCAGGTCGCACTGGCGAACGAGGCCGAGCAACTCCAGGCGCGAGAAGCCGAAATTGTCGCCGCCCGCCAGGAGCTCGACCAGCTCGTCGGCCGACGGGTCCGGCTGAACGCATTAGCCAAGGAACGCCTCGAAGCCACCGGTGACCTGGCCCAGGCCGACGAACAGCGCACGGCTCTCCTCGCCGAACTCGGCGCCCTCGGCTTCGACGCCGCGGCCTATGACGCTCTCGTCGCCCAGGCTGGCGCTGTCGAACAGGCCGCCGATGCGGCGCTCGACGTGGCTCGTCGCGCTGAGGCGGGACTCAATTCGTCGGTTCGAGAACAGGCGGCGCTGATTGGACGAATCGAACAGGTCGCCGAACAACGAGGCCGTCTTCAGACTCTGGCCGGTCGGGCGGTGCTCCTCGGGCGGACGGGAGAACTGCTCAACGGCTTCCGTCAGGCCGTCGTGGCGACCATCGGACCACGCCTGAGCGCTCAGGCGTCGGAGCTGTTTCTGGCGCTCACCGGCGGGGACTACGACGGCCTCACCATCGATCCGGACACCTACGAGATCCAGGTCATCGACCAGGGCGTGGCGTACTCGACCACTCGTTTTTCGGGGTCGGAAGTGGACCTCGCCAACTTGGCCCTTCGCGTCGCCATCAGCGAGCAGATCCGATTCCAAGCCGGTGGACAGATCGGGCTTCTCGTCCTCGACGAAGCGCTCGCCAGCCTCGACGGCGATCGGCGAGATCGCATGCTGACGGCTCTCACGCAACTCGCCGCCAGGTTCCGCCAAATCCTCGTCGTGACCCATGCTGTGGAGGTGAAAGAGCAGCTCCCGCAGGCCATCGAGGTACTGAAACTGGGGCCAAGACGCTCGACCGCGCGCCTCGTCGGAAGCCAGTACTGATCTCGCCGAACTGAGGTGGTCGTACGTCACGTGGTCGAAACACTCGGATTGGCGCGGAGACCTCACTGTCCAGCGTTACACTCCGCGCTCCCCGAACGGCTGGTACACCAATGAGCGATGACGATCTCGACGAAGAACTAGAAATCGAAGAACCGGAAATCGAAGAGGACGCCGAGGCGTTCGCCGAAGCTGACGGCGAGGAGCCGGGCCTCGACGGCGACTTCGAACTCGACGAAGAAGACCTTGAGGGCGCCCTCGAAGATGACCTTGAAGTCGACCTCGATGACGACGCACTCGTGGGCGACGAGGTCGTCGACGACGTCCTCGACGAAGAGGCTCCGGCGATGCCCGAGGTCCCGGCGGCAACCGAGGAGGAAGACGACGACGATGTCGCCGATCCCGACGACGTTGAAGCGAGCCTTGACGACATCCTCAAGGATCGTCTCGTCATCGAAGACGACACTCCTGACGACGACGAGGACGAGACCCCCGACCTCGATGACCGCGGCGAGGGTTCGTCGGTCGTCATTCCTCGGCGGGCCGACGAGTTCGTCTGCCAGTCGTGCTTCCTGGTGAAGCATGTGAGCCAGATCGCCAACCAGGCCAAGCAGCTCTGCCGGGACTGCGTCTAAAGGCCATCATGGCGAACTCCGGGCGTCCCGATGGCGACGACGAGCAGCACGATGATCTCGTCACGCTGATTCAGCGTGTCGTCGTCGACCTCGCCGTCCTGGCCCCAATTGGGTTCGTGAAGCGGGCCCGAACGCTGATCCCGGAGTTGATCGAGGAGGGTCGGTCCACGGTCGCGTCGGCCCAGACGATCGGAAAATTCGTCACTCCGATCCTGCGGAAGCAGGGTACGAAACTGGTGAGCAACAAGGTCGCGACGGTTCGTCCCAAGCGGACGAAGGCTGTCGTTCCCACGGTTCCGGCAACGGCCGCAACGGCCGCGTCTGCGCCCTCGGCGTCCGGTGACGACGTTGCGCCTGAACCGTTCGCTGGGTATGACTACCTCGGATCGGCAGCAGTCGTGGCCCGCCTCGGTGAATTCAGTGCGGCGCAACGTCGAGGCATTCGGAGCTACGAAGCGTCGCATCGCAACCGCCGAACGGTGCTCGGACGACTCGATCAGCTCGACTCGAACTGACGTGGACGTGGTCGTCCGCCGAGCAACATCGGCGGATCTTGATGTCGTGGTCGCCCTCATCGACGCGGTGTTCAGCGAACTCGGGCCGGAACGAGGCGGAGAGACATGGCTCGTCACCGAGGCCCGGCCCGCGCCGGTGCGGGCATCCGTGGAACGAGACCTAGGCGATACGACCACCAACGTCCACGTCAGTGTGGCCGCCATCGATGCCGTCGTGCTCGGGGTGGCCATCACTCGTCTTCGGGCCCGCCACGACGGGTCCAAGGCGGCATACCTCGGCGAACTCGTCGTCGACCCCGAGGCTCGCGGCGTCGGCCTCGGCGTGGCCCTGCTCGACGATGCCGTGGCCTGGGCGCAAGGGGCGGGGGCCGACGTCATCGAATCGACCGCCTTGCCTGGTCAGCGGGCCACCAAAAACTTCTTCGAAGCGGCCGGAATGAAGGCCCGCCTTCTCACTGTCTCCCGGTCGCTTCGCCCCGGTGACCCCGCCGAAGCATGAACCGGCCCGAACTCTGCGTCGGCGCAGTGATCGTCGACGATGGCAGACTCCTTCTGATCAGACGCGGTCGAGGGGCGGCCATCGGACAATGGTCGATCCCCGGTGGTCGGGTGGAGTTCGGCGAAACCCTCATCGATGCGGTGCGGCGTGAGGTGGTCGAAGAAACCGGCTTTCATGTGGCCGTCGGGGAACTCGTCGATTGGGTCGAGCGCATCGGCGCTGAGCACCACTTTGTGATCGCCGACTTTCGGGCCCACGTGCTCGCCGGAGAACTCCAACCGGGTGACGACGCCTCGGCGGCGGCCTGGGTTCCACTCGACGAGTTAGCGACGATCGACCTTGTCGACGGCCTGCTCGCCTTCCTCGACGAGCACCACCTGCTGTCTTAGCGCCCGGTCCAGTTCGGCGGGCGCTTCTCGATGAACGCCATGAGACCTTCCTTGAGGTCCTCGGAGCCCATCACGCGGCCCATGGCCTCATTGGTCAGGCGACGAAGATCGCCTTCGGTCTCGTACTGGCTGGCCAGTACGACCTTGCGGCTTTCCCACACGGCCATAGGCGCCGCCGCCGAGATCTGAGCGGCCAGGCGCATCGCTTCGTTCACCGCTTCGCCGGGAGCGACCAGGCGATTGACCAGGCCGAGCTGGTACGCCCGCTCGGCGGGGATGGGCTCGCCGGTGAGGATAATTTCCATGGCCGCCGACGTACCGATGCGCTGGGGGAGCCGGTAGAGCCCGCCAGCACCGGCGACCAGGTTGCGCTTCACCTCGGCCAGCCCAAACGACGACCGGGTCGTGGCGACCACGAGATCGGAGGCAAGCACGATTTCACAGCCGCCCGCCGTGGCGAGCCCATCGACGGCGACGATGATTGGCTTCGTCCGCTCGCGATAGGCGAACCCGGCGAAACCGCCCTTGCGGGTGTTGAGCGCTCCACCGTTGCCGGCGTTGATTTCCTTCAGGTCGGCACCGGCGCAGAACACCGGGCGCTCGTCGGTGGTGACGGCGCGGAGCACTCCCACCCAGACGTTGGCGTCGGCCTCCATGGCGTCGATGGCCGCTTCCATGGCGGTCGCCACCGCTCCGTTCACCGCATTGCGGGCTTCGGGACGGTTCAGGGTGAGGAGGGCGATGTGCCCCTGGACTTCGTAGTCGACCATGACCGGCGAGGCTACGGCCCAGGCGGGCGCGCCACCCAGTCGGTGGCCTCAGTCGGAGGAGGCTGGCGCTTCGGGTGCCACGTCGGCGACTACGGCGACCGGTACGTCAGCGACAACGGCGACCGGTACGTCGACGGCCGGAATCTCGATCGGCGCGTCGACCGCCGGAACCTGAACCGGAGCGTCGGTGGCCGGGACCTCAACGGGAGCGTCGGTGGCGGGAACCTCAACGGGAGCGGTCGTGGCGGGCGCCTCAGCCGGCGTTTCGGCGGGAGCCTCGACGGAGGCGGTCGGAACGGGCGTGAGAGTGACCGCCGGAGGTGCGGGCACGGGACGGGGACCTCGGGGCGGGGGAGTAGGTACCGACGCACCGACCCGACGGGGGGGCGGCGGCATGGTGAGACCAAGCGTCTTGAGGAGCGCTGGGATCTTGTTCGAGGCCTGGGCGGCGTTTTCCTTGAGTGCGTCGGGCGCATCGGCCGGGATACCGACTGGAGCAAGCTCGCGGCGGAACGGCACTTCAACGGCTGCACCGAGAAGGGCTGACCACAGGTCGGAGCTGGTCGTCGGCGAAAGGGCGGCGTTGGTTTCGGCCACGAGACGGGCCTGTATGTCAGCCGGCAGTTTCGCGGCCGGGTCGGGCGCCTTGGTGGTGAGGCGTAGGGCGCGAACGAGCTTGCCGTCGTTCATGGCGGCCGTGATCTCGTCGGTCCAACCGGTGCGCTCGGACTCAACTCGCCCGGTCATGGCGTCGCGCAACCGGGTGGCCATAGCTCGACCGGCATCGTCCTTCGCCACCGAGTCGGCCTGGGTAACGAGCGCCCGAAGGTCGCGGAGGGCGGTCGACGATCCGGCGGCGAGAGCGGCCTCGGCGCGGTCGCACCAGTCGGCCGAGCGGGTCTTGGGAAGGAGATCCTCGGCCAGGGCAAGCAACGCCGCGCCCGGAACTTCGGACTCGCCAGCGGTGCGGCGAGCGGCGTTCTGATCGATGATGGCCTGACGAACAGCGGGGATTCCGCCGCGGAAGAGTTGATCAGCGATGACGCGCTGCTCGGGGCTGAGCGTATCGATCAGGGCATCGCGATGGGCGCGGCCGGCGGTGAGTCGCTTTGGACGTTCACTCCGGGCTGGGCCGTCGGCGCGCACCGGGCGATCGGGGCGATCCGGACGAGGGCCACGTTCCGGACGGGGGCCACGCTCGGGGCGCGGCCCACGCTCGCTGGCCGGACGGTCACCAGCCGGACGGTCGCCAGCCGGGCGGTCACGGGCCGGTCGGTCGGGGCGGGGACCACGATCGGGTCGTGGCCCACGACGCTCACCGTCGTCACGACGGGCGCGGCTGCCTTCGGCGTATTGCACCCGGACCTGGGGTCCGTCGTGCGATTCGGTGGCCCGGATCTCGATGGTTTCCGCCTTGGCCGCCGAGACCCCCTTGGGCGCGATAACGGAAACAATCTTGAGGCCGTCGAGAAAACGCTCGGCTTCGGCCCGAACGACGTCGCCGACACCGGCTCCGCTGTAGAGGACGCCGGAGTCGAGGCTGCCCTTTGGCTGCTTCGCCCCGGCTGCGCGCCAGGTCCAGACCTCGCCGTTGTTGCTGGTGAGTTCGATGTCGATGCGGTGAGACATAGGCCGACAAAGCTACTCGCTGGTGGTCGACACCCTTGGCGGATGTTGCCACAAAGCCGGGCCCGAAGGCGTGTTCAGGCCAGACTGTGCGCCATGTCGCAAACGCCGTCATCACCGGTTCCAGCAGTGCCGATGCCGAGAGGTTTCACCGTCCATGTAGCCAATGTCGGAATCAAGGATGAGACCGACGATCTGTGTGTCATTGCGTCGGATGTAGCCGCCTCGGGGGCCGGTGCCTTCACCCAGAGTCGGTTCGCCGGGCCGAGTGTGAACCTCAGTCGTCGCTCCGTCGCCGATGGTTCGGTCCGCGCCTTTTGCGTCATCTCCAAGAACGCCAACGTGGCCAACGGCCGTGTCGGCGCGGAGAACGCCGAGGAGGTGCTCAAGTCGGTTGCCTCAGCGATCGGATGCGCGCCCTACGACGTGGTGCTGGCATCCACCGGGGTGATCGGTCGTCCGTATCCGATGGACAAAATCCGTGCGCATATCAATGAGTTGCGGTATCCGTTCGCGTCGACCAATGCCGTGGATGCGGCGAGGGCGATCATGACGACCGACACGGTGATGAAGGTTGCTCATGAGACGGTGGGGGAGGGGAACCAGCAAGCACGGATCGTCGGCATCGCCAAGGGCGTCGGCATGATCGAACCGAACATGGCCACGCTCATTGCGCTGTTCTTCACCGATGCCCGCCTCTCGCCCGGAGAGCTTCGGCCGATGTTCAAGGCAATCATCGACAAGACGTTCAACTGCCTGTCGATCGACACCGACACGTCCACGTC
>JANLQX010000255.1:0-3424 GCA_031368095.1 Actinomycetes bacterium | reverse complement strand
CCCAGACGCTGGAAGTCATCCCGACGATTCGACGTCCACCGACTCGACCATCGCTGCCGACACGCCCACCGCACACCCGGCCGCGACCGTGCCCTTCATCCAGGCGAAGCCGACGGTGGTGATCGTGTTCGACATCGACCGATACGAAGCAGAGATCCTCGGCCACGGACCCATCCCCATCACCACCGACCTGTTCGCCGCCACCAAGGCCGACCTCTACTACTTCTTCCAAAGCGGACGAGGCGAGATCCTGAAATTCGGCCGAGCGAAACGCTACCCCACCGCCGCACAACGCCTCGCCGTCGAAGTCCGAGACCGACACTGCATTTACCCCCAGTGCCGCGAACCCGCATCACGCTCCCAAGTCCACCACCTCAACGAATGGCTCAACGACCACGGATACACCAATGTCGAAGTCCTCGGCCTCTTCTGCGACCCCCACCACCGCCACCTCCACATCAAAGAACTCACCGCCGACCTCCAACCCGGCGGCACCGTCACCATCCGCATCCGAACAACCGGAGAAATCATCGCTATCGCCACACCCATCCGCTGACGCCCACCATCGCTGATCGAGTTCCCCAGCATCTGTGGACATACGATCCGGCAGCCGCCCCTTGACAACCGAACGCGCCTCGGCGACACGCATCCACGCTCGGACGCGGCAACACCCCACGCCCGGCGACACGACAGCCGGGCCCGGTCCCGCGACGCTGTCCAAGTGAGCATCGAGTTGGTCAACGTCAGCATCGGGCACGACTGGGGCCGACCGACTGCTCATGCCCTCATCAAGCGCTTCTTTGTTGCACGCGACAATCGGCTTCAGACCCGGCGCCCGAAAGTTCAGCCTCTCAATGCAGCATTGGAGGCACGGGGCCGTCGAGCACGCCAGCGGCGAGTACAGCGCGAAGCGATGGCGACCAAGGCGTTTCGGAAGCCGAGGGTTGTCGGCAACGCCTAGAGAATGACGCCGACGCAAAGACGTCGGCGGTGCGCCCTGAGTGCAGCCAGAATGGACTGGTCATGGCCGCACCGAAGCTCACCAAACCGAACCCCGGCAAGGGGAAGCCTGCGCCTGGGACGACAGGCGGCGGGCGCAAGGTCGTCGCCAACAACCGCAAAGTGCGCCACGACTACGAGATCGTCGACACGTACGAGGCTGGCATCGCCCTGATGGGCAGCGAGGTCAAGTCGTTGCGAGACGCGAAGGTCCAGCTCAAGGACGCGTACGCCAGAGTCGAACGGGGCGAAATCCTTCTGCTCGGAGTCCATATCTCCCCCTACGGCTACGCCCACGGCTTTGGCGCCCACCAGCCGGAGCGGGCCCGCAAGCTGCTGCTGCACAAGCACGAGATCCACGAGATCGCGCAGGAATCCGCGCAGGGCCGCCTCGCAATCCTGCCGCTGAGCATCTTCTTCGAGAACGGTCGGGCCAAGGTCGAGCTCGGCCTCGGCCGTGGCCTCAAGCAGCACGACAAGCGCGACGTGATGGCCGACCGGGACGCCAAGCGCGACATGGACAAGGCGCTGGCCGCCAACCGCCGTGCCATTGCCGCCCGCAAGCAGTACTAGCCGGGAGCGGTCGTCGAATAGCGAACACGGACGATGGTAGTAGGCATCTACCCATGTTCACCGACCTCGCGACACCGTCCTACCCCAGCAGGCAGCTCCTCGCGACCGCGGCTGCAGCACGCACTTGACCGTTCCTCCGACACAACTGATCAGACAGGAACATCACCTGTACACGAACAAGGTCATCAAAAGGTCCGTGCGAGCGATCGGCTTCACCGTCGCCGTTTGCGCCGGAGTTGCGACCGCCAACCCCGCATGGTCCGCGACGCCGGCCACGATCGACCCAGTCGCACTCGGCAGCGGCGGCGGAGCGTTCTGCGACGCGTCCCGTGCCGGTCTCAAAGACACCCTGAAAGCCGATCTCTCGACCGCAATGGCAACCCATGACACCAACAAGATCAAAGCCTTCTACGAGATGCAGGCCGCTCAGATCCCGAAGCTCATCGCCCTCGCGCCGTCCTCGATCAAAGACGCCGTCGTGCTCACCATGAAGCCGTCCAAAATCATGGCCGACGCAATGAAGAAGGCCGGATACGAACCCACCAAGCTCGACAGAACCGCGTTCAGCGCCCTCAGCACGCCGAGCGCCGCGGACAAGGCAGCCACGGCCACGGTCAACGCCTACTTCAAAGACACCTGCCACATGGACATGCTCAAGGCCTTCGGCATCGCCGCCCCACCCACGAAAGCAACACCGACAACCAGAAAAAAGTAAGCCGTCGTGGCCGGACCCGCTGACCCGTGCGGAGGCCAACCCGAAACCCAGTACCCCGCGCCATCGATCCAACCGATGCCGACGGTGGCGACTTCGTCGGCGCCGAAACCGCGAACGTGTTCGTCGAGCGATCCGCGCCCGGGCCACCAGAACTCTGGCATCGGTACCTCGATGGCCGGTTGCCCGCACGAATCGTCGTCGCGTCGGGCGTCGTCACCAGCATCGGCGACGTCTCAGCCTGGGGGCCGCACGAGGGGGCGGCAAACCGGCGCTCCCGCGCGACGCACCCGCAATCTGAAAGGATCGTGGCGGACGTTTTCTCAACCCTATTGGCGGCCGCCAAGGTCGTGGTCAGTTCGGAAACTGATGGAGCGTCGCGTTGGCTCAGTCGTGTTGACTGGGAGTACCGGCTTCGTCCATCGTGGCGGCCGGCGCCGATACCCCCGATGCCACTCCAGGCTCGGAATGCGTGGAGGTAGCCGACATCGGCGTCGGCGTGCTCTCGGGCTCGGCGATCGATGCCGCTTTCGCCGGGGCTGGGTTCGATCCAGCAGACTCGCCTTCCTCGATGCCTTTCTTGAACTCCTTGGAGGCCTCGCCCAGCGAACGGGCCAGCTTGGGGATCTTGGTTGACCCGAACAGCACTAGCACGATGACCAAAATCATGATTATTTCCGGCGCTCCAAGATCCATGGCTCAAGTATCGCCCATCTTCGCCAACATCGCATCAAACCGTGCGCGTCGAGCTATTGCCGGAGCAGCCGAGCGCCGCTTGGCGAACAGATCTCGCGCGAAGAGTCGTCGGGACCACCAGCCAGCACAGAGAACGAAACGTCTCGCTGCTCCGTATCCCGCGTCGGCTTCCTCACGTGCCTCGTACTAGCCCTGGCCCTGGCGCTGCGGCAACACCCGAAACGAGTCGTAGACGCTGTCGATGGCGCGCACCGAGCGGAGGATGGCGTCGAGATGGCCCGGATCGGCCAGTTCGAAGTCGAAGCGCTGATGAGCGACCCGATCCGCACTGGTATGGGTGGTGCAGCCGAGCACGTTCACGTGATGGTCGGACAGCACACGGGCCACATCGGCGAGAAGGCGGGCCCGGTCGAGGGCCTCCACCATGATCGACACGACATAGAC
>JANLQX010000245.1:0-1711 GCA_031368095.1 Actinomycetes bacterium | reverse complement strand
TCGAAGCGGTGCCCGCCTCGAAGACTTGCATGACTTCGTCTCCGTCGTCGTTGATGACCTTGATGGCGATCTTTCCCGTCTCGGGTCGTGGGAAGGGGCGGCTGACTGTGGAGTACAGGCTGGCCCAGGCTTCTTCGTCGCTGTCGGACTTCAACGCTCGCCTCAGCCTTGCGTATGGGTCGTTGCCTCCGGTGAAGTAGCAGTGGCGGACGAAGAAGCTCTCCTCGTTGTAGTTGGTGTCGATCATCCGCAGCGCGATCTGGTCGGTCTGTTGGCTGCGGACGATGCCGGTGGTGGGGTCGTACACGTCGACGCCCAGAACCTCCACCACCACTTGATGGCCGTCGACTCGGATGTCGATGTCGGGCTCGCCGAACACGGTGAACAGGTTGCCGGCGCCGGTCTTCTTTAGGTCATCGCCCATCACGAGCTCGTTGTTCATGCGCACCAACAGCACCGGCAGTTTGCCCAGCGAACGTTCTGCCTGGACGTCGGCGAAGCCATCGTCGCTGGCTTCGTAGGCGGTGCCATCGGCGGCAGCGCTGCCCAACGCCTGCGGGTCGAAGGCGAAGGCGAGCACCACCAGCAGGTCGATGTCCTTGGCCTTCACGGCCTCCTTGGCAGCGTTCATGATGTTGCGCGAACCGACGGGATGAGCCTTCCCGTCGGTGTGCCGTCGGCGCCGAGCTCGAAGTGCTGGGCCGGCTGGTCGTACGGCGCGTTGATGACCGGGTTGGTGAGAGAGCTGATCTCTACATCGGTCGTCGTCATGGCCCGGCGACCCTACCGCGTAGCGCGATGCCTGGCCCTCAGGTGGAATCGTTCGCAGAAGTCCCCGGATGCCGGAGTCCGGGGGGAGCTTCAGATGAACGCGAGCAAATCGATTGAGTGAGCCCGTTCCCAACAGCGCGACCTCGGTGCCGGCACGAACAGCTCACGGAGCATCGCAACGATGTCGTCATCGGTGACGCCGCCATCGGTGACGCCGTCATCAGTTGCTACCTTGTGTGACCTCCTGATCAACGACGTGCGGGGTGAGGAATTTGCGGACGTGCCGGCAGGTGCCGTACAGCCTCGTGCGCACCGTTGCTGCCGGAACTCCCAGCACCTCGACGCCTCTCTTGCCGCGTTGGCGGACTCCACGCGACGTGGTGTACTCGAGCAGCTCGGCTGTCAGGACGCCTCGATTACCGCCCTCGCCGACCGGTTCCACATGACCCTCACGGGCATGAAGAAGCACGTCAGCGTTCTTGAACAGGCGGGACTCGTCGTAACCGAGAAGGTCGGTCGCGTACGGACCTGCCGGATCGGCGCGCGCCGCCTCGAGGAAGCGGCGGCGTGGATCGAAAGGTATCACCAGCTCTGGGATACGCGCTTCGGCGAGCTCGACCAGGTCATCGAGGAATTGAAACAGAAGGAGAAGTCAGATGGACGCAAGCAGGCACGTTGAGCTCGCCCCGACGAAGAACGTCACGAAAGTCGAACTGAAGTCCGATCGCGAGGTCGTGGTCACGCGATGGTTCGACGCTCCGGCGCGCCTCGTGTTCGAGGCGTGGTCGACGCCCGAGCTGTTCAGGCGCTGGTGGGTGCCGAAGTCGATGGGCATGACGCTGCGTTCCTGCGAGATGGATGTGCGTACCGGCGGCGGATACCGCCTCGGATTCTGCGATGGCATGGACTTCTTCGGCAGATACCTCGAGGTGACACCTCC
>JANLQX010000182.1:0-3858 GCA_031368095.1 Actinomycetes bacterium | reverse complement strand
TCATCCAGCACGGCTTCATGCTCAAGTGGGTGAATGCTCGCAACGCTGCCTCGCTGCTGGAGTACCGGCGGTCCAAGGCCCTCAGTGCCGTCGCCAAAGCAGTACCTGCTCGGCTCAACGTTCCGTATCCGAGCGAGGACCTCTTTTATGCGCTTTACCGCAAGCCCATTGGGCGTGGCTCCCTCACGACGGCCGCTTCGTGAACCGGCCTGAACCGGCGGAGCTGCGTGCCGCGGTTGATGCGGCCGACCTTCGCGTCTTGGCGATGTCGCTGGTGCACATCACCGGAGACACGCGGTGGATGAAGGCTCCTTTTCAGCCCCGGCGTGACGTTCGTCTGGTTGCCGACCCGAGCGCCGGGTTCGCACCTGAAGTGCAAGCGGAAATCCGCGAGGCCGTGATCGCCGCGCTGACGAATGGGCGACCATTGCCTGTCATCGATGATCCCGGAACCGAACTCTTGCTCGAAATGATGAGCGTCTGCCTGGGGGAAAGGGTCCCACCCGAGTACTGCGCCATGGCTCGCGCCGACATGGGCTTCGAGTCTGCTGACGTCACCTGGAGTGCAGCTCACGTCGAGACAACGCTGGCCCGCTTCGGCTCCGATGTTGACGTACCCATCATCGTTGTTGGTGCCGGGATCTCCGGCATGAATATGTCGGTCCAACTGGCCCGGCTCGGTGTTGTGCATCGGATCGTGGAGAAAAATACCGACGTCGGCGGCACGTGGTTCGAGAACCGCTATCCGGGCTGTGGCGTGGACACCCCCAACCAGTTCTATTCGTATTCCTATGCGCCCAACCCGGACTGGGGATTCCATTTTTCGCCTCGTGGTGAGCTGCAGTCCTATCTGGAGAACGTCGCCGATCGGTTCGACATACGCGAACGGATCAGCTTCGGTACCGAAGTCGTTGGCGCATCTTGGGACGACGCCGGGGCTCGTTGGACGGTGGCGCTTCGTGATCGTCACGGTGTTCGCGAGACAACGTGTCGCATCCTGGTCACCGCCATCGGGCACTTCAACCGGCCGAACGACCTCGACTTCGACGGCCTTGCGGAATTCCACGGTTCGGTCTTTCATTCCGCACGGTGGCCCGACGGGATTGACCTCACCGACAAGCGTGTGGCCGTGGTTGGCACCGGTGCGAGTGCTGTGCAGATCGCCCCGGCAATCGTCGATACCGTACGTTCACTTACGATCTACCAACGCAGTCCTCAGTGGATACGGTCCGTGGCCGACATCAGCACACCTGTTCCCGCCGGCAATGCGTGGTTGCTTCGAAATGTCCCGTACTACGCGCAGTGGAATCGTTTCACGCTGTTTTGGCGCTACGGCGACGGGCTGCTGCAGTGGCTTCGCAAGGATCCGGATTGGCCGCATCCGGATCGGTCGCTGAATCGGATCAATGAGCGACACCGGGAAGAAATGACCGCGCATCTTGAGTCGGAACTGGCGTCGCGCCCTGACCTGGTGGCGAAGTGCCAGCCAACGTATCCGCCCTACGGGAAGCGCATCCTGCTCGACAAGGGCTGGTACTCAACACTTGTCCGTGATCACGTTGAACTTGTCACCGATTCAATTGCCCGGCTCGACGGCGATGCGGTCGTCACGACCGACGGCATCCGTCGCGAGGCCGATGTAGTCATCATGGCCCTGGGGTTCAACGTCACCGATCTTGCGGCGCGTCTTACTATCACCGGGCGTCACGGGATGCAGCTCAGCGACGCATGGGCCAACGATGATCCGCGCGCGTATCTCGGCATCACCGTGCCGACGTTCCCGAACTTATTCTGCATGTACGGGCCCAACACGAACGTTGGTCATGGCGGCAGCGCCTTCCTTCTCGCTGAGGCCCAGACCCGGTACATCACCGGGTGCATCGTGGCCATGGTCGAGGGTGGTGCTCGGACGATGGAGTGCCGTCAGTCGTCGCTCGACGAGTACATCCACCGCCTCGACGCCGAGCATGAACAGCTGGTCTGGACCCACCCCGGTATGTCCACGTATTACCGCAACGCCGCCGGCCGCGTGGTGTCGGTCATGCCGTGGCGTCTCGTCGACTATTGGCAGATGACCTACCGCCCCGACCTCACCGATTTCACTTTTGGGTAGCGCGCACAACGAAGTCGTTCGCTGCGTCCCCCGGGGAGGGACGAAGTGAACGAAGTCCTGGCTGCCCGACGTCGTCACGACGGTCCTGCCAAGGCGACTCGGGTGACGGTGAGTCGGCCTGTAGGCGGGGTTCTGTCCAGCTCCCGGGGGAGCCTGTGTGGCCATCCATCTATGCGGTCCACCTGGTGGAGTCGGCACGGCGAACCATGACGTTGGACGGGCAGCCCGTCTCCTCCATTCGACCTTGCTCCGGGTGGGGTTTACCGAGCCGCCCAGTCACCTGGACGCTGGTGCGCTCTTACCGCACCGTTTCACCCTTACCTGTTCCCGGTTTCCCGAGCCATCGGCGGTTTGCTTTCTGTTGCACTTTCCTGCGAGTCACCTCGACTGGCCGTTAGCCAGCACCCTGCCCTACGGAGCCCCGACCTTCCTCAGTTCGAACAACCAGGTTGTCCGAACCGCGACCACCCAGCCGACTCACCGTCGTCCATTATTCTTGCAGGTCCGGTCTGGATTGAAGCAAACCTGAGAACGGTCGCGCCCCAAACGACGGAGGAGCGTCAGGATGGTGGTGTGTCAACGGCCAGTCGATCCGAGTTTGTTCGTCCCGCTCTAGGCGGGCTGCTGGCGGCGGCGTGCGGCCTCGGGGTCGGCGAATTGGTGGCGGGGGTTATCGGCGCAGGCAGTCCGGTCCGGCGGGTGGGAGACCGGGTCATCGACGGTGCGCCGCATTGGTTGAAGACCTTCGCCATTGAGCGTTTCGGCACGAACGACAAGACCGTTCTCGTCGGGTCGATCCTGGTGGTGCTGGCCATTGCCTCGCTGTTCGTTGGACGCCTGGCCCTTCGGCGGTTCGTTGTTGCCGCTGCCGCCGTAGCGGTGGTCACCGGTCTCGGCGTCGTATTCGCCCTGACTGGACGTAAGCCCGAGTCCATCGACGTGTGGCCGATCGTCGCCTCTGGCGCGGCGACGGTGGTGGTCCTTCACTTTTTGCGAGGTCGGCTTACTCCCGTCGCTCACGGTCCGGTGGATGCTCTGGGGTCGCAGACGGGCTCGACGAAAGTTGGGCGTCGTCAGTTCGTGGCCCTCAGTTCGGCGACGGTCGGCGTGGCGACCGTTGCAGCAGTCATCGGTCGTCGGCTCCAAGGCGACCCTCGGGCGGCGGCAGTTCGCGACACCGTCGTGGTGCCGAAGGCGACGGAGACCCTCGGACCCATCAACCCGAAGACCACCGCCGACGTGCCCGGAATGACGCCGTGGCAGACGCCGACATCGGAGTTCTACCGGATCGATACCGCCCTCGTGGTGCCGCGCTTGAACGCCGACACGTGGAAGATGACCGTCGGCGGTCGAGTGAAGAATCCGCTCACACTCACGTATGCGGACTTACAAAGTCGTCCGCTGGTGGAACACGACTGCACGTTGATGTGTGTGTCCAACGAGGTCGGCGGCGGCCTGATCGGCAATGCTCGATGGACCGGCGTTCGTTTGGCCGACGTGCTGCGCGAGGCGGGTGTCGAAAAGACAGGAGCGGATCAGCTGTTCGTCACCTCAACCGATGGCTTCACCGCCGGGTTCCCGACCAAGTTGGCTCTCGACGGTCGTGAGGCGTTGATCGCCATCGCCATGAACGGTGAACCCCTTCCGTTCAAACACGGCTTTCCGGCGCGCCTCGTCATCCCCGGAATCTATGGCTACGTATCAGCCGTGAAGTGGCTGGAATCGATCGAGCTCACCAGCTTCGA
>JANLQX010000167.1:0-3771 GCA_031368095.1 Actinomycetes bacterium | reverse complement strand
TGTTCAACTGCTCGAAACCGGCCGCCGCCCTCATGGTCGAACAGGGTCGAGGTGGATCGATCGTGAATATCGCCTCAGTCGACGGCACCCTGCCATGTCTTGGCACCGGGTACGACACGGCGAAGGCTGGGGCTATTCACTTCAGCCGGTCACTCGCCGTGGACCTCGCCCCCCATGGCATCCGAGTGAACGCCGTATCGCCCGGAAACGTGCCGGTGGAAACGCTACGCAAGATCCATTCGGGCGAGTTGCCACCGCTGTGGCCCGTTGCCTCGTCGATGACCGGACTGATGGGGCCGATGATGCGACAACGATCGAAGAACATTCCACTGGGCCGGATGGGAACGCCCGAGGACATCGCGCAGGCGGTCCTGTTTCTCGCCACCGACGCATCGAGTTACATCACCGGCCAAAATCTTGGCGTCGACGGAGGATGGACACTCGTATGACTACTACGCACACCGATGATGTCAACGCCATCATCGATGTCACGATCGCCTACTGCTGGGCCATTGATTCCAAAGACTGGGAAGCGCTTCGGAACGTTTTCCTCCCTGACGCCACGGCCCTCCTCGGAGACGAGCGGGTGGGCATCGAGTCCATCATCGATCGCATACGCGCCGCCCTGTCGTCGCTCGACGCCAGCCAGCACATCATCTCGAACCATCAGGTCGCAGTCACCGGAGACGAGGCGACGAGCCGTTGCTACCTGCAGGCCCAGCACGTGCGGCGAGCGGCCGACGGAGGACCCAATTACATCGTGGCGGGGCGGTATCAGGACCGACTCGTGCGCACCGACGACGGTTGGCGGATCATCCGGCGAGATCTCCTTGTCGACTGGACCGCCGGCAACGTTCGTGTCGTACGCCCGAGCTCGTCCTAGCGTCCTGCTCGCGCCGCCCGGTTCAACTCGCGCCGCAGTCCAACCGTCATTGTGGGTCGCACGGACCATCTTTTCGAGGGACAGGGCGGGAAACACCAGAAACCCGTCCGGAACCTCGGCGAACGTCCGATGAGTTGACTGTGAGGATCACCGGCTCGCGCCACCAGCGCATGGGAATGGGTGTCCGCCTGCTTCTCCAGTTCGGGATCGTGAGCCTGATCCCCATCATTGCCATCGGCGCCGTGGTCGGAACCCAAATTCGTCATTCCATTGCCGAACGCGCCCTCACCACGATTGCCAATACGACACAGGCGGCCGCACAAGTCGTCAGCGAGCAATACCTGGCCGGCCCGCAGAGAAGCGGGAAAAGCGGCGTGGCCACGGTCGGCACCAGCCTCCAGCCAATCTTCGGCAGCTTGGCGGCGTTCTCCGATCCCTCGTCGAACGTCCGCGTCGTTGACCTCCTCGGCCGAGTGCAGTACTCCACCGTCAAAGGAGAGGAAGGCACTCGTGCGCCGCCGAACCGCGATCGCCGCCGGGCGCTGGCCGGCAGTGCGCAGTCGCGGTGGATGCACTCAGAGGACGTCAAGAAGACCGTGAAGGGGAATCAGTATTTCTCGATGACCCTCCCGCTTCGGGTCGGTCAGGTGCCCATGGCCACCATCGAGGTCATCGCCGTTGATCAGGAACTCTCCAAAAGCATCGGTCAAGACGTCGGTAAAACTTTTCGTCTGTTGGCACTCGGATTGGCGATGCTCTGGCTCAGCCTTTTTCCGATCGTGGGAAAGATCGCCCGACGACTCACCCGGCAAGCGGCACAAAACGAACTCTTGGCGCTCCACGATCCGCTTACCGATCTTCCGAACCGGGCCTATCTGCTTCGTCGGGGGGCCGAGGCCATGGCGGGGCCGGGACGCACCGGCATCTTGCTTATTGACCTCGACAACTTCAAAGATGTCAACGACACGCTCGGTCATGCGTCCGGGGATCTGCTGTTAATCCATGTGTCGCGCGTCTTGAAATCCCTCACTCGTGACGTCGACGTCGTTGCCCGCCTGGGCGGCGATGAGTTCGCCGTACTTCTTCCTGGAATCGCCGACGAGTTGGAACTCGCTGCTGCCGCCGACCGAATCAAAGCCGCACTCGAGCAGTCGACCCCGATCGACGGCATCCTTGTCAGTGCCGTATCGAGTATCGGCATTGCGGTGACGCCCGACCATGGCACCACGATCGGCGAACTGTTCCAGCGGGCGGACTCGGCGATGTATGCCTCCAAGGAGCGGTCTTCGGTCCCGGTCACGTACTCGTCGGAAATGGACGTTCACTCCGCTGGCCGACTGGCCATGACCGCCGACCTCCGCGCGGCGCTCGCCGGCACGACAGAGATCACGGTGGCGATCCAGCCGATCGTCGACGCCCCGACCGGGCAACCGGTCGCCGCCGAAGTGCTGTGTCGGTGGACCAGCCCAACTCGGGGATGCGTCAGCCCAGTGGATTTCATCGGTCTCGCCGAACGTAGCGGATTGATCCGTGTACTTACCGAACGAGTAGTCGAGCTCACCGCTCAACAATTGGCCCTTTGGAAGTCGGTCGGCGTCGTCGTCCCTGTTTCTCTGAACCTCGCAGCCAAGAGTCTGACTGAAACGGATCTCCCGGAACGGTTGATGACGACGTTCCGAACACACGGCATCGAACCGTCGCAGATCACCCTGGAGATGACCGAGTCCGGACTCATTCATGAGACCGTCGAAGTCCTTGAGGTGGTCCGACGGCTGCGCCGATTCGGGTTCCATATCGCCCTCGACGACTTCGGCACGGGCTACTCGTCGTTGACGTATCTCCGCACGCTCCAGGCCGATGTTTTGAAGATCGACCGAAGCTTCGTCCAGCAGATCACCGAGAACCGCGGCGACGCCGAGATCGTGAGCGCAGTCATCGCCATGGCCCACGGGCTCAACATGATCGTCGTCGCCGAAGGTATCGAGACCGACGACCAATGGCGTCTTCTGGCCCGTCTCGGCTGCGACCGACTGCAGGGCTATCTCTTCTTCCGGCCGGTGCCAGGCCATGAAATCGACGTGCAACGCTTCGTTCTGTCCTCGCACCCGGTCGGCACCTTGCGCCGCTGACACCGAAGACATCCGGTAGCTGCCGGAACGCGGAGGCTTCTTCAGGTATTTCGAACAGAACACTTAGCGAACGTACGTTCTATACTTTGCCTATGCAACGAACTGCGTTCGACCATCCGCAGCGTGCCGAAACGCTCGGCGGGCATGACGACGAACCCCGAGAACAACGCCTTGCCGACGCATTCGTGGCCATCATGAACGGCACCGCCACCGGCGGAGCGGCCCGAACCGCGTTGATCATCACCATGCAAGCCGAAACGCTCGAATGCCAGATCCTCGGCGTCGGGCCGATCCCGACCGAAGACGCCCGCAAACTCGTCGATGATCCGCGTACCGACATCTACGCCGCGATCCAAGCCGCCGACGGGGCAATCATGAAATTCGGCCGGTCGCGAAGACTTGCCTCACCGCTCCAGAAACTGGCCCTAGCCCTGCGCGACGGCGGGTTCTGCGTGAAACCCGGCTGCGAAGCCCCGTGGAGCCGATGCGACGCCGACCACATCACCGAATGGGACGAGGGAGGACTCACCAACATCGCCGACCTGCGGCTCCTCTGCGGCACTGATTGCCACCAACACCGCCATGAAACGGGACAAGGAATTACCCGCCGACCAGACGGCACGTGGACCGTCGACGGCGACCAATCCCTATGGCCCCACCCCAACACACACCACCCGACCTCGACGCCCAACAACGACACCGCCAACTCTGTGCCGCCGTCGGCCGACCCGACCCGTACCCCTAAGTCGCCACCACGTC
>JANLQX010000121.1:0-22800 GCA_031368095.1 Actinomycetes bacterium | reverse complement strand
GCCGCCCTCGCCGAGCAGTACGGCTTTCTGGTCGTCGAGGATGATCCGTACGGGTCGATACGTTTTCGGGGCGACGACGTACCGCCGATCGCCTCGTTCACGGACCGGGTGATTCACCTTTCGACCTTCTCCAAAATGGTGGCGCCGGGGTTTCGAGTCGGCTGGTGTATCGGCCCTCCCGCGGTGATCTCCATGCTGAACAAGGCCAAACAAGCAACCGATCTTCATACGTCGACGTTTGCCCAGCATCTCCTCACCAATGTTGTCCGAAGGCCGGGTTGGTTGGAGGCCCATCGTCAAGCCATCGTCCCGATTTACCGGGAGCGGGCCGATGCCCTGGCGATCGCGCTTCACGAACAGTTTGGCGATCGCATCGCGTTTCATCGCCCCGAGGGTGGCATGTTCCTGTGGGCCGAGTTTCCCCAACTAGCTGATACCGATCGCTTTGCCGCCAACGCCATCGAGGCCGGCGTGGCCTTCATTCCTGGCCAGGCATTCGCCGTCGATCAGCGGCCAACCCGCACCGCTCGGTTCAGTTTCGCCACCCTCACCCCGTCCGAGCTCGAGGAGGCCGCTCGTCGCCTCGCCCTCGCCTACAAACAGACCGTAGGAGCCGACTCATGACCACCGAACGCCCGATTCATCGACTGTTGGTTGTCACCGCCCACCCCGATGACGTCGACTTCGGGGCGGCCGGAACGATCGCCTCCCTCACGGATGCCGGCGTGGAGGTCGGATACTGCATCGTGACCGACGGCGACGCCGGCGGATTCGACCCCGACGTACCCCGTTCGGAAATTCCTCGCATCCGTCGTGAGGAACAGACGTCGGCCGCCAAGGAACTGGGCGTCTCCGATCTGGTGTTCCTCGGCTACCCGACGGCGCGCTTGTCGCTTCGCTCGACCTCCGACGCGACATCTCTCGCGAGATCCGTCGGTTCCGGCCCGATGTGGTGATGTGCCAATCGCCCCAGCGCGACTTCAACCGGATCTACGGGTCGCATCCGGACCATCTCGCCGCCGGTGACGCCACCATCAGCGCCGTCTATCCCGACGCCCGCAATCCCTTCACCTTCACCGAGCTCATGACCGAAGGTTTCGAGCCGCACGCCGCCTGGCAGGTGTGGATCATGGGTGGACCCACGCCGAACAAGTGGGTCGACACCACCGATCAGTTCGATCGCAAGATCCGTGCCCTGCGCTGTCATGCCAGCCAGCTTCCCGACCCCGACGGTATGCAGGCCAGGATTCGGGGCTGGAACGAAAGTGTGGCGGCGGCCGGTGGTCTCCCGTCCGGACGTACCGCCGAGCTGTTCCAGGTCGTGGAAACGGCCTAATCGAGACCCCGCCCACACCCGAGCGGACGTTCACACCCGAGAGAACATTCCGGCCTTTTCATCAGATGGGGTGATCCACCACTCTGCGTGGTCAGTCGATCAGTATGGGGTCATGACGATCCTCTCCTTCGCCGAAGCCGCCGAGCGCGCTGCCGACTGCTCGACCGTCCGTCATCTGACGTCGGGCACCGCCGGCGACGTCCCCGTAGACGTTCTCGTCGAGGGCCCGGGCGCCGAACGTCTGGCCCAACATGTGCTGTCGCGACTGTTGCGCGTCCTGCCATCGAGCCCGGTTCTTCATGACGAAGCGCTCCTGGCCGCCGGTCGCGCCCTCGACGATCTTCTTCCCGGCCTGACCAACGGGTCCGTCCCGTTCGTCGCCGTCTCGGTCGGTCGCCGCCTCGACAGTTCCTCGTCGAGCGATGGTGCTGTGGTCCTGGCCGAACCGACCGACGCCTGTGCCGTCGTTCCGAGCGTGGTCGTCGTCTGCCGCGAGTCCCACGTGGTCGGGGTGGCCACGGCGATTGCGGCGCCGTCAGGCCCCCTCTCACTGATCGCTGCCACCGTCTCCTCGACGAGGGCCGCGCTCTCGACCGTTCTCGCCCGCCACGTCCTCGCGCTCGGTCCCACCAGCGCCGAACCGCTCCTCCGCATGAGCAACGCCAGCGGCCTCGCCATCACCGCCAACGGCGCCCTCCTCCCCTGCTAACCCGTAGGAGAGAGGTTGCCCCCATCAACGTGACCGGTTTACCTCGGTAGAACGGATCGAGGTAACCCGCCCGGTTTGACTCGCCGCCTGCGCTTCGCTGGTTAGTTCCGGGGAACCTCGAGCCAGCTCTTCCCTTTGTCCACGCGCACGTCGCCGGGAAGACCGAGGACCCGCTCGCCCAGAATGTTGCGCATGACCTCTGACGTTCCGCCTTCGATCGAGTTGGCCCGACTCCGAAGGAATTGTTCCTGCAACGTTGTCCCGGCCATGGCGGTTTCCGGTCGGCGCATCGTGTAATCGCCGTACAACATGGCGTCGGCGCCCATCAGGTTCATACAGAACGCGTAGATGTCTTTGTTGAGCTCGGCCGAAGCTAGCTTGCCGGTCGACCCCTCCGGGCCTGGAGTGCCGGCTTTGCGGTTCCCGGCGGCGCGCAGGTTGGTGAGGCGTGCGGCCTCGGCCCTCGTCCACAGCCGCATGAGGTCGTCACGGGTTGAGGCGTCGGTGTGGCCGTAGTCGCGGAACGCCTTGACGGCCAGACCGATGGGCCCACTTCCGCGTGGAGCAATAGCGCCGCCGATGGAGACGCGCTCGTTCATGAGCGTGGTGATCGAGACGCGCCATCCGTCGCCGACCTCACCGAGCCGTTCGGCGTCGGGGATGCGGGTGTCGGTGAAGTACACCTCATTGAATTCGGCGTCGCCCGTCATCTGCCGCAACGGCCGAACTTCGACTCCGGGGCCGTGCATGTCGACGACGAAGTAGCTGAGTCCCTTGTGCTTTTCGGCTTGCGCGTCGGAGCGGGCCACCAGCATTCCCCACCTCGACAGGTGGGCCAGGGTCGTCCAGACCTTTTGTCCGTTGATGATCCATTCCTCGCCGTCTTTGACCGCTTTGGTGGCGAGGCCGGCCACGTCGGACCCAGCCCCCGGCTCGGAGAACAGCTGGCACCAGACTTCTTCGCCGGTGAAGAGCGGACGGAGGTACCGCGTCTTCTGCTCGTCGGACCCCCACGTGTAGACGGTGGGCGCGCCCATGCCATGGCCAATGGGGTTGCGGTAATACGCCATGGGGGCGCCGGCCGAGCGGAGGCGGGCATCGACGGTGCCCTGCAGTTTGGGCGCCATTCCAAGACCACCGAAGCCGACTCCGAACTGCACCCACGCCAGCCCGGCATCGAATTGGGCACCGAGGAACGTGATTGCGGTCGTGGTGGCGGGCGGATACTCGGCGAGGAGGGCGTCGCAAAGTTTCTCCACGAGTTGGGCCTCGGACTCGGTGGTGTCGACGGTGGTGGAACTCATGGCGGCCTCCGCATGACGGGGTGATTCTCTGACCGGTCGGTCGGAGACAAAGCCTATGGGTGCCGTCCCGATACGACGAATCTGCGGCTGCAACACTGGGGACATGGGCCGGGTGGTGGTGCTGAACAAGCCGTTCGACGTGGTGTGCCGGTTCACCCTTCCGGGCAACGCCAAAGCGGGTACGCAGACGCTGGCGTCGATGATCACCGAGCCCGGCATGTATCCGGCCGGGCTTCTCGACCGGGACTCCGAAGGTCTCGTGGTGTTGACGGCCGATGGCGCCTTGCAGCATCGCTTGACCGACCCCCGTCACGGCCACGAGCGGACCTACCTGACCCAAGTCGAGGGGGTCCCGTCGAACCAAACCCTTGCCGATCTGACCAATGGTTCCATCGTCCTGGACGGCGCCGCCTGCCGTCCGGCGTCGGCGCAGCAGGTCGACGAACCGAACTGGTTGTGGCTGCGCCATCCCCCCGTTCGGTCGCGGGTGCTCATCCCGACGTCGTGGATCTCGCTCACCTTGACGGAAGGACGAAATCGGCAGGTCCGCCGGATGACAGCCGCCATCGGACACCCGACCCTTCGACTCGTTCGGGTGGCGATGGCCGGGCTATCGCTGGATGGGCTGGCCGTGGGTTCCTGGCGGGTCGACGACCTCGACGCCTGAGTCCTCGCCGTGTCCTCACCGTGTCCTCACCGTGTCTCACCTTGTCCTCACCGGCGACATCGAGAGTGTCACCGCATGACCGAGCTGACGTCGCCCCTCGCCCTCCCCCAGCTCCGGCGGATTTCGGGGCGGCGGTTCGCACCGCACGCTCCGATCGCCGGTGTCCTAGCGCTCTCGGGCGTGCTCAACGGCTGGGCATTGGGCACCGTCGGATGGGGAAACGCGTACTACGCCGCGGCCGTGCGTTCCATGACGCAGAGCTGGCACAACTTTGTGTTCGCCAGCTTTGAACCGGGCGGGTTCGTTTCGGTGGACAAGCCGCCGCTTTCGCTCTGGGTACAGACGTTGTCGGCCAAGGTCTTCGGTTTTCACCCGCTGTCGTTACTCGTACCGCAGGCCGTCGCCGGGGTGCTGTCGGTGTGGTTCGTGTACCGAGCCGCTCTGATGGTGGCTTCACGAAGCGCCGCCGTGATCGCCGCAATCGTGCTTGCGGTAACCCCGATTCATGTGATGGTCAGTCACTCCAACAATCTCGACGCCGTGCTGGTGTGCATGATGGCCGGCGCCGCTTGGGCTGGGGTTGCGGCGGTCGTGTCGGGCCGATTGCGTTCGCTTGCGCTCTCGAGTGTCTTGGCGGGTTTGGCGATGACGGCGAAGATGCTCGCCGGAGTGCCGGTCATGCCCGGCCTTGTCGTGGCGTTCGTATGGTGCGCTCCGATTGGTTGGCGTCGTCGTCTCCTCGGATCACTCCTAAGCGTGCTTATCATGGCGTCGGTTGGCCTGTCTTGGTTCGCCCTTGTCGATCTGACGCCGGCCTCGAAGCGCCCGTATGTCGGATCAAGCGTCACGAATTCGGCCTTTCAACTCGCCTTTGAGCGCAATGGCGCCAACCAGGTCGACGGGACCCAAGGCGGGTTCGGCGGCGCCGGCGACGCCCGTGGACCGGGAGGGCGAGCGGGACTTCCCCCGCCGGGCCAATTTCCAGGAGCGGCCGTTCCCGCTTTGCCAAGGAGCGGACCCTTGGGCCGACTCCTTCCTGGCGTTCCGCTCCCAACGCCGACAACGCCAGCGCCGGGCGGCGGGTTCGGTGGCGGGTTCGGCCGCCCACCAGGTGGTGGGTTTGGAATTCCTCGTCTCGGCTTCAACGGAGGCGTTCCCGGGTGGAGCCGTCTGACCAACACCGAGCTCGGATCGCAAATCGCCTGGTTTCTTCCTCTCGCTCTAAGCGGCGGATTGTTGACTGTTGCTCGGCGGCGTCTCCGTCCATCGGCGTTGCTTGGCGCCTCGGTCATCTTCGGCGGCTGGTTCCTTGTCGGCGCCGGTGCCTTCAGCATCACCAAGGGCATCGTGCACCCCTATTACCTCTCCAATATCGGACCACCGGCGGCGGCCCTGGTCGGTATCTGCTGGCACGAAATTCGTTCGCTGATTCGTGATCGTCAACGCGCCTGGTTGTTGTTTCCGGTCGCCGGACTGATGGCGACGGCGGTGGTGCAGTGGACCGTTCTTCGACGGCCCGATTCGGTGTCGTGGCGTCCGTGGCTGGCGTGGATGGCCGTCGCGGGCGCGGCCGTTGCCACCGTGGCGCTGGTGGCGACGTGCGGGCGCGGTACGCGTGTCATCGGTGCACGAGTCGCCGGGGCAACTGTCGTCGGCGTTGGAGCGCTGTTGGTGATCGCGCCGTTGATGTGGACCCAGTCGTCCCTGGCCAACGGTGTCACTCCGCAACTCCCGTATGCCCAGGCCACCGGTCTCGACTCGGGTCGGTCAGGGTTGCAGCCGAACGGCGGCTTCACCTTTCCCGCCGGCGATCAGAAGCGCCTTGTGACCTATCTGCAGGCCCAGCGGACGACGGAGCGATGGTTGGTCGCCGTAGAGAGCGCAGGCCAGGCGGAGTCCATCATCATCACGAGCGGTGAGCCCGTCATGACACTGGGCGGTTTCATCGGATCGGATCAAATCATCACCGAGGCGCAACTCCGAGCCAAGATCGACGAACGACAGATCCGCTATTTCTTGGTGAGTGCGGGTGGATTCGGAAGGGGTGGCTTTGGCGGTGCGGGTGCCACGAACGCATCATCCTTCGTGTCCACCGAGTGTGCGGAGGTTCCGGCCACAACCTGGCAGTCGGGGTCGACGACCACCGGCGAAACGTCGTTCGCCGGTGGTCCCACCAGCGCCTCGTTCACGCTCTACGACTGTCGGGATCTGCGTCCGTGAACTCACGCGTGGGACACTCCGTGGCATGACCACCGCCGAAGTACCGCGCCGGATTGCCCTCGTCACCGGTGGCGCTTCGGGCATTGGACGGGCGTGCGTGACCCGGTTTGTGGCCGACGGGTACGCCGTGGTGGTCGGCGATCTGCACGATGAGAACCTCGCGGCGGTCGCCGATGAATTCGGGGACGCAGTCTCGGTGCAGCGCTGCGACGTCACCATCGAGTCCGACCTCGAGCTGCTCTGCGCGCATACTATTGACCACTTCGGCCGACTCGATGTTGCTGTCGCCAATGCCGGGCGCGGTACGTTCGGGCTGATCGTGGACCATTCCGCGGACGAGTTTCGTGCCATCGTCGACCTCTGCCTTACCGGGGTGTTCCTGACGATCAAGCACGCCGGCCGCGTCATGGCCGACGGAGGATCAATCGTTACGATTTCGTCGCTCAACGGCACCCAACCGTCACGTGGTATGTCCGCATACTGTGCTGCGAAGGCAGGCGTGATCATGCTCACGGAAGTCGCCGCCATGGAGCTCGGCCCACGGGGTATCCGGGTAAACGCCGTTGGCCCTGGCCTCATCGAAACTCCAGCAACCGGGACGTTTTTCGCTCTGCCCGGCGTCGTGGAGGAGTTCGTCGAGAACACCACCCTCGGCCGCCACGGCAGCCCCAACGAGGTCGCCGCTCTGGTGGCGTGGCTGGCATCCGACGAATCGCGCTTCGTGAGCGGTTCGTTCCACCGTGTTGACGGCGGCGCGTCCACCATGCGCTATCCCGACATCCCCGCGGCGATTCGTCGAGCATCAGCCTGAGGAACCGACGGGAGTCTCGCCCCCAGTAGCCTCTTCGGCCGTGAGTGCCGCCCAGACCAAAACCCAGCGCCCCGTCAACGCCGTGCAGCAGCGTCTGATTGCGCTCAACTTGCTGGAGCGTGCCGTAAAGGCCATGACCGACGCCGAGATCGACGGGTGCGTGGCCGGTCTCGACGAGGAGCAGTCCAAGCTCGTTGAGCAGCGGTGCGGCGGGCTCGACGCCACGGCGGTGCGCACGGCGCTCGGCAAAGGACGCATGAACGGTCTTCTCGAAGGCATCTCGTCGCTCGTGGTTGACAAATGCCTGGCCGATTGCGTCGAGTCGCTCGGCGAGTCGTCCGACAATCCCACCGAGGCCGAACTCGCCGAGGTCCTGCCGGGCCTCGTCGAACGGCACAGCGTTGGCGCCGTGCGTCTGATGATGGCGTCAGCAATCCTGGGCGAAGCGCTGGCGTCCCCAATCCTCAAAGGACTGCTCAAGTCCGACGAAACCCTTGCCCTGCCGCCGGCCGAACTGGTGTCGATCACCGTGGCCAAGCCGCTCGATCCGGATCGCGACGCCAAACTCGCCGTCCGCAGGGCCCGCAAAGACGCAGAAAAGGCCGCCAAAGCCGCCCAGTCGCGCCGTCGCTAACTCGCCTAGACCCGCTCGCTGACGGGGGCTGAGGGGGCCTCCACCGCGTTGGTGGCAGCCGTCGGCGCTGAACCGAGAGGTCCCGGCACACTGGTTGATGTGACTGGCGTCGTTGTTTGAATAGAACTTTCCGGTGCGGAGGATGGGGGTGAGTCCGCGGTCGTCGGCACTGGAGTCGATACCGCCGCCGTCGACGACGGCGACCCACGGACCACTGCGGTGTTCGTCGGTGTGGGCGATGTCGTCGATGACGTCGATGACGTGCTCACCGCCACGGTCGTGCTCGCCGCGATAGTTGTCGACGAAGCGACCGTGGTTTCGCTGGCTACCAGCGTTGTCTCGACCACGGGGAAGTACTCAGGCGCCACGTAGCCGAGCATCAGGCCACGGCCGGGCGTGAGCGGGACGACGTCGGCGTAGACAATGAGGTTGTCGACGTAGTGACCGGTGGAGCGGTCGAATGCTCCTCCGCAGGTGATCAGGCGCAGCGTCGATGACGACGTCGGGGCATAAACCTTGGCCGTTGGAAAGACCGACTTCTTCAGCTTCTCCACTTCGGTCACCCGGTACAGGTACTTCGATCCGTCTGACTGCACGACGATGATCGACTGACCGACCTTGGCCGACGGAAGTTGCTCGAACACCCCGGCCGCGACCTTGGAGTCGTAGTGACCGACGATCACGGTGGGACCGTCTTCACCGGGAACCGACCCGCCCGACCACCAGCCGGTGATGTCGGCCCGGCGTGGCACGGCGAGCGCACTGGAGCGATCGAGTCCAATGGGAAGAACGCCGGCGTCGAGGCCGATCGACGAATACAGCACCCGCTCCGGTCGCGGTCCGACGCCGTCGCGTCGGTCATCAGCCAAGTTGTCGTTCGCGCCCGAACCGTCACCAGATCCCTCAGCAAACCGTTCCGGGATGTCGGGTCCGGAACCACCCGTCACTCGTCGACGGATTCCGGTTGCGGTGTCCTCGATCACGCCGTCTCTGATGACCCGAAAGCGCCTTGGATCTGACTGATCGGTGGCCGGTTCCAGCCCGGCGGCCTCATCGGCGGTGAGGGGGCCGATCGACGAGCTGGCCCGCTGGGCAGCAAGGGTCCACCCTGCGCCGGCCAGAAGAAGGGCCGGAATGACGTACAGCCACCGACCCGGAGCACTCCGGATCAGTGGCTGTTTCGTCGGTTCAGTCGACATGCGATGTCCCCGTTTGACGGGGCGCGAACTCAGGCCTTGCGGCGGCGAGAGACGAAGATCGCCGCACCGGCGCCGGCAGCACCGACGACGAGCACAATCGGAAGAACCGGCGTGCCGGAGTCATTCGTCAGATACCCGCCACCAGCGGCCACGCCGCCGGCCGGAGTGGCGGCCGCGGCGGGGTCAGCCACCGGGGCCACGGTGTCGGCCACCGGGGCGGGCGCCGCAGTGTCGGCGACCGGTGCCAAGGTCGTGGTGGCATCCTGGGCCGACGCTGCTGGAACGGACAGGAACGCAGCGGCACCGATCACGGCCGAGACGGTGGCGGTTCGGAAGGCATGACGAAGCATCGGGTTCTCCTGTGGTCGGCGGGCCAGAGACCCGAGAAGCATTTTCCCCAACCCTACCCGGGACACCATCGCCGATCGGGCACCGTCGGCGTGGGCCAGGGTGGGGCCAGGTCCACGGCAGGGTCGCGCCAGGGTCGCGCCAGGTCCACGCCACGGTCAGGCCAGCGAAGCCGCCGGAAGATCAAACCAACGAAGCTGTTCGAATTCCTCCGACAGGCTTGGTGGTCGGTCATGGAACGGCGACCAAAGCGACGCCGCTTCCATCGTGCGACGCGCCTCTTCGAGGTACCCGTTGAGGGCGGATTCGGGGGCCCTGTCGCGTCCGCGGTCCGGCACTCGTAGGTCGCCCGTGGTGGCGTCGTAGGAAAGGTTGCGCAGTCGCAGCGGTGGTTCGACTGGACCGAGCCGGTGCCGCCAGAGGGCACTCGCCGGGTCGAAGCGGTATTCGGGGAGAAGTTTCCAGCCGTGGGTGGCGATCAGGTCGACCGAGTCGACGAGGTACCGGAACACCGCTTCGGAGATGAAGTAGTTGAAGCTGATTCGGGTCCACCCAGGCTTGATCCCTTCGCACCCCGTGGCAATCTCATGCTCGAATTCATGCGAACGCGCATCATCGATGCCGAGGAGGCGGTGCCCATAGGGACCGGCGCACGAGCAACCACCGCGGGACTGGATGCCGAACAGATCGCTGAGGAGAGCAACCACGAAGTTGTGATGGAGGTATCGACCTTCGGGACGACGAATGACGAAACTCAAAATTGAGAGTCGATCGGCATCGGTGTTGCCGAGGACCTGGAGGAGCGGATTGGCCAGCCACGTGCGGCGCGCCCGTGTCCAGTAGTCCGCTTCCCGTTGGCGGATAGTTGCGACCCCAACGGCGTCTTTCAGCTGGAACACCAGGCCGGCTCGGATCGATTCGATGATGGCCGGCGTGCCCCCCTCTTCGCGATGAACGGGATCGTCGATAAAGCGGTGCTCGGTGCGGTTTACATAGGCGACGGTCCCGCCGCCGACCACGTCCGGGACTCTGTTGTTCAGTAGTTCGCGTCGGACGACAAGCACGCCGGGAGTTCCCGGTCCGCCGACGAACTTATGCGGGCTGAGGAATACCGCGTCTTTGTATGCGAGCTGATGGTCTGCACACAGAGGAAACATTTCGATGTCGACGTAGGGCGCAGCTGCGGCGAAGTCCCAGAAGGACAGTGCGCCGTGACGGTGGAGCAAATCGGCGATGGCGCACGTATTCGAAATGATGCCGGTCACGTTGGACGCGGCCGAGAACGATCCGATTTTCATCGTCCGGTCGGCGAACCGGGTGAGTTCGGCGTCGAGATGATCAAGGTCGATGTGACCGGCCGCGTCTTCGCGAATGGTGATCACGTCGGCGATCGATTCGCGCCACGGCAGTTCGTTGGAGTGGTGCTCGAACGGTCCGACAAAGACGACCGGGCGTTCGGCGGCGGGAATACGGCTCAGGAGATCGAATCGATCGTCGAGGTTGGCCGGGACACGAATGTTTAAGATCCCGACCAGTTTGTTGATCGCCCCGGTCGAGCCGGAACCGGCAAAGATCACGCACGTCTCGTCGGTCCCGCCGACTGCTTCGTGGATGATGGTCCGGGCGTCTTCGCGCAGACGGGTCGTCTGGAGACCGGTGCCGGAGGACTCCGTATGGGTGTTGGCGTAGCGCGGGAGGACCTCATCACGGATGAAGTCCTCGAGGAACGAGAGCGCTCGTCCGGAGGCGGTGTAGTCGGCATAGGTCACCCGGCGAGGCCCGAACGGACCGTCCATCACCTGGTCGTCGCCGATCACCGACTCCCGGATGCGATGCAGGAGCGGAGTATCGGAGGTCGAGACCTGCTCGGATGTCTGCACATCGGCAACGCTACGCGCTGCATCCGTCAACTGGGCCCATCGGCGAGCGGAATAGGTCGCGTCGGTTCGAACGGGCAGGATACCCGGATGGACTACGACGCCGTCGCCGCAATTTTTCTTGTCCCGAACGGCGGCGAAGGGCCGGACCTCGTGGTGACTTCGTCGCCGGCGCGTCGTCTGCGTGACGCCATCGAACCGATCGCCACCGTTGGTTGGTGGTCACGATCGGCGTCGGCGGCATTCACCGCCCTCGGCCATGGATTCTTCGACGGCTACGTGTGGGGTCGGGCGGCGGCCCTCGGACCGGAGGTGGCCACCTCCGTCGTGGTCTCGGCGTTCGGCGTGTTCCATCCGGCGCTGCTGGGCAGTGTCTATGAGCACGGACGAACGGTGTCGTCGGCGTCGGACATCCTCGCGACGCGCGCATCGGGTGCGTCGTCCGGACTGCGGGACGCAACGACTGGCTTGGATCCCGCCACGATCGCCGAGGTCGGCGATCAACTCCTCACCGCCGTCATGGCGGTGGAGCCCGGCCCTCGTCCACTGTTCGCCGCCCTGCAGTCACTTCCGGTTCCCGACGAACCCTACGGTCGGCTGTGGCGCGCTGCCGAACTGGTTCGCGAGCACCGGGGTGACGGCCACCTCGCTGCGTGTGCAGTGGCCGGTCTCGACATGGCGGAAATGAATGTCCTCACCGAACTGTGGCTCGGCTATGACGTTGGCGAGTATTCGAGCACGCGCGGCTTTGATGCAGAGACACTGGCCGCGACCGTTGAATCGCTCCGGTCTCGCGGTTGGGTGGACGACGGAACTCTGTCGCCGAACGGTCGGTCGGCGCGAGATGCCATCGAGGCGACGACCGATGCATCGCAGGTCCAGCTACTACGCGCGCTTGGCAATGATGTGGATGCGATCGTTGCCCAACTCTCCGTCATCGGCGCAGCCGTCCTCGCGTCTCAGGCGGCCCCCGCCGATCCGCGCAAGCGCGCCGCTGGCTGACTACCAGTCGGTGGGGCGGTAGTCCTTGAGGAACTGTCCCCACACGTGGTTCCCGGTGTTGATCCCGTCGATGATGGGATCAACGATGCGAGCGGCACCGTCGACGATGTCGAGGGGCGGATGGAAGTTTTGCTCGATGGTCTTACGTTCGGCGATCTCTACCGGATCTTCGTCGGACACCCATCCGGTATCGACGCTGTTCATATGGATTCCGTCGGCGTGGTAGTCGGCCGCTGATGTTCGCGTCATCATGTTGAGCGCCGCCTTGGCCATGTTGGTATGCGGATGGCGGGTGGTCTTCATGCGGCGATAGAACTGACCTTCCACCGCCGACACGTTGACGATGTGCTTGTCCCGACCCGGCGTCCGCAACATCAGTGGCTTGAGTTTGGCATTGAGCACAAATGGGGCGACGGCGTTCACGAGTTGCGTCTCAAGGAGTTCGACCGAAGACACCTCCGCCATCGTCAGTCGCCACGAGTTCTTCTGGCGCCGGTCGATTTGCTGGAGGTCTTGATCGAGGAGGCCGGCCGGAAACAGATGCGCCTCGTGGTGATCGTCGGGGAGCAGAACAAGTTGCGACAACTCGGGAGCGGCGGTGGGAGCGTTCGATTCGTTTCGCGGTGCAAGGACACCAGTTCGCACATTCATGTCACCGAGGAGCAGCGCTTCTCCGCGAGGAAGGGTGGTCAGAGCCGACCGTTCGAGATCCATCATGTGCGCATAGAACCCAGGCGGACGTCGAACCGTTTGGCAGGCATTGTTGATGATGAAGTCGAGTCGATCGGTTCGGGTCTCGAGGAGTCGGCAGAACGCCTCGACGCTTGGCGTATGGCGAAGGTCGAGCCCGTGGATCTCGAGCCGATCGCTCCAATCGTCGAAGTCGGATTCCGCGGCGTAGCGAGCAGCCGAGTCCCGAGGAAAACGTGTGGTCACGAACAGCCGGGCACCGGCTCGTAAAAGTTTGATGCCGGCCTGATAGCCGATCTTCACTCGCCCACCGGTAAGCAGGGCAACGCGGCCTCCAAGGTTCGCCGTCTCAGATCGTTTGGCAAAGTTGAACGTGGCGCAGCTCGGGCAGAGCTGATCGTAGAAGCTATGCACACGTAGGTAGTGTTTTTTACAGATATAGCAGTGTTGCGACTGCGCGAACTCGCGAAAGTCATCGGCATCGATCGTCTCCTGCGTGTCACCGTCCGCCGGAGCAAAGACGTTCGGCGTGGTGAACACCGGCTTGGCGCGAAGAAGCCGTATGCCACTTTCGGCTTCAACGTTCACGACTTGAGCGGTCTTCACCGCCCGGCGACGTTTTTCCGCCGCTTTGGCCTGCCGACGTCGATCGGTCGGGTCGGGATTGAACACTGTGCCAGCGGCGGCCAGGAGTCGATGGCGCTCGGTGTCGGTCAGGGCATTGAGGAGCGAGCGATCAGCGACCACCGCCTCGAGCATCTCGACGAGTCCGGAAAGCTCCGAACTCAACACGCCCATCCAGCACACCAAACCATTCCCCAACGCTACCGGAGCGCCTTCCCCGTTCGGAGAGAGGTTGCCCCCACAAACGTGACCTTGTTACCTCGAATCGTCGATTCGAGGTAAATCGCCATGCCCGAAGGCGTGACCGCGCCTCAGCCAAAGCCGCCGGCGGCGGTGATCTGGACCCGGCAGACCTTCCAACCGGTGCGCTCCTTCACCATCGACACGTAGACGTCATCTTCGTCACCGACGGTGGAAGTTCCGGGGTCGGTGAAGTCGATCACGGCACTACCGTTCTCGTCGTTGCGGCCAACGTGGAGGGCCGGCACCTTGTTTCCAGACCCATCGGCGCGCACCACCGGAAAGCCCGCTCGGTAGCTGGTGATCGGGGAATCGTACGTATCTTCCGTTCCGGGCGCGGCGCAAATGAGCGCCAGCGCCTTCGGGTCACTCTCCCCGGCGAGCTCGTTCCAGCGACGGAACACTTCCTCCGGCCGTTCGGTTTTGTTCGAGTTTCGACACCCGGCGAGTGTGGCCGTGGCGATCGCGACGACGAGCCCGTAGGAGGCCCACCGCCGCCACGACGCATGCCTCTTCAGCCTCCCTGGAACACGATCTGGAAGGTTCGACACGGTGCCAAGGTAGCCCTGCGGCCGAGCGGCGAGTGAGCTCTCTTTTTGGCCCTGCCTATGGGGCTACTCCGGCACGTACGACGGAGGTCCGGTCGTACGTAACGGTGAGACTGGCGGTGGCCAGCACCGAGGCGTTGATGGCATCGAGCAAGACCTGCCGGGTCACCTTCTCGGAATCGGAGAAGGCGGGCACCTTCGAAAGCGCGTAGACGGTGAAGATGTACTGCTTGGCTCCCGGTCCTTTCGAGCACGGAGGGGCATACTCGTTTCGATCGTTGACGCTGTTCGACCCGACCTTGGCGGACGGCACCGCGTTGTCGTCAATGTTCGTCACGCCCGGCGCAATGCCATGGAGCACCCAGTACCAATGCGTTTCACCGGGCCCTGGCACATGGTGCATCACGAGTGCATAGCTGACGGTCCCCGCAGGGCCGGACGTCCACCGCAGCGGTGGCGTGTGGGCGGCGCCGTCGCAGGTGTACGCGACTGGGAGCGGCCCGCCAGCACTCATGACGGGACTGGTGAGGGTCATCACGTTGTTCGAAGACACCGAGGGCAGCGTCGTCGATGACACGGACGACGCAATGGACGTGCTTGGCGTCGTCGTTTTTGGTTTGGTGTTGCGCGCCCGGGTTGTTCGAGCGGTGCGGGCTCGGTTCGTGGTGGCAGCGCGAGACGGGAGCGACGAGCCCGAAAAGACGAGCGCGGCCGTCACCGTCAGTGCAGTTGAGAAGATGCGGTGCGTAGGCATGGTGGCACCATACGGGCCCACTCTCCGCAGACCCTGAGCAATGTCCCTCGGCTGGTACATCAAACCTTCAGCTGGTCCTGAGGTTGGGCTCGTAACCTCCTCACCGATGCCTGCGCCCGCACCGAAAGCCACGCGGCTGCTGTTCGTGGAGGACGACGACGCCATTCGAGAGTTGCTGGCCAGCGCAATGCGGTTCGCCGGGTACGAGGTCTTGGCGGTCGCCACGGGTGCCGATGCCCTGCAGGCCGCCAGTCGGATGACGCACGATCTCATCGTTCTCGACGTCGGCCTTCCCGACATCGACGGTTTCGAGGTCTGTCGGGTCCTGCGAAACAGACGCATTCTCACCCCCGTAATCTTTCTGACGGCTCGACGGGAGATCGAAGATTTGCGCCAAGGTTTTGACGGCGGAGCAGACGACTATCTGACCAAGCCTTTCAGTTTGGAGGAACTGCGCTTTCGGATCGAGGCCGTGCTGCGCCGAAGTGGCACCGAGGCACGAGGTGAGCAGCCGCTCCTGCGGTGCGCCGACGTGATTCTCGACGAAGATGCCCGACGAGTGTGGCGCAGTGACAACGAGATTGCTCTCACTCCTACCGAGTTTCGTCTGCTCACCTATCTGCTGACGAACGTCGGTCGCGTCGTTTCCAAGGATCAGATCTTGGAGAGGGTTTGGGGCTACGAGTCCG
Source organism: Actinomycetes bacterium (assembly GCA_031368095.1). Taxonomy (GTDB): domain Bacteria; phylum Actinomycetota; class Acidimicrobiia; order Acidimicrobiales; family JANYDT01; genus JANLQX01. Next base: position 7,148 of record JANLQX010000121.1, on the reverse strand, counting down.
AAGCCGACGGCCGAATCGTTGAGACCTACATCAGCGCACTGCGACAGAAGGTTGACTCCATCGAGCCGAAGTTGATTCATACAGCTCGCGGATTTGGCTACTCGATCCGGCCGCCGGAGATGCCGTGAAACTTCGGCTCGCGCTGGCCCTCCGACTGGCCGCGGTCCTCGCCGTGGCGCTCGTTGTCCTCGGTGTGTTTGTCATTCGCCAGACGAGAGCCGATCTCGTCGGCCAGGTCGACGCACAAATGCGCGGCGCACTTGCTGGTCGGTCGGGCGATCCACAAGTGCCACCTCGACCGGTAGAGACGCCGGATGGTGAATCACGAGCCAGCGCGCATCTCGTGGTGGCGCGTGACGGCCGGATCGTCGCAGCCGGTCCGTCCGGGTCGCAGATGTCGCCCGATCCCCTACCTGCTCTCGACGTTGGGTGGATTCGTTCCCAGCTCGATCGTCCGTCCGGGCCAGGGCCGGGACGAACGATCGCGGCGACGGGTCGTCCTCGGTACCGAATCATGGCGGCGGCACGCGACGATGGAAACCTCGATGTTGAGGCGACTCCGTTGACGTCGCTCGATGCGAACGTTTCCGATCTCATACGTACACTGATGGTCGGTTCGCTGAGCGTTTTGGCAGGCGCCGCGCTCACCGCCTTTGCCGTTCTCCGCAGGTCCCTTCGGCCACTCGGCATCATGGCAAACGCCGCGGCCCGGATTGCCGACGGTGACATGACGCTGGATCCCGGGTCGCCGAGTCCCCATCCCGAGCTTCACAACCTGGGGGCCGCGCTCGATGCGATGGTGGGCCGACTTCGCGCATCGATCGATCAGCGAACGATCGCCCTCCGGGAAAAAGACGCCAGCGAGCAGCGCCTGCGCCGTTTCGTTTCCGATGCATCGCACGAACTTCAAACGCCGATCACCGTGGTTCGTGGCTGGGCCGAGCTGCATCGCCACGGTGGGCTGACCGAGCCCGACGCGCTCGCCAACGCGATGGCCCGAGTCGAGACGGAGAGTGCTCGTATGGGGCGCCTGGTCGACGACCTCTTGACCTTGGCGCGCTCCGACGAACAGCGTCAGCTTCGTCGCCAACCCGTCGACGTGGGTCCGCTCTGTCATGATGCGGTCACCGATTGCCACGCCATCGACAACGAACGCCCGGTGCGGTTCGTGGACCATCGTCCCGAGCCGACGCAGGTGCTCGGTGATCCCGATGCTCTGCGTCAGGTCATTGACAACCTCCTGACGAACTCGCGTCGTCACACCCCCGCCAGCACCCCTGTCACTGTCACGGTGAACAACGTCGACGGTGACACGGTGATCACGGTGACCGACGAAGGACCGGGTTTTGCCACCGGCAATCTTGAACGCGTCTTCGATCGCTTCTGGCGAGCCGAACAGAGCCGGACGGGCTACGGCAACGGCGACCGTCCGCATGGCAGTGGTTTGGGACTGGCCATCGTGCAGGCGATCGTGACTGCGCACGACGGAACCGTCACGGCTTCCAACGCCACGAGCGGAGGGGCCGTCGTCACCGTGCTCCTGCCGACCGAACGACCGTCCCGGAACCTCTTTCTCACTGAATAGGGATTGCCGCCGCGTCCTCGTTACTGCAGGAGCCGTTGAATCGTGCCGCCGCTGACCATCGCAAACTGTTCGGGCGGGAGGCGGAGCATCCGGACCTTGGTGAGTTCGACCTCTGGGTGGAGGAACGGACCGTCAGAACCGAAAATCAGTCGATCGGGTCCTCCATGGCGAACGACGTCGACGAGAAGATCGAAGTACTGCACACCGGACGAGTCAACGAACAAATTGGGATACCGGCGAAGCTTGTCAATGAGCGCCACCTGCGCGCCCCAATCGCCCGCGAACGAACCGATATGCGGCACGATGAGGGCAACTTCGGGATACTCGCGCAAGACGAGTTCTACCGTGGTGGTGTCTCCCCGTGGGTCGTAAAGCACCGGGATTTTTGCCATGCGAGCAACCTCCATGACTTCGCGCGTCATACGACCATTGCGCCAATGCACCTTGATGCCGCGGAACTTCCAATCGGCAACGGCGCGCGTCACAATCGTGGCAACCCGACCGCGATCGAAGGTTGGGTTGATAAAGACGAAACCGACGTAGCGACCCGGCTCGCCTCGAACAATGGCGGCGACCTCGGCGTTGGCCGGGCCATAGTCCTCGTCCAAAGGGGCAAACAAGACCGTTCGCGAAATGCCCGCCGCCATGGCGCGCTGGCGGTAGTTCTTCAGGTCGGCGCGGGTGTCCGACGGATGCGAAAGCCCCTGCGCCCGTCCGGCGTGGCAGTGCGCGTCGATTATCACGGGACCTCGGCGCCCAGCTCCGTCCACTCGTTGAGCTCGTTGGCCCACTCGCCCACGAGCTCATCCTCGTTGGCGACCTCATTGGCGAACTCGTTCGAGAATTCGTTCCCAAACTCCGCGGCGAACTCATTGACCGATTGATTGGCAAGCTCGTTGGCAAACTCGTTCGAGAATTCAGCGTTTACCTCGGCGTGGGACTCCTGGCCAAACTCACCGGCAAACTCATTGGCAGCTTCACCGAACTCGCCGAATTCGCCAAGTTCATTGAGTTCGCCAAGTTCACCGAATTCGCCGTGCTCCTGGCGCTCACCGAATTCCAACGAAGCAGTCGCTTCACCCGCCATCTCCCATTCGTTGATCTCCGGCATCATGCGATACCCGGCCACCGGCACGCGTCGCATGACGCCGATCAGCACGATCGTGGACCTGCTGGAGCGGGTGCCCGGACTGACGGGAACCGGGCGTCGACGCAACACCACACCACGGGCGGAGAGCGCGCCACGGCTCAAGTGGAGAAGCGGCTGACCTACGCCGGTCGCCGGAAGAACAAGAACAGCAGGTCCTCCGAGACGAGTCGCCGGATGGCCACGTAGTGATCGCGCCCCCACCGGCTGACATCGTCCGGTTGTCGAGATCCGCCGCATTGCGTCAGCGACCACTCGACCGGCCACCGAGAACATACGACCACCGAGAAACGATGGGATTCGAAGCTGTGGTGCACGGAGCATCGCCGCCAGTGATCCGCCAATTCTGCCCACGAGCTGTTGCGGCGTTCCGCCGCGCACCACGAGAGCCACGCCGCGTACTTCGTAGACGGCCGAGCGTCGACGACGATGATCGGTAACCGTCAGTCGAGCGCGCGCCACGGGAGCGATAGCCGACGGGAGAACGACGCCGGGCAGACCCGGCACGAGGCGAAGCAGCGGTGGTGCCCCAGGCGAACGGCGCAGCGAGGTCAGGGAAAAGCACAGCGACGCCGTGACCAACGTCCGTGACGACGGCACCATTCCGCCACCACCACGAGGCGCGGCGACAGTTCCCGGACGATACGGCCCGTATCGGCCCGGTCCCGGCGTCGGGAACGGCAGCCGTAGCCCTGGCGGACCGGGAAGGGTCGGCGACGACGGACTGGCGCAGCCGCAACTCCGAACCGGAGCCACCACCAGCACCTTGACCCCGCGGAACTCGCTTGACTCGCGGCTGTCCCCCAGGGCCATCTGGCTTACGCCTTCGCCGACCGGCGTCCATACGGTTCGGACTCCGTCGACAAGGCCCGACTGCTGCAAGAGACACAGCAACGCTGACCGAACGTTCCAGGCGCGATGACGCGAGAGTTCAAAGTTCCGACGATCAGTTCCCGTACTCGACGCCGAACCGCGAATACGAAGGTCGATCGGCATGGAGAGGCGCCCTGAACGCACGCCCGCGGCGAGCTGATCGGCGAGCTGAGCGAGCGCGGCGCGATGCGCTGGTCGGAGTCGATAGTTGTCGACGTCGAAGTCGGTCAAAGTCAGCTCGCGGACGTGGGCGCGTCGCGCTACTGACTCCGAGATTGCGGAACCCGAAACAGTCGTGTGGCGACCGGGCCGTGAGACTCGCCATGGTTGTCGGTTCCAGGTCGTATCGGAACACGCGCCGCCAACTTGACCACGAAGGGTTGGCGTCGCCGGTCCGCCCCACTCGTCCTCACCGAGCTCGGCGAACTCGCCCACGCCGGACTCGGTCCACTCGCCGGACTCCATCGTTTCGCCGGCGAACTCGCCCCATTCCCCCTCTCCGGCCGAATTCGTCTCGTTCCACTTGCCTTCACCGAACGCAGCTTCACCAAATTCGTTTTCGCCAGGCCACCCGGCCTCGCCGGCTTCACCCGACGGACGTTGGCCCCATGGCTGTTCGCCGAGGGTCTCGGCCCATCGGTCGACCGACGCATGGGCCTCGGCATTCGCTTCCGGAGTCAGGAATGCCGACTCACCAAACTCCGTCGAGCCGGCGTATTCACCGGACCCGTATTCACCGGTGGGTGAGGTCTCGCCACCGGCATGGGCCGGATTGACGAAGGGGGCTTCGCCCCATTGCTCGTACATGTCTCGCTCCCCCGCTAGTTCCGTGAGCCGTTGACGGTCAGCTGGCCGGCGGCTCGAACACCGGCCGGTGCTGCCACCGCGGCGGCCCGCGTCCGGACTGGTGCACCGGCCGACGCAATATCGGTGCGCCGCACCTTGAGATTGCGCCCCGTCGCTAACGACCAGTGATTGATGATCTTCAGCACGTCGTCGCGAATCGGCCCATCGATGTCGTAGAGCGCTTTTGCCTTGGTGTCCGTCGAGAACTCCTGGAGCTCGAGGAACCGCAGAATCGTGCTCGCTGCTTCGGCCATTTCGAACAGGTCACGAGCCCGCGGATGCGGTGCAATACCGACGCGATCTCCGATCTTGCGGAGACGTTCGGCGGGATTGGCGGCGTTCGCTTTGAGGTCCTGAATGATGGCGTTGTCGGATTCGAGCGTCAGGTGGAACCAGCCGAGCATTGCCGTCATGAGGTATTCCTCGACCGCCAGGTTTCCGTTGCGGCGACGAACTCGGAGTCCGGTCGACACGATGTCGGCCCGATTTGAAATCGCCGACGGATCAGACGCGTTCTCGCCACTCGTATTGATCCGGTTGAGGTAGCCCTGCCACACCTCGGAGAGAAACATCTCGAAGTTGGCAACGAAGTCGATATTGGCGGCACCGACCTTTGGATATGGCACGGGGCGGCCGTCGGGTCCCATGTGGTCAATGTCCATTCCGACAAGTCGCCAGTAGGCGTTGAGCCGGGTTGGCTCAAAGTCCGGCCGGATCTGGCTGCTGAGCGATGAGATCGTAAAGAGCGGTTGGTCCCGAAAGAACAACTGCTCAGTCGAACGCAGCCACTGCCGCGTGACGTCTGACGGAACCTCAAGTTGTTCCCCGAACGTGTACATCTCGAGCACCCGTCGAAAGATCCGTAGAACACCGGTGTTCTCTAGTAAGTACGCATATATCAGGTGCTCCCACGGACCTGGCGGAGGCGGCGGAAGTGGCGTTGTTGTTCCGGGCACCATGATCGTGGCGGGGTCGAGTAGACCATCGGGTCGTTTCATCGTGGCGATGATGTTTTGACTCTCGCCAAGAAACACTTCGGGCGGGGTGCTCGATGTGGTTCGAACAATGCCCCGAAAGCGCCAGGCATCGTCGAGGTAGCGATGAAGCTGCACCGGATGCAGGCGAAAGAGCTCTGTTCCGTCGGATGGTGTCGACGGGCTGAGTCGAGAGGCGAGGTAGCGAAACATCAGGACAGTCCTTTGGCGTAGTAGTCGGCGTTGAACAGATCACTGAAACGCGCCGCATACCGGCCGGTGATGCCGCGTTGGCCAAACGAAAGAATGGTGATCAACGGGTCCGTTTCGAGCTTGGCCTCAGTGAGACCGGCCAGCACCAGGGCAACCGGCACCACAAAGTGCGTCGAGTCGTGCCGGATCGGAGTCACCACGCGGCCATCGATGTTGAGCGCGACCGATGTGGCCAGGCCCACCCCTCGCACGTGAACGTAGTGATTCTCGGCGTCGGCCATCACGTCCAGCGTCATGTCCACATCCGGCCGACCAAGGCTTTGGCGCATGAGCCGATAATCCGACTCAAGCAGCATCGTCCCACTGCTGGTGAGATGCGCCCAGAGCTGCTCGGCGGTGGCTTGCGCCGCAGGTTGAACGACCGAATTGTTGATGATCGCTACCTCCGGCTGGTACGACTCCCGCACGACTACTTCGATCAACGACTTCAGGACTTCGGTCAACTGACCGACCCCGTCGGTGAGCACGGTGATGTTCTCCGTTTGCTGGGCGAGAAGCTCGCTGGTCGATTGAGTTGGCATGTTCTCTCCTGTGGTCAGGCAGCGCGAGTGATGGGAACGGGGGATCCGAGGGTCTGCGCGAACCGAGCAAAGTCGGCGACGTGCTCCACGCTTCGACGCGGCTCGGTGGCAATGCGAAGGCCGGTCAGAGCCACGATCCGCAAGCCCTCACGGCGCACGAGGTGCGACGACGTAAACAGCGAGGGACCGGACTGCGCCGCCAGCGATTCGAGTGCACGCGGCGCAACGGTCTGAACGTCGACGAGCCCGACGATGGACTGCGAGCCGAAGGCCGAGAAGCGGGCGGTGAGAAGCATCTCGGCGATGGCGCGAACGCGGCCGGCCGAACGACGGATGAGGTCACGGACGCCAAGTTCGGCGCCATTCAGAGGATGAGTCGCAATCCACGCCGCTTCGAGCTCATCCCACGGCCCGGCCCCGAAGCTCGTTCGGCACATCGCCACGCCGAGCAAAACCCGAAGATACGAGATCGGATGCGGATCACCGGGAGTCAGGTGCATCACGCTTTCCAGCTCGTTGGCGACAACGTCATGGAGCGCGGCCACGGCGGCATAGCCGCAGTGCACGAATGCGTAGACATCGGCAATGACCTCGGAGGTCCACGACCGCCACATCATGGCGAGGTGCGGGTCGTCGCCAAGCAGCTGGGAGAGGCGGAGGCTCGCCTCCGGAACCCACCGGAGGAGGTGGGCCACCTGATGGCCGGTTTCGTGCACCAGGGAGGTCGGTCGGAACAAGTTGTGTCGCGTGACCTTGATCGCCGCCGCCGGACTGAGCTGGCCGTCCCACAGCCGTACGCCCGCTCGAAGGATGGCCGCCCCCAGCCCTTTATCGACGTAAGTGAGTACCGGAGGTATCGGTCGTCCGAGCGGTCCGAGCACCGTGGTCATGCTGGCGACGGCGAGGAGATCGAGAGCGCGGAGGTGGGT
>JANLQX010000092.1:0-5103 GCA_031368095.1 Actinomycetes bacterium | reverse complement strand
TGCGCGGCGATGGTCGGCTTCCAAGACGGTGGAGCCGAAGTGTTCGACTACGGCAACAGTCTCCGAGCCGAAGCAAAGCTCGGTGGGTTCAACCGGGCCTTTGACTATCCCGGCTTTCTGCCCGCCTATATCCGCCCGCTCTTCTGTGAAGGTAAGGGTCCGTTCCGATGGGTAGCGCTTTCCGGTGATCCGGCCGACATCGCCGCCACCGACCGGGCCGTGCTCGAAGAGTTCCCGGACGACGACGGTCTGGCCAAGTGGATGCACCTGGCGGGGGAGCGCGTCGCCTTCCAAGGACTCCCGGCTCGGATCTGCTGGCTTGGCTATGGGGAGCGTCATCGCCTCGGCCTTCGCTTCAACGAAATGGTTCGGCGTGGCGAACTCAAGGCGCCGATCGTCATTGGCCGTGATCATCTCGACTCCGGTTCGGTGGCGTCGCCGTATCGCGAGACGGAGGCGATGGCCGACGGTTCCGACGCGATTGCCGACTGGCCGCTGCTCAACGCGTTGGTGAACACGTCGAGCGGCGCGTCGTGGGTGAGCATCCATCATGGCGGCGGCGTCGGCATCGGACGGTCGATTCATGCTGGCATGGTCGCCGTGGCCGACGGAACTGACCTTGCCGCCGAAAAGCTGTCCCGGGTGCTGGTGAGCGATCCCGGAATGGGCGTCATTCGCCACGTCGATGCCGGATATCCGGAGGCCGTCAAGGCGGCCGACGAACGCGGGGTCCGGATTCCGATGCGGGAAGGCTGACCGGTGGCGGTTCGTCCCATTGCCCATATTGGTCATCCGGTTTTGCGCGTCCCGACCCGGTTGCTTTCATCGGAGGAGTTGGCGACGCCGCCGATTCAAACGTTGATCGACGACATGATCGACACCATGCGTGCCGCCAACGGGGCCGGGATAGCCGCCAATCAGGTCCACGAATCGGTACGGATCACGGTGGTCGAGGTGAATGACAATCCGCGCTACCCGTATAAGCCGAAGATCCCGCTCACGGTGTTCGTCAATCCGGTGATTTCGTTTCTTGACGACGAACTGGTGGAGATCAACGAGGGGTGCCTGAGTGTCCCGAACCTTCGCGGCAACGTGATGCGCCACGTGAATATTCGCGTGCGTTGGCTCGACCGCCATGGGGTTGCCCACGATGAGATCAAGCGCGGCCTGACCGCCGGCACGTTGCAACACGAGTGCGATCATCTCGATGGGAAACTGTTCGTTGATCGCGTCACCGACCCGACCACGTTCACCACGTGGGAGCAGTTCGAGTTGCACCATCGGGCCGCCTTTATCGAGCGAATCACGGCATTCGTCGAACGGGTCGGGTCGTAAGCGCGCGTGCAACTCTGGTGCGAGCGGGCGTGGCTGGGTGGTGACTCTTTTGCCGACGGAGTGCTGCTCGATATCGCCGACGGAGTGTTCACCTCCGTAGCCGCCGATGTGCCGCCACCACATGATGCGGAGCGGGTCAGCGGCTTGGTTCTCCCGGGGATTGCCAACGCCCATTCCCATGCGTTCCATCGGGCGCTGCGTGGTCGGACCCACGGAGGGACGGGTTCGTTTTGGAACTGGCGTGATCAGATGTATGCGCTGGCCGCGCAACTTGATCCGGACTCTTATCGCGACCTGGCCACTGCGGTCTTTGCCGAAATGGTGCTGTGCGGATACACCGCGGTCGGTGAGTTCCACTACCTACACCATGGCCCGGGTGGCGTTGCGTACGCCGATCCGAACGCCATGTCGGTGGTCCTGGTGGAGGCAGCACATACTGCGGGCATTCGCCTCACCTTGCTCGACACCTGCTATCTCCAGGGTGGCTTCAACGCAGCCCTCAACGACGTGCAGCAGCGGTTCTCTGACGGCTCGGTCGACGTGTGGGCCGAACGCAACGAACGTATGGACTCCCTCGCATCGAGCACCGTCCGACTGGGTGCCGCCATCCATTCCGTACGCGCGCTTTCCTTTTCTCAGATGGCGGAAGTAGCCCGTTGGGCGACCGCTCACGAGTGTCCGCTCCACGCCCATGTGTCGGAACAACCGGTCGAGAACGAAGACTGCCTGGCCCACACCGGCCGCACCCCCACAGCGCTCCTGGCCGACGCCGGTGCCATCACGTCGATCTTCACCGCCGTGCATGCCACGCATCTCACCGATGCCGATGTGGCGATCTACGGGGCGGCGAAGGCCACGGCGTGCTTCTGTCCCACGACGGAGCGCGATCTCGCCGACGGCATCGGCCCGTCGGCCGGGCTGATCCTGGCGGGCGCGTGTCTGTGTATCGGATCCGACTCCCACGCCGTGATCGATCCGTTCGAGGAACTGCGAGCAGTCGAGTCCCATCAGCGGTTGTGCACCCACGTGCGCGGGGTGCATCGTCCCAGTGACCTGCTCTACTCGGCGGCGGCCGACGGCTATCGCTCGATCGGTTGGAATGGCGGGATGTTGGCCCCTGGCGCGGTGGCCGACCTGATGGTGGTCGATCCCACGTCGGTGCGTTTGGCTGGGTGCGACGCATCATCGGTGTCGTCGGTCGTGTTCGCTGCGGCGGCCGCCGACGTGGCCCACGTGATGGTCGACGGACGCTGGGTTGTGCGCGACGGTAGGCACGCATCGATCGATGTGCCACGCGCGCTTACTAACTCTGTCTCGTCGCTCTGGAGTGAGTCGTGACGTCGATGGTGGTCGACAACATCGGTCAGCTCGTCACGTGTGATCCCACGCTTGGTGAGGGTCCACTGGGGTTGGTGCGCGATGCGTCGATGGTGATCGTCGACGGAACCGTGGCCGCCATCGAGGCGGCCGGTCACGGCTTTGCCGACGAGCGGATCGACGCCGAAGGTTGCTGCGTGATGCCCGCCTTCGTTGATTCGCATTCGCATCTGGTGTTCGCCGGTGATCGCGCCGATGAGTTCATCGCCCGCATGGCTGGCCAGCCCTACGCCGCCGGCGGCATCCGCGTGACCACGGAGGCTACGCGTATCGCGAGCGACGCAGAGCTACGCGCGCTTACGGTCGCCCGTCGAGACGAGGCGCGTCGTCACGGTATCGGCCACATCGAGATCAAGTCGGGCTACGGGCTCGACGTTGTCACCGAAGAACGCTGCTGCGCGCTCGCCGCCGAGCTGACCGACGACGTGACCTTCCTCGGCGCCCATGTGATCCCGGCTGACTACGCAGGTCGTCCCGATGACTACGTGTCGCTCGTCTGCGGACCAATGCTCGACGCCTGCGCGCCCCACGCGAAGTGGATCGACGTGTTCTGCGAGCGCGGTGCCTTCGATGTCGATCAGAGTCGGGCCGTTCTTTCTTCTGGACGGGCACGCGGTTTGGGCCTCCGTGTGCACGCCAATCAGCTTGGCCACGGGCCCGGCGTGCAACTGGCCGTGTCGATGGGCGCGGCGAGCGCGGACCACTGCACGTACCTGACCGACGACGACCTCGATGCGCTGGCCGGAAGCGACACCGTGGCCACGTTCCTCCCGGCCGCCGATTTCTCGACCCGTCAGCCCTATCCCGACGCCCGCCGAGCCGTTGATGCCGGTGTGCGGATCGCCATCGCCACCAACTGCAATCCGGGTTCGAGCTACACCACGTCGATGGCGTTCTGCCTTGCGTTGGCTGTGCGCGAGATGGGCCTCACCACGGAGGAAGCAATCCTGGCGGCCACCATCGGCGGCGCCAACGCCCTGCGCCGCACCGACGGTCTCGGCACGTTGTCGCCGGGCGCTCGGGCCAGCGTGGTCCTTCTCGACGCGCCCTCGTTCGCTCACCTCGTCTACCGACCCGGCGTCAACGTGGTGAACCGGCTGATTGGCTGAGGTCATTTGTCGCCAGCTGACCCGAGGTTCGTCGCCAGCAAAGGGCCATTTGGCCGTGTTTTCGCGTTCCGTTCGTCGTAGCTGGCGACGAAGGAGCGGTTAAGCGAGGACGTCCTTCGTGGTGAAATGGGCCCAGCACTGGTGCGCGGCGGCGTCGAGGCGCAGATCGCCGACGGTGAGCCTGGCCGACAGCTGCGTCGACGAACGGCGTAGCAACGCTCGCAAGCGCGCCAGCAGGACCGGGTACGAGAACGGTTTCGTCACGTAGTCGTCGGCATCCCGATGCGCCAACGGGGCAGCTAGTGGAAACGTTTGCGCTCATGGAGATCCGCAAGCTCATCGGTTCCTCGGCGGCGTCGCCCTCGATGTTTCACTACCGCGACCGACAGGGCCTCGAAGTGGATTGCGTCTTGGAAGGACCGGGCGGAACGCTCGTCGGTATTGAGATCAAAGCGGGTAGCAGCGTGGGGAGCCACGATTTCAAAGGACTGCGTTTCCTCATGGAACGATTTGGCGACCGGCTGGCCGCAGGCATCGTTTTCTACACCGGACGAGACACCGTTCGGTTCGGTCCTCGGCTCGCCGCAGTTCCGATGGCGACCCTCTGGCAGGCCTAGTCGTTCGTGGTTGATTTCGTTCCAGCGCGTAGCGTGTGGTGTGGCTGTCACGCTTGAGATGTCAGATGATCAGCCCGCTGAGCTTCCCGGATTGCTCGATTGCAGACGGAACCGGTGCGCAAAGTCGGCCAGGCGAGGATGATCCTTTGGCTGGCGGGTGCGAGTCCGCTTCGACAGGTCGAGCGTGAGCTCGGGTCGACATCGACGACGATGCTGGCGTGGCGCGGCACCTTCGTGCGCGAGGTGTTGAGGGACTGGGGGTGATCGGCAAAAGCCGAGGACGCAAACCGGTGAGCGGTGTGGACGTCCTCGAAGCAATCGTTCACGACATGCTCCACACCGTGCGCGACGAAGAGTCGGAATGCCAGACCACCCGGACGCTCGGCGTTCGCCAGGGTGTCGGTAAGGACATCGTCGCTGCGTTGTGCCGCGAGCGTCGCCTGCGGCCGTGATCTCGACGCACGCGTGGTGCTGGACAACCTCTCCGCGCACTCCTGCGAACCGGTACGTGACTGGCTCGCCCTTGGAAACGCACAGGCCGACGAAATCCTCGCGTCAGTCGAACTCGCCGCGCAGCGCTCGGAACCGCTGGAGCTATTCCTGCGACGCACCACGAGGCCGTTCAGTTTGGGCCCTTCTTCCTACTTTCTGTGGGCGAATGGGCC
>JANLQX010000051.1:0-16857 GCA_031368095.1 Actinomycetes bacterium | reverse complement strand
ATGCTCGCCACCCGACTCCGTTCCCTGCGCTCTGTGGCGCTGGTTCTCGGGTTCTTTTCGCTCGCCCTGCTCCTGCCGCTCCAGCCGTCGGTTCGAGTGGACCTGGTCCGCTACGCCATCCTGGCGTTGTCGGTCTACCTGCCGCTTCGAGCCGGGCAGCTTTCACTGGCATCGCCCGGCTTCTATGCCATGGGTGGCTTCGTTGCCGCCATCATCTCCACGCGCTACGTACACCTAGATGACGAGACGGGCTTCTGGAAGCTGCGGGCGCTCGGTCGGACGTTCACGTTCAGTCGGGAGCTGTACGACTTCCGCCTCATCCTCTTGGAGTTCGTGGTGGCCGCAGTGTTCGCTGCGGTCATCGGCGTCATTGTGGGGTACCTGGCCCTTCGACTCTCCGGCATCTACCTGGCCCTCGCCACCATCGCCTTCGTCGAATGCTTTCGTCTCATCACCCTCGACCTGCCGATCTTCGGTGGAGCAACGGGAATCTTCGACATTCCTCAGCCGCTCGATTCGCAACTGTCGTATCTCTGGCTTGCGCTCCCGGTGCTGGGGATCGGCACGTGGTTCGTGTTTCGACAGGAACGCTCGCGGGTGGGACGGGCCCTCGTGGCCATCAACGAAGATGAATTGGCGTCATCAGCCACCGGTATCCATCCCACGTATTACAAGGTCTTGGCCTTTACCCAGGGCGCAGTACTGGCGGCCTTAGCGGGAGTTATTTCCGCTCACACGCTCAACACGTGGAACGCCCGGCAGGGAACATTCGAAGCCGCCACCCTCATGCTCGCCTGCGTGGTTATCGGTGGGTCTCGAACTTTTCTCGGACCCCTCGTCGGCGGGTTCCTCCTCACGGCCATCCCGGAGCTGCTGCGATGGGTCGCTGACCGCCCTTTTCTCCCCAAATCGGTGTCTGAACCGATCAAGAACGGCCGCCCGTTTGTCTACGGCCTCCTCATGGTCCTGGTGTGTATCTACTTCTCCCAGGGGCTGGCCACGCCGAGACTCGTCGATCGCCTCTTCCCGCGAAGACGACGACCGCGACCCGAGGTCGGCTCATGACCGACGTGGTGCTTTCGGCCGTTGGTGCCACGCGCCGATTCGGTGGACTCGTTGCCGTGAACGACGTGTCTTTTGACGTGACTCGCGGTGAGATCTTCGGGCTCATCGGTCCGAATGGGGCCGGAAAGACAACCCTGTTCAACCTCTTCACCGGAATGCAGCAGGTCTCCGAAGGTTCGCTCCGCCACGAGGGCGCGGAGATTTCCAACCTCAAGCCCTACCGGATTGCCGAACGCGGCATTGCCCGGACGTTTCAAAACATCCGTCTCTTCGGCCGCCTGTCAGCACTCGAAAACGTGAAGACGGCGCGTCACCTGCATACCAAGACCGGCGTGATCAAAGGGGTGTTGGGAACGCCGTCGTCGCGTCGTGAGGAGCGTGAGGTTGATGATCGAGCGTGGGAGCTTCTCGACCTCGTCGGCCTGACCGGTCGCGCCGATGAGGACGCTCGCAATCTCCCCTACGGCGACCAGCGTCGCCTCGAGATTGCTCGGGCGCTGGCGCTTGATCCGAAGGTTTTATTGCTCGACGAGCCGGCTGCCGGTATGAACCCGAACGAAAAGGCGTCATTGTCGGCCTTCATCCGCGACGTGCGAGCCCGCTTCGGCCTCACCGTGTTGCTCATCGAGCACAATGTGCCGTTGGTGATGGGACTGTGTGACCGCATTGCGGTCTTGAACTTCGGTCAACTCATCGCCCTCGGCGAACCGGCCGCCGTGCAACGAGATCCCGAAGTTATCCGGGCCTACCTGGGAGCGCCATGACCTCCATTGATGCACTCCTTTGCGTGGAGGACCTGGAGGTTGCCTATGGAGGCATCCAGGCGCTGCAGGGCATCTCGTTCCACGTAGCGGTCGGCGAGGTCGTGTCGCTCATCGGGGCCAACGGCGCGGGCAAGAGCACGACCCTGCGAGCGCTCAGCCGCATCGTCAAAGCGAAGGCAGGTCGGATCACCTACAACGGCGAAGACCTTCTTTCCATGCGGCCCGAACAGGTCGTGCGACGGGGGATGGCTCAGTCGCCTGAGGGTCGACGAGTGCTCACCCGACTTTCGATTCAGGACAATCTGGAACTCGGCGCCTACGTCCGCAAAGACAAGTCCGCGATCACCGCCGACATCGAAGAACAGTTCGCTCTGTTCCCGCGTTTGAAAGAACGGCGCACACAGTTAGCCGGGACGCTCTCTGGTGGTGAACAGCAGATGCTAGCTATTGCACGCGCGCTTATGAGTCGGCCGAAACTCCTCCTGCTCGACGAGCCGTCGCTCGGACTGGCACCGATCATCGTGCAGGAGATCTTTCGCATCATCGACGATCTTCGGGCGCGAGGCGTCACGATCCTGCTGATCGAGCAGAACGCCAACCTGGCGTTGCACCACAGCGACCGGGCCTACGTGCTCGATACCGGACGAATCCTCATGAGCGGCGTCGCCTCCGACCTCCTCGAAGACGAACGGGTCAAGGCCGCCTACCTCGGCTGAAGGTAGACAGTGCGGTCGCCGATACGGGTGGCTTCGTCGGGGTCATGAGTGACGTGAACGGCAGTCACGCCGGTGGTGGTGATGATGCGGCGGAGTTCGTCGGCGAGCTCGGTCTTGCGTTGGATATCGAGCGCCGCCAGGGGTTCGTCTAAGAGCAGCAACCGCGGTCGCGGGGCCAGTGCACGAGCCAACGCCACGCGCTGTTGCTCGCCCCCCGACAGGGTGGTCACCGAGCGACGTTCGGCCCCGCTCATGGCGATGAGGGCAAGGAGCTCGGCGACTCGTGCCGTTCGAACGGAGCTGGGTTCGTGCCGTCGATGGAGGCCGTAGGCGATGTTCTCGCCGACATCGAGATGGGGAAACAGCGCCAAATCCTGGAAGACGTACCCGAGCTTTCGCTGGTGCGTCGGGACACCACGAAGGTCGATTCCGTCGATATCGATCTGACCGGTGCGGATCTCTGTGAAACCGGCGATGGACCGAAGCAGGGTGCTTTTGCCAGATCCGCTCGGGCCCATCACGACGACGATTTCTCCCGGCGCAACGTCGAGGTCGAAATCGTCCAGCACCGTTCGCTCGCCAAAGGCAACGCCAAGCGCGCGTATCTGAAGGCCGCAGGCTTTCGTTCCTGGGTCAGTAGACGTCATCGGTCGGCGCCCCGGAATTGTTCAGTCACGAGGATGAGTGCGGTCGCGGCGGCGGCCAGTACCACGGCGAGCGCCGCCGCCTGGCCCTGCACGACTGCCCCCGGTCGGCCGGCGAGCCGGGCGATCGCCACCGGAACGGTCGGCGCTTGCGGTCGCGCCAGCAACGACGCGGCGCCAAACTCGCCGAGAGCAACCGTCGCCCCGAGTCCGGTCGCAAGTGCGAGGGCGCGCGCGGCAATGGCGAAATCCACGGTCGCCCAAGCTCGCCACGGCGATGCACCCAGGGTGGCCGCCGCATCGGACAGTCGCACCGGAATCTGGGCAAACGCTGGCAGGAGCGTTCTCACCACGAACGGAAGACACACCACCGCTTGAAGGGCAGGAAGCAGAAGGGGCGACCGTCGCCAAGGGAGGGGACGGCCGGAGAAGGCGATGAGTACGCCAAGTCCAAGGCTCACGGCCGACACTGCCAAGGGGAGCGACGCCATCCGCTCGCACCATCGCCGAACCGTTGGCCGGGGAGCGCGGGTTGCGCCAATGACCAGGGTGAGTGCGATGACGACGGCGAGCGCGGTGGCGATCGCCGTGGACTGCAAGCTCACCAGGAGCGAGCGTAGGGGTGGGTCGGTGAGGCCCGTTCCTCGGCGGACCGTGGTGAGGTTGGTGAAGTTGACGAACCCGAGCGAACTGTCGGGCTGGCGCAACGAGCGACGAACAAGTGCCGTCAGCGGGATGAATACCATACCGAGCAGAACCGTAAGCGCGCATAACGTTATGAGCGTCGGACGCACGACTCGCGGTCGAGTTCGAGTGGCGCCTACGGCCGGTTGCCGTCGTCCGGCCCACCAGAGCAGTCCACCGATGGCAACGAACTGCATCGACGCCAAGGCGGCGGCGCGATCGATCCGAGAGAGTTGGAGCGCCTGTCGGTAGATCTCCACGTCGACCGTCGCATATCGCGGCCCGCCGAGAAGGAGAACGACGCCGAACGAGGTGAGGCAGAGGGTGGCGACAAGACCCGCCAGTCCCACGACTGCTCCCCGTATCGCCGGCAGCGTCACTGTTCGCCAGGCCACGAACGGGGATGCGCCAAGGGTGCGGGCGGCTTCCCACGGCCCGGCGTCGAGTCGCTCGATTGCCAACGTGAGCGTTCGTGTCGTGATCCCGATGTTGAAGAAAATATGTGCGCTTATTACTGCTACACGCCCCTGGCGCCACTCGCTCGGAAGCGTGGCCAAGAACGCCGTGCCGACGACGACCGTCGGCAGGGTGAAGGGAACGGCGGCGAGCGCAAGCGCGGCGCGCTTCCCGGGGAAGGAGCGGCCGGCGAGGCAGGCGGCGATTGCGACGCCGAGTCCGATCACCACCGCCGTCGAGACCGCTGACTGCCACAGCGTGAACCAGACGATTCGCCGGATGCGCTCCGACCGGACCAAATCAGCGATGGCCCCTCGGCCGTCGCTTAGCCCACGCCACACCAGCCGAGCGAACGGATAGAGAGCGAAGAGTCCGACGAACGCCGCACCAAGGGCGGCCAGCGCCGATGTCGCGCGAGGAGGGCGTCGGCCGAGCCTTCGATGTGCGGTCAGCCGAATTGTTCGGTCCATGCGTCGATCCATCCCTCCCGGCCCGCATCAACGGCGGCCGGGCGGAGTTCGGCGGCCTTGTCGGGCGAGACGGCGAACGAGGCGAATTCCTTGGCCGGGGCCACCTTGGTGTTGGCCGGATAGACGAACATATTGAGCTGGATGTCGTTCTGGACGACCGGGCCACTGAGGAAGTCGATGAGCTCCTTGGACTCGTCGAGCGCATCAGGTTGGCCTCGCAGGATGCCGGCGAACTCCACCTGTCGATAGCAGGTGGACTCGACCACACCGGTGGGCGATGTTGATGCCTTGGGATCAGGACCGAACAGCACTGCTGCCGCTGGCGACGTTCCGTAGGAGACGACAAGTGGGCGATCACCCTTGCCGCCTCCGGCACTGAACCAGGTCTCGTAGGCCTCGGTCCAACCGCTCACGATCTTCACGTCGTTGGCGGCGAGCTTCTTCCAATATGACGTCCACCCGGTTGCCGGGTCTTCGCCGTAGGCGGCAATGGTCGCCAACAGAAAAGCGAGTCCTGGCGACGAGGTGGCTGGACTCTGCACGACCAACATGCCACGGTACTTCGGGTCGACGAGGTCGTCGAGGGTCTTCGGGGCGTCTACTCCCGCTTTGGCCAGCGCCGCCTTGTCGAAGTTCACGCACACGTCGCCGCGGTCGACGGGCGTGACCTCGTTCTTGGGCGCTAAGGCCCGAAGTGTCGGGTCGAGGTCGGCGGCATTGGATGACTCGTAGGGAACGAAGAGATCTTCCTTGGCCGCCCGGGTGAGGAACGTGGAGTCCACGCCCCAAAGGACACCACTTTCGGCGTCGCCCTTGGTCAACACCGCGGCGTTCACCAGCTCCCCGGCGTCTCCCTGCGTGACGAGCTTCACCGGGATTCCTGTCGTCTTGGTGAATCCTTCGAGCACGCCTTTCGTGAGGACGAACGAATCGTATGCGAGCAGAACAATCGGCGACCGCTTGGTCCCGGCCGGAGCAACAGCGACCGCGGCAGTGGTCTCGGCGGTGATGCGAGCCGTGGTGTCGGGTGCCGACGACGAACATGCACCGAGCAGAGCGAGTGTGGCGACGATGGTGGTGGTGGTGGTGGTGGTAGTGGTGGCAGCGGAGCGGAGGAATTTCATGCGGGACCTTTGAGTGCGTGGGGACGGATCACGGCTAGGCAACCGTGGAGACAGGTGACCGAGAACGAGGTGGATTCGGCGATGTTGCTCACGCCCCGAGTGGTGAAAGGCGTGAGGGTCTCGCGTCGGAGCGGATAGCGGAGGCCTTGCGTTTCGACGCCGTCGGCATTGCCGCCGATAGCGAGAATGGTGACGAGTTCATTTGGAACGGACGACACATGCCGCGTTGTTCCGGGCCGGACGATGTGCACGTGGGACTGGCCGAACCAAGCGTCGACGAAGAACGTCCGATAGTTCGGCGACGCCAGGAGTCCGAGCTGGGACAAAAGATGATCGATTCGTTCGCCGATGTCGGGCGTCGCAACAACAGTGAACGACACCGGCCCGGTTTTATGGGCGACGGCACGAACGGCGGCGTCGAGGGCGAGTTCGAGATCGGTCGCGTCCTTTTCCGGCGGATGGCGTTCGACGCACACCCCAGCGGCCTCGGCCGCTGACAGTCCGGCTTCGTCGAGCGAGTCGAGATCGCCGATGAGGAGCGACGGTCGAAGTCCGAGCGCTCCAGCGTGCGCGTAGCCGAGGTCGGCGCAGATGACGAGGTCAGCGGTCGGAAGCCGGGCGGCCAGGGCCAGTGGGGGAGACGCACCTCCGCCGACGATGATCACGTGGAAGGCCGATGCGCTCGGGCTCGTTCGGTTTGATGGTGGGGGAGGAGAGGTGGGCAAGGCCGATCCCTTTCGCCGGAATTACCCGGATCAGGTTCTCGGGTCGGCGACGGAATGGTCGCCCTCTCAGCCCGATACCTCGAGCTCCCCGTGGACAACTTCGACCGTAGCACCCTCGTTCCATCAACAACCGCGCACATCGGCCGGTTTGGGGCGCGCAACCGCCGCGCACATCGGTGGCTGTGGCGCGCACATCGGCCGGTTTGGCGCAGTTGCCGCCTGTTTCGGGCCGATGTGCGCGCTCCGACCGCTGATCTGCGCGGTGGGCGGGCCGAGGTGCGCGGGTGGATGCGGCGGCAGGAGACGATGTTGCTTGGGGTGAGGTGGTCTTCGATGCGAGACTGATCTCGTGAAGACGAGGAACCTGATCATCGCGGCGGTCATCACCGGCACGCTGATCCTCGGCGCGTTCATCCTCCAGTTCGCCACCGATCCGCGGTTTCTCGGCGGCTGACCGGTGTCGGTGACCGCCGGCGATCTCACGGTCGCCCTCTTTGCCCTCGACGTCCCCGGTCTCGGCACGGCGCAGGTTCGAGTCGTCGGCCCGGCCGATCCGGCATCGACACCCGATGCCGTCGGATTCCGACCGTTCTCTCGCGGACCGCTGCCAGCGGTGATCCTCTGCCCGGGAATGGCCTGTCCGCCCGAGCGCCTCCATTGGTTGGCGGTGACGCTGGCGCGCGCCGGGTTCGCAGCGGTGTCCTACGGCTTGCTGCAGTCGATCGGGCCGAATGTCACGTGGTCGCCCGGCATCGATCTCGCCGCGGCCGCGGGTCCCACGGTCCCCACGTGTCCGGTCCTGGTGCCCCTCCTTGCCGCACTTCGCTCGTCGTCACGCCTCACGGCGCTGGACACGCAACGTCCGGTGCTGTTCGGTCACTCGGCCGGAGGCTCCGTCGCCCTTACCAGTGCCGGCCGCCGGGGACTTGAAGAGGTGGCCGGAGTGGCCGTCTACGGCACTCATTTGGTCGCTTCTTCCACGTCGGGTCGGCCAGCCGGTTCGATCACGACAACGCTCGCGCCAGCCGTGCTTCTCCTCGGCGGCGAGCGAGATGGCGTTGTCCAAACGGCGATCGACGAACGTCGATATGGAGCCGATGCAAATCGGGTCGATCTCCTGCGACGAAGCGCAACCGAAGGTGCGCCGCTCGCTCACTATGCCGCCGCCGCACAGATTCGAGGCGCCGGTCACTTCGCCTGTTTGGAGGGATATGACGGTCTCGGTTCGTCGGGCCATCTTGAGGCGAACGCCACCACCGTCGACGCCGGTGACCGTCAGTTGATCGGCGCGCTAATCGTTGCGTTCGCCGCTGGGGCAATGACCGGAGACTTTGGTCCCGTTGGCGTCGCGCTCGGTTCGCCCCGTATCGTGAGGCTCACGGAACGGACGGAATCCGGTTCGGAGGAGTTCTCGTGACGCTCAGCAAAGATGTGAATGCCCGCTCGTGGGTCGAGTTCGAAAGTGAGAGTCCCGATCTCGCCGCGCTGCTTCACACCCGCCTGCACAACCTGGCGATGGGTTCGCTCTGCTACTTCGCCACGGTGCGCAAGGACGGATCCGCTCGCGTGAATCCGGTGAAGGTGTTCGAGCACGACGGAAGACTCCACCTTGTGACCGGACCGACTACTCCGAAGCACCTCGATATGCAGCGCGACAACCGTTTCAATCTGCACATCGCGGTCGCTCCGAAGGTGGTTGAAACAGGTGAGCTATCGGTCCGCGGTTGTGTGACGCGCGTCGACGACGAGACGATCCGAGAGGCGGCCAAGGTTCATGCTCCCTTCGTCGCCCCGCCCCCACCGAATTGGGTGCTGCTGGAACTTCATCTCACGAGCGTCATCGGCGTCATCTTTTCGCCGGGCCCGGTGCGGTGGCGTTGGTTGCCGGGATCGCTGTCGATCGAAGGGCTCGGTGGAGCGATGTCTGACGGGGTTCGCAAACAGGGCGGCGATGCCGCCGTCGACGATGCGAATCGCTAGCGCGTCGCTCGGTCCCACTTCTTTGACCACGCGTCGAGCGGCTCCAGGGCTAGGCCGACCGATTGTCCGAGCGACGTCAGGCGATACGTTGACTCCTCGGTCTGCCGTACGAGGAGCGCGTCGGTGAGCTCTCGTAGACGGTCGTAGAGGACGCTCGACGACAGCCCGTCACACCGACTCAGCAACTCCCGTGCGCCGAGAGGCTCGGCCCGCAGTTCCCACAGAATCCGTAACGACCACCGGCGCCCGAGCAGGTCCATGGCCGCCATGAGCGGCCGTCCTGTCGTTGAGCCGCGGACGGCGCGTCCGGGCTTGGGGGTGTCTCGGGCTCCAGCCACCTGAACTCCTTGATGTTTCGGAAAACAAAACGATACAGTCTCTGGAGCGTTTCGAAAAGCGAAACATCTAGAACCAGGAGTGACCATGCGTATTGCCCCAGTCGACCCACCGTACGAGACCGAAGTGGGAGCTCGGTTGGCGGCCATGATGCCCCCGGGGGCGCCGCCGATCAATTTGTTCCGAACGTTCGTCCAGAACCTTCCGATGACAAAAGCGATGGGTTCCTGGGGCAGTTACGAACTGAGCAAGAACCTTTCGCTCTCGATGCGCGACCGAGAAATCGTCATCGACCGCACATGTGCCCGCTGCGGCTGTGAGTACGAGTGGGGCGTGCACGTGGCGTTCTTTGCCGGTCGCGTGAAGCTCACGCCTCAGCAGATCACCTCGCTCACCCACGGCCATCCGACGGACCCGTGCTGGACGGACGAGCGCGACTGCGTGCTCATCGCCGCTGTCGATGCCCTGCATGATCACTCGGACATCGGCGACGAGCTCTGGGAGCGACTTCAGCCGTTCCTCTCGGACCTCCAGTTTCTGGATCTCCTCATGCTGACCGGCTGGTACCACGCCATTAGTTTTGCCGCCAACGCTGCTCGGGTCGCGCTCGAGGACGGTGCGCCCCGCTTTGCCGACGTCGTGTGACGTCCTGATGGCGTGGGCTACGAACGTAGACCGCTGAGGGCTTCGGCGATGGTGGCGAGCGGTTCAGGTGAGTGAGGCGCAGGGAGGTAGACGATGCCGACATCGGCCCCCGCTTCGCTCCACCGCTCGGCCTGCTCCACCACGCCGCCGACCCCCTTTTCGGGGACGTAGTGCAGGTTTACCGAGCACTCGATCTCGGAAGGATCGCGGCCGACGTCGGCGCAGTGGGTGAGAAGGATCTCCTTCGACGCCTTCCACGAATCGACGGTGCGGGTAATGGCATTCCAGTGCTGCGCATAGCGAGCCACGGCGCGCAGGGTGCGCTTGGGACCGGTACCGCCGATGGCAATGGGCGGATGAGGGCGCTGAATCGGCTTGGGCTCACAGTGGGCATCGCGCAACGAGAACCAGGTGCCGTCGAAGTTGGCCACCTCATCGCGAAGAAGTCGAATGATCACCTCGCAGCCTTCGTCGAACTGGTCGAAACGTTCCTTTAGCGGTGGCAACGTGATGCCGAGCGCCGTGGACTCGTCTTGGTTCCAACCGGCACCGAGACCGATGATGAGGCGGCCGCCACTGATCACGTCGAGAGTCGCCGCCATGTTGGCCAGCACCGAGGGGTGCCGGTAGGGCATTCCCGTCACCTGACAGCCGAGGCGAAGGCGCGAGGTCGCTTGCGCCATGGCCGCCAGCATCGTCCAACCTTCCAGGCAGGGCCCGGTGCGGTCGGAGAAAATCGGTTCGAAGTGATCGAAGTTCCACGCCGATTCGTAGAGGTCGATCCCGTCGGCCTCGCGCCATACCGCGAGCATGTCGGCCCATGTGGTGTTCATAGGTGCGGTCTTGAGCCCAAAGCGCATATTGCTCCCCGAAGGATCGGTCGAGAGATGACGTGGTCAGTGTGCCACCAGTGCCGCGATCACGTGGTCGCTGAACGACCGGGTTGCGGTCGCACGACGAACGCCAGCCTTTGGGAGTTGACCCGTCCGATGGCGTCGGTTACCGCGGGGTCGGCGACGGCTCCGAGGATCGCATCCTCGATGCGGGCCTCCTTGGTGTCGCTGAAGCCGAAGTGGAAGAGGCCGCGCAACCGATCGATGGGACCCGTGATGTCGGACAGATTCACGATGATGTCACTCGTGGCCCGCTGCTCCCAGCGGTCAAGCGCCGCATCAAGGAGCTCGCGCCGATTGGTGAAGTGCCAGTAGAAACTTCCCTTATGGAGGTCTTGAATGCGTAACGTTCACGAGTGGCTGGCCAACGCAATGGTGCCCAAGAAGTCGGATGGCGTGGGTGTCCTCGCCGGCACTGGGGCGGCCGCCGCTCTCGCCGGCATCGGCGCTCTTCACCTGGCCTGGGGTCTCGGGTCGACGTTCCCGGCTGCCGATGCCCGGTCGTTGGCTCGAGCGGTGGTCGGCGGTGACCGGTTTCCGTCACCCGGCCAGTGCGTCGGCGTTGCCGTTCTTCTGGGAGCGGCCAGTGTTCTGATTGCCAGCCGAGCGCGGCCGGAGTCTTTCGTCGGCCGGGTGATTCCCCTGCCCGTCGCCGTACTCGGGTCGACCGTCGTGGCATCGGTACTCGCCGTGCGCGGATTCGGGGGACTGGTCATGGGAGTGGTGGGATTTCCGGAGACCACACCTTCGTTTCGAACGTTGGACCTGATCGCCTACTCACCGCTCTGTGTGGCGCTGGCGGTGGCAATCCGGCGGAGCGGACGCGCGCCTTCGTAAATCAAGCGGCATGCCAGCGGACCCATTGGCCGTGGTAGCCGGATTCCGCCAGGAGTTCGGTTTCTCCGTGGGCCGCGACTCCGTCCCACAGGCGCAGGGTCAGCCCGGCGTGCACCCGGTCGGGTTCGTGGGGTTCGAACCGTAGCCACGCGAGGGGTCGGGCCGGCGTGGCCGCGGCGCCGAATCGTTCAATCGTTTCGGTGATTCGCTGCCGTTCGACTTTGTCGATGTACTGCCACACGATCGAGTGCATCACCACGGTCGCGACGCCTGGCGTGGCGTTGTCCAACTCGGCCTCGAGCCACTGGTCAGCGTTGGCGCGCTCGACTCGCGCCGGGAGGTGCCGGGCCAGTTCGATGGCGGCGATTGTGCGCTCACGACGGTCGAGCTGATCTGGCCAGATGAAACCAAGGAGCTTCGTGGCCCCTTCGTCGGTCGTCGGGTCGATGGGCTCCGGATCGCATCCGGCTCGGTCAACGATGGTCGGCTCGCTGATAATCGGAACGCCGTTGCCCCATCGGTCGGCGATGACCACGGCGCCGGTCGGATCACCGGCCGTCCACGAACCCTCGACGTACCGATAGCGGTCCAGACGAAGGTTCAAACCGGCACTGGTCCCGACCTCACGCAACGAAACGGGGAGGCCGGTCCGCGCCGCAACAGTGGCGATGCCGGGAAACAGGGCGGCGCTGCGAACCACCTCGTTCGTCTGCACGCCCATGGTCAACTCCGAGGTGATGCGTGCCCGGTGTTTCTCGACGGTAGACCGAAATGCCTCCCAAAGTCCCGGGCCCGGTGTGCCGCCGCACGACGGGTAATGCGCCGCCAGGTCCGATGCCTCGCCGGTCAGGGTCAGACGGTGAATCGACGCAAGGAAGCGCAGTGGCAGGGCCAGGCCGAAGCGAAGCTTGGCCTGCGGTCGGATGGTCTCCCACACCACGCCTCCTGACGTGATGTCGGTGGCACAGTGGTTCAGGACGTCACGGTAGAGATCAGACCCCTGACCTTCGCAGCCGATCGCCTGGAACGCGAATTCTTCGGCCATCTTGGTCTGGGGGTCACGAGCAGACCACCGGTCTTCTGACGCGTCGCGACCGGAATCAGCAAAGGACATCTCCCCATCTTCGGCCGCGGTCGACGCATTCGACAAGGTTGATCTTCGTCAACCCTCGTCGGATCTACACCCGCGGGAGGTCGGCAAGCGATGCGGCGATGGCTTCGGCCGGGTAGTCGTAGTCGACCAATTGTCCGTGTACGTAGGTTTCGTAGGCGGCCATGTCAAGCATGCCGTGCCCGCAAAGGGCGGTGAGAATCACCTTCGACTCTCCCGCCTCCTTGCACCGAAGCGCTTCGTCAACCATGGCGGCGAGTGCATGGGTCGGTTCGGGGGCCGGAACGATCCCTTCCGTGCGAGCGAACTGCACCCCGGCGGCAAAGCAGTCGAGCTGGTTCTTTGACATTGCTTCGATAAGCCCGAGTTCGTAGATATGAGACACGAGGGGACTCATGCCGTGGTAGCGAAGACCGCCGGCATGGATCGGGTCGGGGAAGAAGTTTCGACCGAGCGTGTGCATCTTCATGAGCGGTGTCATGCCCGCCGTGTCGCCAAAGTCATAGGCGTACAGACCTTTTGTCATCGACGGACAGGCGGCTGGCTCCACCGCCACGATGCGGGTCTTGGCTCGGCCCGCGATGTTCTCGGCCAGAAACGGGAACGTGAGGCCGCCGAAGTTCGAACCGCCGCCGACGCACCCGAAGATCACGTCGGGATACTCCCCCGCCATCTCAAATTGTTTGAGCGCTTCTTGCCCGATGACCGTCTGATGCATCAGCACGTGATTGAGCACGGACCCGAGGGCATACCGGACGGAATCTCCACTTGAGGCGGCGACCTCGACGGCCTCGGAAATGGCAATACCGAGTGACCCGGGCGTGTCCGGCATGGCGGCGAGGAACTTGCGGCCGGCGTTCGTCACGGTGGACGGCGACGGGTGCACGGTGGCCCCGAAGGTCTCCATCATCAGTCGTCGGTACGGCTTGGCGTCGTACGACGCGCGGACCTGCCAAACCTCGCACTCCAGGTCAAACTGGGCGCAGGCGAAGGCGAGGGCGGTGCCCCACTGCCCGGCCCCGGTCTCCGTGGTGAGCTTCTTTACCCCGGCCTTGGCGTTGTAGTACGCCTGCGGCACGGCGGTGTTGGGCTTGTGCGATCCAGCCGGTGACGTGCCCTCGTACTTGTAATACAGGTGGGCGGGCGTGCCAAGCGCCTTTTCGAGGCGGTGGGCTCGGTACAGCGGGGTGGGCCGCCACAGCTTGTAGACGTCGCGAACCGGATCCGGGATCTCGATGGCGGCGTCCATGGACACCTCCTGCATGATTAGATCCATCGGGAACAGGGGGGCGAAGTCCTCGGGGCCAGCCGGTTGATGGGTACCCGGATGCAGGGCCGGGGGCGGCGGGCTCGACAGGTGGGGGACGATATTGAGCCACGCTCGCGGAATGTCTGATTCGGGGAGCAAGAACTTGGTGGTGGACATAGTGAGCCTCCGGCAGTCGAAAAATTCACGGGTTGATCCAGATTGAAGGTAGCCGTCGGCCCAGAGATCTGGTGGGTCGATGATGACGCTGGGCGTTGGTAGCGTCAGAGTCGTTCGTTTTCGAGAGGGTGAGTCCTACGGCAGAGCACTTTGATCTGGTCGTTATCGGTGGTGGCCCTGGTGGCTACGCCGCCGCACTGTATGGATCGGCGGCCGGCCTCACCGTCGCCGTCGTGGAACGGGACAAGGTCGGTGGTACCTGTTTGCACCGTGGGTGCGTCCCAGCCAAGGAGTTCCTAGAAACGGCGGCAGTCTTTCGCACCGTTTCCCACGCGTCGAAGTTCGGCATCATGTCGAGTGAACCGACGGTGGACTTCAAGACCAGCCAGGCCCGCAAACAGTCGATCGTCGACAATCTTTGGAAGGGCCTTTCGGGCCTGATGAAGAAGAAAAAGATCACGATCATCAACGGCACGGGCACACTGCATCCCCACAACCACGTGAAGGTGTCCGACGGCACTGAGCTCACGGGCACCAACGTGATCCTGGCGTCTGGATCGGTCCCGCGAGTGATTCCCGGCTTTGAGCCCGATGGTCGGCTCATCTATACCAGCGACGAATTCTTGGACCTCGACATGATGCCCGGCTCGGCCGTCGTCATCGGTGCGGGCGCCATTGGGTGCGAGTTCGCGTCCACCATGAGCGACCTCGGGACCAAGGTCACGATCCTTGAAGCGATGCCGAAGATGCTTCCCGGTTGCGACGTTGACGTGGTGGATGTGGTCGCCAAGTCCTTTAAGAAGCGCGGGATCGACGTTCGCCTCGGCGTCGCCGTCACCGGTCACCGCCCATCAGCCGATGGCTTCTCGACCACCGTGTCTTTCGGAAACGGCGAGTCGATCACCGTCGATGCCGTCGTCGTCTCGGTCGGTCGTCGTCCGCGGAGCGAGGAGTTGTTGGCCGACGCCACCGGCGTTACCGTCGACGAGCGTGGCTTCGTCGAAGTCGACGGCTACATGCGGACCACCGCCCCCAACGTCTACGCCGTCGGCGATCTCGTGCCGACCGCTCAGCTCGCCCACATCGGGTACGCCGAGGCGATTCTGGCCATCAAGACGATTCTCGGTGAGGCCGCCGTGCCGATCGAATACTCGCGGGTTCCGTGGTGCATCTACTGCCACCCCGAGGTGGCCTTCGCCGGACTGTCGGAGGAGCAGGCCATTGCCGCCGGCTTCGACGTCGTGGTTGCCAAGGAACGGTTCATCGGCAACAGCCGGGCCCAAATCCTGGGCGAGACCGATGGCCTGGTCAAGGTGATCGCCAAGAAGAATGCCGACGGGAAACCGGGCCAGATCCTCGGCGTGCATATGGCCGGGCCATGGGTCACCGAGCAGCTCGGGCAGGCCTACCTCGCCGTCAACTGGGAAGCAACGGTCGACGATGTGGCCTCGTTCATCCAGCCGCATCCGTCGCTCTCGGAGACCTTCGGTGAAGCGTTCCTCCATCTCCTCGGTCGTCCCCTCAATGGTTGAGATTCGCCGAGCGCTGGTTGAGATTCGCCGAGCGCTGGTTGACCCGCTGAGCGCTGGTTGATCCGCCGAGCGTTCGCCCGCCTGTCCTCATTTGTTCGTTCTCTCCTCGAAAGCCCCACCATGTCAGACGTAACGATGCCCCAACTCGGTGAAACCGTCACCGAGGGAACGATCACCAAGTGGTTCAAGAAGGTCGGCGATCGCGTCGAGCAGGACGAGCTGCTGTTCGAAGTATCGACCGACAAGGTCGATTCCGAAGTGTCGTCCCCGGCGGCCGGGTTCCTGGCCGAGATCCGTATCGCCGAGGGCGATACCGTCGACGTCGGCACGGTGCTGGCGGTGATCTCCTCCGAGGCCGGCGCCGCGGCCGCCGCGGCCGCCGCCGCGCCGACGCCGACCCCCGCCCCGGTCCCGGTGGCCGAAGCGCCAGCGCCAGCACCGGTCGTGGTCGCGCCCATTGCAGTCGCCCCCGTCGCGCCACCACCGCCGGCTCCCGTGTCACCAACACCAGCATCGGCACCGGTCGCGATGCCGGCGCCGGTTCCTGCGCCCGTCAGTGCCGCCCCGAAGACCGAAGGAATGGACAAAGTTTTGTCCCCGGTCGTACGCAAGCTGATCAACGAGAACGGCCTCGACCCGACATCCATCGCCGGTACCGGCGCCGGTGGACGCATCACCCGCGAAGACGTCCTCGACGCCATCGATGCCCGGGTTGCCAGCGGACAGAGCACCCCGCCCCCGGCGCCCGCTCCAGTTGCTCCGCCCGCCGTGACCGTCGTTGAGGCTGCCGTGGTGACGCCCGCACCCGCCGCTCCCGTGGCGCCTGCGCCGGTCGCCGCCGCCCCCGAACCCGTGGCATCGGCGCCGATTGCTGCTGTCCCAGCAGCGTCGGTCCCGGCCGTTGCGCCGCGGCTCGGCGCCCGCGACGAACTGGTTGCCTTCAACAACATTCGTCGGCGGACCGGCGAACATATGGTCATGTCGTTGGCCACCTCGCCCCACGCCTTTATCGCCATTGAGATCGACTTCTCGTCGATCGACAGAGTGCGAAATGCTAAGAAGGCGGCGTTCAAGGCCGACGAAGGCTTCTCGCTCACCTACCTCCCGTTCATCGCTCGTTCGGTGGTCGACGCCATGCGGGTCTACCCGCACGTGAACGCGTCGGTCGCCGGTGATTCGCTCGTCGTCCACCACGCTGTCAATCTCGGTATCGCCGTGGACCTGGACTTCAACGGACTCATGGTTCCCATCGTGCGCGACGCCGACGGCAAGCGCATGCGCGCCATCGCCCGTGACATCTCCGATCTCGCCAGCCGGGCGCGCTCCAAGAAGCTCACTCCCGACGACATTTCGGGCGGCACGTTCACCATCTCCAACGCCGGGTCCTACGGGGTCGATCTGATGCAGTCGATCATCAACCAGCCCCAGGTCGGCATCCTCAGCGTCACC
>JANLQX010000046.1:0-1594 GCA_031368095.1 Actinomycetes bacterium | reverse complement strand
AGATTCACCCAGTAACAGACCACCCCGCCGCCAGGGTTGCTGCCACCTTGCCCGCCGGTGCCGCCACCGTGACCAGGGTCTCCGGTGCCCCATTCGATGCAGAAACCCTCGGAGTTGGCGCGAAGGCACCCGGCCGGCGTGTCGGCGCTGGCAGCGCCGGTATGGAGGACGAGCGAGAGGACCGTGAGCGCCGCAGCGATCGAGAAGCAGCCTCTCCGATTCACCCGGCAACTCCCGGCTTGGGGCAGTTGGCGGCCGAGGCCAGCGTGAGGTCCCGAATGAGCCAAACGCCATCGACCTTGACCACTGCGATCGTGCCCGCAGTTGGCCCACCGGACGATTCGAGGATGTTGCCGCTCGCGTCGACGATCGAGGTGCTCTTCACCACGCAGATGTCGAAGCTCGCTTCGGTCTCGGACGTTGCGGTGACCTGCCGAACGGTCGACTTGCTGATCGCCCCTCCCGGTCCAGGGCGATAGAACCGGCCGAGTGCCCCTTCGTTGGCCCAGAACTTGAGCGGAGTGGCCGTGAACGCGTCGTTCGGTGGGAACAGAGCCAGGTAGGCGACGATCTTCGGGTTCGTCAGGTCAGTGGCGACCCGAGGGTCAGCAAGAATCGCGGCAACCACGGCGTCGTAGCGATCTATCAGCGATTGGAAGGTCGCTCCCAGCGGCGCAGTCGTTGTTGTTGGAGCGAGTGTTGTTGTGGGCGCTGCTGTCGTGGGCGGCAGCGTGGTCGGGGCCTGCGTCGTCGTCGGAACCACCACTGTGGTGATCGCATGCACCGTTGTCGGCGCGAACGTCGTCGGCACTGTCGTGGATGGAATCGTGGTCTTCGATGCCGTGCTCCCTGAACACGCCGAGAGCACGGCGGCCAGTCCCAACGCAGCCAACCTGAGTCGCCTCATGACGCCATCACCGCGACGAGCCAGCCGACCAGTAATGGCGGCGCGAACGCGATCGTTGCATTACGGCCGACGTCATGGCCCCGAAGCCGCCGTATCCCGATGACGACGAGCGAGGTGACAAGGGCAACGACCACCATGGAGAGGACCAGGTGTGGAGCGATCAGGGCCGGAATGAATGAGGCCACGCCGAGGAGCTTGACGTCACCGAAGGCGATCCCCGAGGTGACGGCCCATACGAGCAGACTGCCGATGGTGACCGCGCCGACGACCGCCCACGCTTGGACGAACCCAAACCACTTGCCCGATCGGCTCGCGTCCCAAGCCGCCACAGCGATCGTCGCGAGGAACGTCAACAAGACGATCCGCGAGGGCAATCGCCGACTTGCCAGGTCCGTCGCCGCAAGCACGGTCAGCCCGAACGCAGCCGGTACGGCCGCGGCGATGCCCGAATGCCAAACTGCGAGCACCGCCACAGCGCAACCCAAGAGACCGGCAATCCCGATCTTGAGCGCTCGTGCGTCGGTGCCCGAACTCATCTCCGGCTTCCGTCCAACTGCGTCGGTGCCACTCCGGTCGGAGGCGCCGGCGCGACCTCCGCGCAGAATGGCGGAACACCGCGGAGTGTTCTGATGTCGATTGATCTCCACACCACAGTGATTCACCCCCCACGGACGAAATCGTTTCAGC
>JANLQX010000030.1:0-4259 GCA_031368095.1 Actinomycetes bacterium | reverse complement strand
CACGTTCGAAGCCGGTGCCGTCCTCCAGAACCTCTCCGGCGTAACGGGACCGGCCTCGCTCACCATCGTCCTTCCGGCCGACTCCCCCCTCGTTGTCGACGGACCGTCCACGATCACGGTCGCGGCATTGGCGACGGCTCCGGTCGAGGTTCGGTTCACCCTGCGGGCGACCAGGCTCGGCACGGCCAGTTTCGAGCTGGCCGGTCAGCTGGGTGATGGCGTCGTAGCCGGAACGAAGGACCGCGTGGCCGGCCAGATTCCGGTGCTGTTGACCCAGCGCCTCGACACCGTTGCTGCGTCGGGACAGGTCGAAGCGTCGGCCACCGGGGTGGTTGCTCCGGCCGAACGCATCGCCGTGCCGAAGGACGCCATCCCCGGAGTCGGTGGGTTCACCCTGAGTGCATCGTCGTCGAACCTCGCCGGTCTCGGTCAGTCCGTGGATCAGCTCGTCGAGTATCCGTACGGGTGTTTGGAGCAGCGTTCGTCGCGAACCAAGGTGTTACTCGGCCTTGCGTCACTCGAAGGCCGTTACGAGTTGCCGGGGTTGGCGGCGGCAACGCTTCGTCCACGGGTGCAGGCGGAACTGAATCTGCTCTCGACGTATCAGACCGAGTTCGGAGGGTTGTCGTACTGGCCCGGAGGAGAGACGAGCGACGTGTACCTGTCGGCTCGCGTCCTCGATCTGTTGCTCGACGCTCGGGCGGCCAAGTACCGCACACCACCGGGAATGATCAAGCAGCTCACGACGTATCTGAGTGAGCAAGTACGTGGACTTACGAACGGGGAACGCGAAGAGGGCGCCGGTGACATCGAAACGGTCCGCGCATCCGTGGCGTCGGTACTCGCTCGTGCCGGGAAACCCGAACGTGGTCTCGTCACGGCGCTGCTCAAGGAGGCCGTGGACGACGATGCCATGCCGTACACCGAGCGTGTGGCCCTGCTCGATGCGATGTTGGCGGCCGGCGACACCGGGACCATTCCGCAGGATCGCTACACCGATCTGTTGGCGTCGGTCCGTCTCGACGGCGACGAAGCATCGGTGGAGTCCCCGGAGGACTGGTACGGCTCCTGGTTCTCCTACCGGGGTTCGGGTTCGGTCACGGCCACAGCCGATCTCCTCGGTCTTATGACCAAAATTGATCCGAAGTCGCCACTCGTTTCGCAGCTGTCGCGTTGGCTCCTCAACCATCGGATCAACGGCACCTGGGGTGATACGTACACGAACGGTTCGGTGTTGCATGCGTTCACTGAAGTGGCGCGCACGGCCGAAGCGATTCGACCGGACATCACCGCATCGCTCACGGCCGGGGCAGCCACGCTCACCAAGAGCTTCGGGCCAACGTCACTCGAGGTTGCACGGTCCACGGCACCGCTCTCAGCTCTCGGCCCGGCGCCGCTCTCGTTGGCCGTCAAGGCCACCGGCCGGGGCACCCTTCACTGGGCGGCACAGCTCCGCTACGCCACTCCGGCGGAGTCGTTGAAGGCTCGTTCGCAAGGCTTCAGTGTGGAGCGGTCCTACTTCCCCTATCGCGGGGCGGAGTCAATCTTGGGCCGTCCGACGACCACATTCAAGGCCGGCGATCTGGTCACCGTCGAGCTTCTCGTGACGTCACCGGATCGTCGGGCCAACATCGTCGTCGACGATGCGCTGCCGGCCGGCTTCGAGGCCCTCGACGTGTCGCTGGCGTCAACGGCCACCGGCTCCACCGAGGGCACCAGCGACGGTGACGGGTTCGGTACCTACACCGATGGCATCATGCGGGCCACCAGCGCCGGCATCGATCACACCGAGGTCCGTGACGATCGGGTGCTGCTGTTCGCCACCCAACTCGAGCCGGGCACCTTCCGCTATACGTACACCGCCCGCGCCACGGCGCCCGGTCGGTTCGTGGCGGCGCCGGTGCAGGCCGAGGAAATGTACCGTTCCGAGGTCTACGGCCGCTCAGCCGCGACGGTCGTCACGGTCACCGCACCCAGCGCGCCCGCCCCGCTCACGGCGAAGTAGTCCCCGGTGCGGCCGAGTCCCTCGACGTCGCCCGTAGACGGCTCAGCCCGTCCACGGAATCGTCGTCGACGCCGCGTCGGAGCGCTCCTCATCGTGGCGTCGTTGGTCGGCGTCACGCGTCTGGGTCCGTTGCCATCGAGCGTCGCTGCGCCCGCCCCGGGCGACGCCGTCCTCGATCGTCATGGCGTTGCCCTCGACGGACGTTCGGCGCGGTCGCTGGCGCTCGGTATCCGGTCGCAGGGCGACCAGGCGTTGTCGGTGACGTTGTCGGATCGAGCCGGGCGTTTGGCGGCGGCCACCGTCGCCGCCGAGGACGAGCGCTTCGCCGGACATCTCGGCATTGATCCCGTGGCACTCGGCCGGGCGTTCGTGGCCGACGTTCGGGCTCGACACCTCGTCCAGGGTGGATCCACGCTGACGCAACAACTCGTCAAGATGCGTCGAACGGCGGCGTCTCGCACCGTGCGTGGTCGCGGTCTCGTCGAGAAGGTCCGCGAGGCCGTCTACGCGGTGCGGATCGAACATCGGATGTCCAAGGACGAGATCATGTCGGCCTATCTGGCCGAGGCTCCCTACGGTGGCGCGGTCGTCGGTGCCGACGCCGCGGCGCGTACGTATTTCGATACGACGGTGTCTCAGCTCACGTGGGCCCAGGCGGCATACCTCGCGGCGCTCCCGCAACGTCCGACCCGGTTCGATCCGCGGCGTGATCCAACGGCTGCGCGTTCGCGTCAGCGATGGATTCTCGAACGGCTTCGGTCGTCCGGCGTGATCAGTGTCGGCGAGGAGCGCCACGCGCTAGCCGACAAGGTGCGTATTGGTGTCGTGGTCGCTCCACCCGCGGCGCCCCACTTCGTACGCGCTGTGCGCGATCGTTCGATCTGCGCGTCGGCCGTGTGCCCAAGCCGCGCCGCATTCAGCTCGGCCGATGGCGTTCGAACGACTCTCGACGCCAGTCTTCAGCGTGACGTCGCCGGCATCACTACCCACGAACGTCGCACCATGGCCGCGCACGGTGCGGTGAACGTCGCCGTCGTAGTACTCGACAATGCCACCGGAGCCGTTCGGGCCTACGAGGGCAGCGGCGGGTGGTCGGGTGCCCTCACTGAGGACCGCGGAGGAATGATCGACGGTGTCCGTCGAGCTCGCCAGACCGGGTCGGTGATCAAGGCGTTCGTCTACGCCCTTGCTTTTGACGAAGGGGCGGCGCCGTCTGACTTGGTGATGGATTCGGCGTTCGAGGCGGTCGGTGCCGATCGGGAATTCCGACCGAGGAACTACGACAAGCGGTTCCGCGGCGAACTCACCCTGCGCGAGGCGCTGGCGCAGTCGGTGAACATTCCGGCGGTGCGCGTCCTCGCCGATCATGGACCCGATGATTTGGCGGCTCTGCTTGGTCGGGCGGGCGTCGCTCTTCCGGACTCGACGTATGGGCTCTCGATGGCGCTCGGTGCGGCCGAGGTCGATCTCCTTGACCTGACTGCGGCCTACGCGTCGTTTGCCCGCGGTGGTCGGTCCCTGCGCCCTGTCGTTGCCGAGCCGGCGTTGCCGCAACGGGGCCATCGCGTCGTTTCGCCGGAAGCAGCGTTCTTGGTGACCGACGTGCTCGCCGACAACGACGCCCGGTCTCCCGCATTCGGTCGTTCGAGTGCCCTCCGGTTCGACTTCCCGGTGTCGGCCAAGACGGGTACGTCGTCGGACTTTCACGACAACTGGGTCATCGGTTCGTCGGCTCGCGTCACCGTTGGCGTGTGGGTCGGCAACTTTGACCGGACGCCCTTGCGCAACGCCACCGGCGTGACGGGGGCCGGGCCGGTGTTCCGGTCGGTGATGTTGGCGGCCGAAGCGAGGCTCGCCGGCGACGGACCGGTTCCGGGACTACTGGCCAAGGTGCCGGCGGGGCTCGAGCGCCGCGATGTCTGTCGTCGTTCGGCGTGCTCGGAACGCACCCCGGACTGGGTGCGCACTGACACCGCGTTGGACGTGCCCGCCAAGGTTTCGGTTCGTGGTCCGGCGCGCCTGACACTGTCTTCGCCGAGTGGGCGGGGCGTGTATCTCGTCGACCCAACGGTCAACCCGCCGTCGGAGTTGGCGGTGCGAGCCGTCGGCGGACGGGCCCCGTACTCCTACGCCGTCGACGGTGTTCCGGTCGAAGGCCCCTGGTGGCCCGCCGCAGCCGGCACGCACACCGCCTGCGTGATCGACGCCGCCGCCAACCGCCACTGCCAATCCTTCCGAGTCCGCCAGTCCCAAC
>JANLQX010000488.1:0-5929 GCA_031368095.1 Actinomycetes bacterium | reverse complement strand
CGAATAGCTCCACAGCCAATCGACGACTTCGTTCTCGCCGCTGATGACGCCCACGCAGGCGTCGTTGTGACCGCCGATGGCTTTCGTCGCCGAATGCATCACCATGTCGATGCCCGGCCGATACGTGTGTTGCCCGACTGGGCTGGCGAAGGTTGCGTCGACCAATTTGATCGGTCCCACAAGGGCGGCGATCTCGTCGAGGTCGACAAGATCGAGGTTCGGGTTGGCGGGGGTCTCGGCGAGGATCAACGTGGTCGACGGATGCGCGGCGAGGGCGGTGGCGAACCCTCCGGGCTCGTGCACATCGACCAGTGTGAAGCCAATACCGAGGCGAGTAGCGACCAGTCCCAGGTACTGGAGCGTGCCGCCGTACATCTGCTTCTGGGCGATCACATGGGAGCCGGTGGGACAGAAGGCCAGGATGGCGGCACTCAGCGCGCCCATTCCGGATCCGAACGCCAACGCCGCCTCCGTACCTTCGATCTCGGCCATAGCGTCTTCGAACGCCCGCACGCTCGGGTTGCCGTGGCGGGCGTAGAACTTCGGCTCTCTCGGCCGGCTGGCAATTCGGGCCGCCTCAAGTGGGGTGCCGATCTCGAACGTGGTCGACGGCCAGATCGCCGGGGCCAGCGCGCCGGCGGCATTGGTCCGCCCGGCGGTGACTGCGAGCGTCTCGGGAGCGGGCGATGTTTCGCCGCTTGTGGTGTTGTCCCCGGCTGACACGGCGGATCAGGCTAGCGGTGTGTGGCCGTTGGACTGCGTCCCTTCGTTGATCGGCGAGGCTGTCCGGCGATGAAGTTGTTGCTCCTCCACGGCCACGACGGGATCCCCGGCGACCTACTCCCCGTCGCCGAGGCGGTGCGCGTGGCCATCACGACCGTGTCAGTTGTCCTGCCCGCGGGCCCCGTGCGTCTCGCCGATGGCCGCTTGGCCTGGTGGAACGACGACGACGGTCCAGCCGCTGCGGCGTTGTCGTTGGCGTCGCATTTCGGGGCCGAACCAGTGGTCGTTGCCGGGTTTTCTCAGGGCGGCGCGGTGGCGCTTGCCTCGGCTCGACAACGAGGAGTGGTCGGCGTGGCCAGCATTGGCGGCTTCCTTCATGATCCGTCCGATCTCGCCGGCACGACGGTCGCAATGTTCGTCGCCCACGGTCGCGGCGACGAGATCGTCGACGTATTCCATGCCGAGTCATTGGTACGGCGAGCAGGCCGGCTGAACATTGCCCATGAGCTCGTGCTCCACGACGGTGGCCACGAATGGACACCGCTAGTTACCGACTGCTTCGTCGAATGGCTACTTCGTCACGACTTCGCTCACGCCCCGGAGGCTCTGCTTGATCGTCGCCACAGCGGGTCGGACAACGCAGATCACGCCCCCGAAAATCCTGGGGTGTAGTTGGCCAGGCCGCCCTGGGCGACCACGTCATCGAGCCAATTGCCCTCGTACCGATCAGTGGGCTCCTGGATGAGGTCCGACGGCTGACCGTCGGCGGTTGACTCCAAGGTCCAGGCCTGACGTTTGTACGTCCAATTCGAGGGTTGGAGACGATGCGCCTCGCGCCACCACGGGGTGGCGGCATCGACCCCGACGGTCTCGCGCAGGTGCTCGCCCAACTCGAAACAGGCGGCCGCCCGAGCTTCGTCGTAGCCCCGTGGCTGAGACCGAGCGACTACCTCTTCGGGTGTCAACGCAAACTCGCTGTCGGCGCCCTTCGACGCCCAGTCGCGAATGGCGGCGAGGTAGGGGAGGTGGCCGTTGGGATCAACGTCTTTGAAGAGCTCGAACCGAGCCACGATTCGCGGCGGAAGGCCGTCGGGGATCTTCACCCCGGCCATCGCACTGCCCTGGACACGCGCCGACTCAGCCGGGCGGACGAGCACACCGTTTTCGTCGATCCACGCCGCCATGGGGACGTTGACGAACCCGAGGGCCCCGCCAAGGCTGTGGGTACGGTCGATCAGTGACGGATGAGTTGGCGCGGCGGCGTCCACCCACGGTCGGGCCTTCTCGACCTCGGCGTCCATTGCCACGGTCACGATGGTGATTCCCAGCGGGGCCAGTTCGGCGC
Organism: Actinomycetes bacterium; assembly: GCA_031368095.1. GTDB lineage: Bacteria > Actinomycetota > Acidimicrobiia > Acidimicrobiales > JANYDT01 > JANLQX01. The sequence continues at coordinate 3,861 of JANLQX010000488.1, read as the reverse complement.
TCAGGGCCTGCCACACGGGCAGGTCAGTGCGACAGCCTCACCAACTCGCCCAGGCCGCAAGGATCACCTTGCGCCCGAGGAGCGACGAGAAGTGAAAGGGCGCACCGTCGAAGCTGGTCAGCGAGAGCGGCGGGAGAACGGCGGTGTCGAGGGCCCGACCGCCCAACGTCGACGGGCCGAGCGACCAGGTGGCCGACGCCTTGTCGTGCACGAGGGGCATAGCCAGGCGTTCGGCAACCACCGCAACATCGATGGATCCGTCGTTGCGTTTGCCCCCCGGGGCGGGGACACAGATCTCTCCCTGGCAGAGACCCTCAGGCTTGGCCTCCCAGCCAGTGGCGCGATGCAGTTCGTCGGTCGTGGTCGTCAGGGATGTGAGCAGCACCGCCCCAACGTACCGGCCGCGTCGGAGGAAGTCGGAACCAGCTGCTAAACCGCAGCCATGACGAACCTTCGATCAGCGTGGAACGACGGCACGACCACGCTCGGGGCCTGGCTGAGCGTGGCATCGTCGGTGACGGCCGAGGCCGCCGCTCGGACCGGGTTCGACTACGTGTGCATCGACGCGCAGCACGGCGCCCTCGACATCGCCGACGTCACCACCATGATTCAGGCGATCGAGCTCGGCGGTTCGACGCCCCTCGTGCGCGTGCCGTGGAACGAACCAGGCGTTATCGCCCGCGCCCTCGACGCCGGTGCGCACGGGGTCATCGTGCCGATGGTGAACACGGCTTCCGAAGCCGAGGCGGTCGTCCAGGCGTGTCGCTATGCGCCGCTCGGTTCGCGCAGCTACGGGCCAACTGCCGTTGGGGGCCGTCACGTCGACTACCGGTCATGGGCCGAGTCAAACGTGGTGGTGATCCCGATGATTGAGACGGCGCAGGCGATCGACAACCTCGGTGACATCCTCGCCGTGCCCGGCATCGACGCCGTCTATGTCGGTCCGGCCGACCTTTCACTCACGCTCGGCCTGCCCCCGCGAAACAACGACGATCGCCCGGAATTTACCGACGCGCTCACCCGGATCGTTGCTGCGTGTCGCAACGCCGGTGTCGTGCCTGGCGTTCATGCCGTCGGCAATGTCGCGTCGCGTCGACTCGAGCAGGGTTACCGGATGCTCACCGTCTCCAACGACCTTGCGGCCATGCGGTCGTCGATGGCGGCCGAACTCGCCGACGCTCGCTGATACTGAGGCAGTGATGATTCCGGGGGGTGCGCACCTCGGTCACTGAGCGCGCATACGATTGTCACTGTGCGCACTCGTTTTGACTCCCGCACCTCTTCGGCTGTTCCCGACGGAATTTCCGACCACGAGGTCGTCTCAGCCCCCTCGATCGCGGTTCGCCGCCGTCGCCTTCGCCGTGCGGCGGTCGGCGGATTGTTGCTGGTCGCCGCCGTCGGGGTGGCCTATCCAGCTTCGGCCGAAACGGTCGCCGTGCCACCGTTCATCGTTCCGCCGGCCCCCACGACGGCGGCTCCGGCAACGACCGCTGCGCCCACAACGACACCGCCGACGACCGTCCCAGTCGAGTCCACCACGGTGCCGACTACCGCGGCGCCGGTAACCACGGTCCCTCCGACCACGGTGGTTGCTACCGCACCGACCACGGTCGTCACGAAAACAACCGTCAAGAAGAGCAACACGGTCGGCGCGAACGAGATAACCAATCCGCGGGCTACCGGGTCGGTCAGCCTTGAAGTCAGTATCGCCCGTCAGGTCCTGATCATCCGCAAAGGCGGTGACACGTGGAAGACGATTCATGTCTCGACCGGATCGGGCCGCAAATATTGCGAGAAGGGAAAGTGCGGCGTGGCCGTGACGCCGCGAGGGCGTTACCGGATCTATAGCCGAGTGTCGGGGTGGCGCACCGCCGCCCTCGGGCGCCTCTATAACCCGCTCTACTTCAAGGGGGGCTTCGCCGTGCACGGTGCTGGATCCGTGCCGCGGTATCCGGCCTCGCATGGTTGCGTGCGGGTGTCGATCGCCAATGCGCGATGGCTACCCAGTGCTATTCCGAATGGCACGCCGATCTGGATCCACTAGGTCTGCGATTTCGAGCGTCGGCGGCGTTCGTGGCGGGCGAGCGTGACGGTGCCGAGGATGCCGGCGAGAGTGAGTGCCCATCCGAATTTGTTGGCGATGTCGGGTTCGATTCGCAGGGTGACATCGTGCGTCGTCGGAATCACCACCATCATGTTGGGGGCGAGTCGGTACGGACCGTCGGCTCCGTGGGCCCGCCATGTCGGAAAGTAGGACTCGCGGACCACCACGGGAACGCCAATCTGGTCGACGCTAAACGTCACGATGCCGTTCCCTTCATGGATACCGGTGACCGTGACCGAAGGTAGAGGGGTGACCCGCGCCGAGGCCACGGTCGTGCCGTCGCCGAAGTTCGACGCAAAGACCCGGTCCACTCGGCCGGCTACTCGTTGCCATGACGGCGGACCGTCGTTGGCAAGCGGAACCGGGAACTGGGCCGGTCTCGTGTACTGCGCCATCGCCACGTCGAGCCAGCCGCCGCGCTGGGTTGCGCCCACATTGGTCAGGACTGCGGGCCGCACTGTGAGGCCGGCCACCAAGGCGGAATTGGCGACCCGGTAGACCTCCATCGTGGACGGACAGGAGTGGTCGGATTTCTCTTTCGGAGCGCACGAACGCGTGTATGGCGCGGTGGCGAGGAGAAACAAGTCGGGATGTACTCGGGCCTGCACTTGCGCCGCCGGAGAAAAAACCAGGTAGTAGCGAACTCCCCACTGCTGCAAGCGGCGCACGCCTTCGGCAACGTCGAGTTTCGGATAGGGCAATCGGCTCTGTGGATTGCCTGGGCGGGCCGAGAGCAGGGCGGCATTGAAGTAGTGGTACGGAACGCTCGCCGATGATTCCAGGTAGAGGCCCTCCATCGATCCGATGCACCCATTCGTCCACATCGGCAGAAGAGTGAGTGCCCATTCAGTGCCGTATCGGTCGAGCTCGTCCTCGTAGTCCGACATGGCTCGGCCGCATCCAGCACTTCGGCCTACGCGGTTCATGACATCGATAAGCGCGCGTAGTTCCGGCCACTCTTTGGTCGCTTCGTAGCCGTCGTAGTTTTCCTTCGCCCAGTCGGCGAATGGGTTCCGATCCGTACTGCCGTCGGCGCGTTGCAGGCTGAGGGATGCGTGGTCGAGTCGGGGCATCGGCACGAACCCAGGAAGGATCCCCGCCACGCCACCGACGCTCCACCAGCAGAGCGCTCCCACGGCACCGAGCGACGCCGCCCCGGAGCGTGAGCGAACACCTCTGCGAAACCCGAAGGTTCGTAGCCCGAAACGCGCGACGGCGGCCAGTGCGGTAGGACCGAACGACGCCAGTAGGCAACAGCACAAAAAATAGAAAGGAAGGGCGCGTTCATTGAGGATCCGAAACGACGGTGGAAACCGGAAAGCCAGCGCGCTTATGAGTCCCATCAGGGCCAGGCACGTGGCCAGACGTGACTCGGGGTCAGGTTCTCGGCGTGCAGCGATCGCGGCCACGAACCTCAGGACCTGACGCGCGGCACCAATGACCGCCAGAATCACGACGGCGCCCATGATCGCCGCGCCGGTCGTCGGAGCATTGGCGGCCGGAGGGAACAGAGCGCCGACATACGCCGTTGCCGTTTCCCACTCCATGTCGTTGGTGAACGCCAAGTTCGTGGCGAAGGGAACGATCCAGAACGCCGCACACAACAGCGCGAGGATGCCAATGAGCGCAGCATCTCGGAGGCGACGAAGCCGGTTCGGTCCATCCTTTACTGTCATATGTACACCTACTATCACGCCTGCGCTCATGGCGACGAAGAGGGTCGGCAACAGATGCGAAAGCCCGGTACCGGTGAGGAG
>JANLQX010000473.1:0-4363 GCA_031368095.1 Actinomycetes bacterium | reverse complement strand
CCGGTCCGGGATTCATCAACTTTCGCCTTGCCCCAACGTGGTTGCACGACGTTCTGGTCACCGCCGTCGAGCAGGGCGTCGAGAACTACGCGCGTACAGCAGTGCCCGGCGCCCGCCGGGTCAACCTTGAGTACGTGAGCGCCAACCCGACCGGCCCCCTCCATGCCGGTCATGCGCGCTGGGCGGCCTATGGCGACGCCCTCGCCCGTACGCTCACCCGCGCCGGGTACTCGGTGCACCGCGAGTTCTACATCAATGACCGCGGCGTTCAGATGCGCAAGTTCGCCGAGTCGCTCCTTGCCCGCCAGACCGGCACGCCCGTGCCCGAGGGTGGCTATGTCGGTCAGTACATCGTCGACTGGGCCAAGGAGATGCCGACCGGTCTCGGCGTCGACGAAGCTCTGGAGTGGGGATACGCCAAAGCCCTTGCGTATCAGCAGGAAACGATGCGCCGCATGAACGTGGAGTTCGACACGTTTTCTTCGGAGCGAGCGCTCGCTGCGAGTGGCGCGGTGGAAGCGACCCTCGGCGTGCTCGAACGCAACGGTCACGTGTATCGGGCCGTTGTCGCCGAGAAGACCTCGGACCGCGATCCGGCGCAGACGAAGGGCGCCGTCAACGAAGACGGCGGCGTGGCCACGTGGCTTCGAACGACCTCGTTCGTCGACCCGAGGCGCAACAAGCCCCTCGACGACGGTGATCGCGCCCTCGTCAAGGCGGATGGTCAGTACACGTACTTCACGCCGGATATCGCCTATCACCGTGACAAGTACAACCGAGGCGACCTCCTCATCGACATGCTCGGCGCCGATCACCACGGCTATGTCGGTCGCATGAAGGCGGCGATGATGGCCCTTGGCCACGCCGCCGACGATCTTGAAATCCTGATCGGGCAGAACTGCGTGCTGATGCGTGACGGTGTCGAAGTCAAACTGTCGAAGCGCACCGGCGACATCATCGAACTGGCCGAGCTGATCGACGAGTTCGGCGCCGACGCCGCCAAACTCACTTTTCTGCTGCAGTCCATCGACACGCGTCAAACCGTCGATCTCGATGCGCTGGTGGCGAAGTCGCTCGACAACCCGGTGTTCTACGTTCACTATGCGCATGCCCGCGTCTACGGACTGGCCCGCAAAGCCGCCGAACGAGGCATCGTACGTGTACCTATGAACGAGGTAGACCTCGGTCTCTTGGTGCACGAACGCGAACTCGACGTGCTCCGCGTGCTCGCTGACCTCCCCGACGTCGTCGCTCTCGCCGCCCACGACCGAGCGCCCCACAAGATCACCACATGGGTACGCGAGCTCGCCGCCGCCTTCCAGTCGATGTACCACGACTGCCCCATTCTTCGCGATGACATCGACGAACCCCTCCGCCAAGCCCGTCTCTGGTTGGTGGAGGCCGCCCGCATAGGCCTAGCCATAGGCCTCAGTCTCCTGGGCGTCAGCGCGCCGCAAAAGATGGACGACCTCGCGACCGAAGAAGAACAAAAGGCCAACCCGTAGGATCGACGGACCATGCCAGGCCCGATCTCTCATCATCTCCTCCCACTCACGGCCTCGTTCGGCGATGACGGTTCCACCCTCGTCGGCGGCCGCGACCTCGTTGGCCTCGCCGAAGAGTTCGGTACGCCGCTGTTCGTGTACGACGAATACCACCTCCGCCGCCGCTGTCAAGACGCAGTGTGGGCCTTCGGCCACGGCGTGGCGTATGCCACCAAGGCGTTCCTGTGTGCGGCGATGGCCAAGCTGGCCCACGACGAGGGCATGCACCTCGACGTGGCGTCGGCCGGCGAGGCATTCGTCGCCCTCCGAGCGGGCGTCCCGGCCGAGCGGCTGGTGCTCCACGGCAACAACAAGTCGACGGCCGAACTGACCTATGCCCTGGAGCGCGGGATCGGCCGGATCGTCGTCGACTCGTTCGACGAGCTGGATCGTCTTGCCCGCCTGGCCGGGTTCGGCCACCCTCGGCCCAAGGTTCTCTTGCGTCTCACGCCGGGGGTGCAGGCCCATACCCACGAGTTCATCGCCACCGGTCACGAAGACGTGAAGTTCGGCTTCTCCATCGCGTCGGGGGCGGCGGCCGAAGCGGTGGCTCGCTGTCGATCAGAAGGGAGTGGCGTGGAACTCGTTGGTGTCCACGCCCATGTCGGCTCGCAAGTGTTCGACATTGCGTCGTTCGAAAAGGTCGTCCAGGTCCTTGCCGCGTTCTTCACGCCGCTCGGTCTCCCGGAGTTGGTCGTCGGCGGTGGCCTCGGCGTGGCGTACCTGAACGACGAGGAGACGCCATCGATCAGCGACTGGGGCCATGCCGTGAAGCGCGCCGCCCACGACGCCGGGGTGTCGTCGGCGGTCCGGATCTCGGGCGAGCCGGGCCGTTCCATCGTGGCCGCCGCCGGCGTCACGCTGTACCGGGTCGGCACCATCAAGGAATTGCCGGGCATCCGGACCTACGTTTCCGTCGACGGCGGGATGAGCGACAACCCCCGCCCGGCGCTCTATGGCGCCGGGTACGAAGCGTTTCTGCCCCGCCACGGCCTGGCCAATCGCGACATGGCCATTCGTCTGGTCGGAAAGCACTGCGAGACCGGCGACGTGTTGATTCCCGAGGCCTGGGTACCGAACGATCTCACGCTGGGTGACATTCTGTGCACGCCGGTCACCGGGGCCTACGGGCACACCATGGCCTCCAACTACAACAAGTTGCCGAAGCCGGCGGTGGTCTTCGTCAACGACGGGAAAGCGCGCGTCGTGGTCCGCCGAGAAACGTATGAGGACTTACTACGTTTCGATCAGCTGTGATTGGTCGCTAGGTCGTTCGGCTCAGAAGTGCCAGCTCAGTACCCCTTTTTCCGACACTGAGTCTGGGTCATTCAGCTCAAAGACCGCCGAATCCCTCAGGTCCGAATTAGTTGAATGTCGAAGGAGATGGCGCCGCAACCGCAGCGTTCCCTCCCTACATCAAGGACCCCTCCCATGTCCCGCAAGCTCTCCCGTAATTCGCGCCGCGCCGTCGTCGCGTCCCTCCTCGGCCTCACCGTCGGTGGTGGCATCCTCGCCTCCGCCGCCAGCCTCGGCATCAACACCAGCACCCTCGGTGCCGGCACGACCGTCATCGCCAGCTGCACCGGCGCCACGAACGTCACCCTGAAGTACGGCCACACCTACTCCGCCGTTCTCCCGGCCGTCGGTCCCGGTTCGTACCGCACCAGCTCGGTCACCGTCAGCAATATCGCCCCGGCGTGTGTTGGCAAGGCCATGGACATCACCCTCAAGGACGCCACTGGCGCCCCTCTGGCCACGGGCAACGTCGCCGCCATCCCGGCCGTCGCCCTCCTGGCTACGACGGCCACCGCCACGGTGACCTTCGGGACCCCCGCTGACGCTGTCGCCGTCGTCGGCGCGGCCGTCGTCATCGCCGACTGATCCTGACCGGAACATGGTCACCACCATGTTCCGACGCTCGAGGCGCCAGGCGATCTTCGCCCTGGCCCTCGGGATCGTCGGAGTTGGAGGTGTCCTGGCCAGCGCGGCCAGTCTCAATATCGCCAACTCAACCCTTGGCGCCGGGACCACGGTCATCGCCAGTTGCGACACCAACGGAGTCTCGCTCATGTACACGAACACGTACACGCCGGCGAACGGTCGTTACAACACCACTGCCGTCACCGTCAATGGATTGAACAACCTGTGCGACACGAAGCGTCTTGACATCACCCTCAAGACCAACACCGGAGCGTCACTGGGAACGGGCTCGATTCTGAGTCTGAGCCTGCCGGCGGGAACAACGTCGGCAACAGTCACGATCACCCCTGCCGCCAACGCCAACCTGGTTCGCGGTGCGGCGCTGGTGATCTCCGGTTGAACGTAGAGCAGTAGCTGCATCACGGGGTCGGTGGTTCGCCACCGACCCCGCCGATGCCCGCCTCCCCACACACCCCACAATGCAAGGACCCCTCCCATGTCCCGCAAGCTTTCCCGAAACTCACGTCGCGTCATCGTGGCGTCGCTTCTCGGCCTCACGGTCGCTGGTGGCGTCCTCGCTTCGGCGGCGAGCCTCGGCATCAACGCCAGCACCCTTGGCGCCGGCACCACGGTGATCGCCAGCTGTGACACCGACGGTGTCTCCCTGAAATACGGCCACACGTACGTCCAAACCGTTCCGCTCGTGAACCCCGGTTCCTATCGCACCAGCTCGGTCATCGTGAGCGGCATCGCCGCCGCGTGCGCCGGGAAGGCGATAAGCGTCACCCTGAAAGACGCCCTCGGAACGTCGCTCGTGAGTGCCACCTCGGCCACTCTCACCAGCCCGAGCACCACGCTCTCCTTCGTCGCCCCCTATGCCGATGCAATCGCCGTAGTTG
>JANLQX010000441.1:0-2475 GCA_031368095.1 Actinomycetes bacterium | reverse complement strand
AGCGCGGCTTCGTCGATCACGGCTTCATCGACGAGCACACCGCCGGCTTCGCCGAGCTCGTCGACCATCTCGACGCCGTGGATGATGGCGTGCTGCTGGCGGCGACCGGGCTCGGAACGGCCGAGGTTTCGGCGGCGTTCGAACTCATCGCTGGAGCGCAGCGTCTGATCATCTGTTGGGCGATGGGCATCACCCAGCATGTGAACGCCATCGACACGATCAATGAGATGACCAACCTCGCACTCCTCGGCGGACACATCGGACGACAAGGGGCGGGACTGTGCCCGATCCGTGGGCACAGCAACGTGCAGGGCGACCGGACCATGGGCATCTTCGAACGCCCAACGCCGGAACTCCTCGACGCGCTCGAAACGGAGTTCGGCGTGCCCATGCCCCGCCAACCGGGCCACGACACGATCGATGCAGTGCGCGCGTTCGCCGACCACAAGGCGAGGATCCTGATCGGCCTCGGCGGCAACTTCGTGCGCGCCACGCCCGACACCGCCGCCACCGAGGCTGCCCTGACGGCGTCGCAACTCACCGTGCAGATCTCGACGAAGCTCAACCGGTCGCATCTGCTGTGCGGCGACACCGCGATCATCCTTCCCACACTCGGACGAACGGACGCCGATACCGGTCCAAACGGCGACCAGTTCGTCACGGTCGAAGACTCGATGGGTCTCATCCACTCCAGTACCGGGCCGCTCAAACCCCCGTCGGGCGGCCTTCGCAGCGAAGTGACGATCGTATGCGATCTCGCATCGGCGCTCCTCGGCCCGACCCATCCCGTGCCATGGGCGGCGATGCGCACCGACAACGACCGTGTCCGCAGCCACGTCGCGCACGTGATCCCCGGTTTCGAGAACTTCAATGAACGTGTCCGTGTGCCGGGCGGTTTCGAGCTCCCGCATCCGCCCCGAGACGAGCGCCGCTTCCCAACCCCAGACGGCAAAGCCCACTTCACGCAGACGACCGTTGCCGACTCGACGGTGGCGGAGGGCCACCTCCTGCTCCAGACGTTGCGGTCCCACGACCAGTACAACACCACGATCTACGGGCACAACGACCGCTACCGCGGCATCGCCGGCGACCGCCGCATCATCATGGTCAACCCGACCGACATCAACGACCTCGGTCTCATCGACGGTGACCGCGTCGACGTGATCAGCCTCCTCCCCGGCCCCGATCGACGGGTCGTCGGCTACCGGATCGTCGCCTACCCAACACCTCCAGGGTGCGCCGCGGCGTACTACCCCGAGGCCAACATGCTGCTCTCGCTCGACCACCACGGACCCGACGCCCAGACCCCGGCGGCCAAAGCAATACCCATCCGGATCGTCGCCGCCTCCCCCGGCGGACCTAACGGTGTCCGATATCTTGGGTGAACAAGTCCGGGCAGATGGCCGGCCAGCAGGACGTCCCTGGTGGGTAAGACGCAAGAGCGTGATGAGGCCGGTGTGGCGTGCTTCGATACCGGGCACGCAAAGTTCACGCGAGCCGTCAACGGCTGGCTCACAATCGAAGATCACCCCTCGAGGTCAAGGTCGTCACGAAGATCCTCGCCGAAACCACCATCGCGCCCGCCAGTGCCACCGGTTGAGCCATGGCCCGGCAACCGCCCCGGGCTGAAGGGCGCCGGGGCGGTCGGGGGGCTTCATGTCGAAGACGCCGGGTGCATACCCGCTCGGCACTGACCGAAACACGGGGGTTGAGTGCCGGAGGCTTGGGGTAACGGGTCTGCATGACCCCGCCAGGAACGTCCACAGCCTCGACCGATCATCAAGTCACCTTCTCGGGGCGCACGAGCAAGCAATCCCACCGCCACACCGAACGGGACTTCATCGGTCGCATTCCAGTCGTTCTGAGCTTCGTCGGGCTCCCGAACGAATCAACCGACCGGCTGATACGGGAATTGGACGCTTCGCTCCACCGGTTCAGTCAACAACGGGTGCAGCTGATCGCCGTCACAGGAAGCGATCCCCAGGAATGGGCAGATCGACTCGGCGTCAACATCACCATTCTCCAAGACGCTGACCTCGCCACCGAGCTGGACGCTGATATCGACGCCGAAGGCAATCTCGCGACGGTGATCATCGATAACGAAGGTCAGGCGATCGAGGTCGTACGTCAACGGCCAACCGACGATCCAGCGGCAGCCGTGCTCATCGCCGTCGACCGCCTCCGACGCCAGTTCCCGGAGCGAATGTCCGCCCTCCCCTAGTCTCACCACCCGGTCGACGGACAGCCGACGTCCGAGGCAGCGCGAGTTTTGCTGTGGTCCTGAGAGGTGCTACCGGACGCCTGCCCCTGGCTGAGGCGTTCCGCTGGCCGCGGGCGAGTTCGGTTCGTGTTTCATTTCGTCACGCATGCTGGGCTGGGGCTGCTGCGGGTGGCGGTTCCGAAAGTGGCGGAGCGACTGTCACATTCGCATCTGCCGCGATCAGGTTCTCGGCAATTTGCGCCGCGGCGCTAGCC
>JANLQX010000431.1:0-23214 GCA_031368095.1 Actinomycetes bacterium | reverse complement strand
GCCGCGAAGTTTGGCGGTCATCGGGTCGATGATGAACCCATACGCGGTCCGGAAGTCGGCGTTCGTGAGGTTGGATCGAGCAAAGGTGGCCCGGGACAGGTCGGTGTCGTCAAACACCGCGCCAGTGAGGTCGGCCTCCATGAACTCCGCCTCCAATGCCCGACACTCCACGACACGAACGGCACCGAGGCGCGACCGCGAGAAATTCACATAACTGAGATCGCAACGCGTAAACGAGTTTGGTGATGTGGCCGAGTAGGCGCTCCAAGACGCAACCGAGAAGTCGGCGCCTGTGAGTCGACAGTCCTGGAAGCTTGAGTCCCGCAGTGAACAGTCGGTCCACCTCGAGAGGGGTAGGTCGCTGCCGATAAAACGGCATCGGTCGAAGTTGCACTCGTCGGGTCGCCATGGGTGTTCGGACGGTCCGACGCGAAACTCGCAGTCGGCGAACTCCACGTCGCGCAGTGCTGTCGTCGATGACACCACGCCTTCGAACGTCTCGGCGGTCCACCGTGAACCTTCATCAACGCTCCCGATATCCATGACCTGCAACGTAGGACGGGGAGGCGAGACCCGGGACCGTAGGCTGATGTCGTGGATCTTGGAATTGCCGGACGTACCGCTGCCGTCGCCGCAGGGTCGGCCGGACTCGGACTGGGCGCAGCGCGTGCGCTGACCCAGAACGGCGTCCGGGTGGCCATCTGTGGGCGAAACGAAAGGCGTGTGGTCGAGGCCGCTCGCAGTCTCGGTTCGCTGGCCACGCCCCTGGTGGCCGACGTGAGCACTGTTGACGGAGCCGCGGCATTCATCGACGCGGCTCGCGCCGAGCTCGGAGACGTCGACATCCTCATTGCCAATGCGGGGGGTCCTCCGCCGGGCACATTTGCCTCGACTCCGATGGCGTCGTACCTCCCGGCCCTTGAACTCAGCCTGCTTTCCACGGTGGCGATGTGTCACGCCGTCGTGCCGGGTATGCAGGCGGCGGGGTGGGGTCGTATCGTCGCCATCACGTCGATCTCGGTTCGTCAACCCATCGCCAATTTGGTGCTGTCGAACACTGCGCGAGCGGGACTCACCGGTTTCCTCAAGACACTGGCCCGCGAGGTCGCAGCCGAAGCAATCACCGTGAACTCGGTGCAGCCCGGCGTGCATGCCACGGAGCGGATTTCCAAGGTGTATTCCTCGATGGCTGATGCCGCCATTGGGGTGCCGGCCGGCGTGGTTGGCGACCCGGATGACTTCGGGCAGGTCGTGGCGTTCCTCTGCTCGCAACAGGCACGGTTCATAACCGGGGCCGCTCTCCCGGTCGACGGTGGGTCCTACGCCGGACTGCAATGACCAAAGCGCGCATACTGCTTGCTTCGGGAGGACCGACGTATGCCCATGATCACGCGGCAACGGCAGCGGCGCTGACCACACTCCTTGAGCAGGACGGCCACACCGTCGTCGCCGTGACCGAACATCCCGATGAACTCCCTGCCGCTATCGAGCGAGTGTCACCCGACGCGATCGTGGCGCACATGCTGTGGTGGCGAATGCTTGCTGACCGCTACGACGAGCTTCGTCCTACGTGGGCATACGAGTCGTCGACCGAAGTGCGAAATGTCCTACATAATTTCGTCGTCGATGGTGGCGCAATGGTCGCCTTGCACACCAGCACTATTTGCTTCGATGACTGGCCGGAGTGGGGCGAACTCCTCGGGGCGCACTGGGTGTGGGATCAGTCGTTTCATCCGCCTCTTGGTCCGGTTTCGGTCCGGCTCGCCGCTTTCGACGAACGTGGCTCCGTCGGTGAGGTTGTTGATGGTCTTGCCGACTACGACACGTCCGACGAGGTCTACATGCAGCTCGACATCCGCGGTGACGTCGTGCCGCTGGCGTTTGCCCGGCTCGCCAACGCCCCCGTGACCGACGAACACCCAATCCTGTGGTGTCGATCCGTCGGGCGCGGCGCCGTCGCTCAATTCGGCCTAGGGCATGATGCCGGCGCGCTGATGCACCCGACAACGGCCGAGCTCGTTCGACGCTGCGTGGCGTGGGCGATACGATCGACGGATGCGTCGTCAGGGTACTAACGACCATCAGCAAACTGCTGGCCGTGATCAGTTCGAAGGAGCAGCAATGAGCACGACAGTGATCACCGGCGCAATGGTGGTCGACGGGACCGGAGCAGCACCTCGACGGGCTGATGTGCACATTTCCGGTGACCGGATCGTGGCGCTCACTCCTCCACCGGCGGCCGCTTCCCCGACGTTCGCCGACGGGTTCTCTTGCGACGCCCGGGTGATCGACGCCACCGGATGCACGGTGATGCCAGGTCTCATCGACGCCCACACCCACGTGACCCTGGGCGAGCCAGCGTCGAACGATGAACTGTTCTTCCGCCGCGAACCCGCAAGCGCCGCGATCATCGCCGCTGTCAACGTGCGCAAGCTCCTTCTCGCGGGCGTCACATCGTTCCTCGACGCCGACGGTCTCTTCGGCATTGGCCCCGCTCTGCGTGACTGCATCAATGCCGGAATCATTCCTGGCCCGACTATGAAGTCCGGACACCACGCGTTGATGACCGCCGTTGGTGGCACCGCTGGTCGACTCATCCCTGATGAGGGAACGGCGGGCTACGCCGAAGTGGTCCATGATCGCGACGACATGGTGCGGGCGGTTCGCCGGCAGATCAAGGAGGGGGCCGACTGCATCAAGGTGCATGTGACGGGTTCGGTGCCGAGTCGTCGGGGCGAGCTCTGTGTGTGGAAGCGCAGTGAACTCGACGTGATCTGCGAGACCGCCCACGAACTGGGCGCCTGGGTGCTCGGTCATTGCCGCAGCCAGGAGTCGACCCTGCTCTCGGCCCAGGCCGGGATCGACGTGATCTATCACGGGTCCTTCCTCGACGAAGCGTGCGTAGACGCCATGCTTGACGCCGGATCTCTCCTCGTGCCCACGTGGACGTTCCTTGCCAACCTTGCTGAGTTCGGCACCAAGGCTGGGGCCGGGCCAATGGCCCTTGACTGGTTCGCCTCAGAGATCGAGGCCACGGCGAAGATGACGCGCGTCGCCTACGACCGCGGCGTGCCGATTGCGTGTGGAACCGAGACCGGGTTCAGTGTGACGCCGATCGGGGAGTGGCATGCGCGAGAGATGGAAGTGTTTGTCAAACAACTGGGCATCACGCCGTTGGAGGCGATTACCTGCGGTACGCGCAACGGGGCCATCGCTACGCGCGAACAGGACGAGACCGGGGTCGTCGCAGTTGGTATGCGCGCCGATCTTGTTGTTGTCGACGGTGACCCGACGAAGGACATTTCGGTCCTCCAGGATCGCTCCCGCCTTCGCCACGTGATCTGTCGCGGTGACGACATCGACCTCACGCCTGTTCCAGCTCGGCGTGACCTCCCGGGCGAGCGGTCGATGGCGTGGACTGCGGTCCCCCTGACGCAGTCAGTCGCCCGATCATGAGTGCTCCCATCGCCATCGTGACGGGCGCCGGACGCGGGCTCGGATTGGCAATCGCCGATCGTCTGCGCGCTGACGGATTCGAAACGATTGGGATCGATGTCGACGGCTCTGCTGGCACGATTGTCTGCGATGTGACTGACCACGCCTCGGTCGAAGCGCTGATCGCGTCGCTTACCAACGCTCCGGTGGCAGTCGTCAACAACGCAGGCATTGTTCGCTTTGGTGCGTTGCTCGACGTGAGCGATGCCGAGTTTCGTCGTGTCGTCGATGTGAATCTTACCGGCACCTTCACCGTGGCCCGCCTCGCCGCCCGTCGCATGGTGGCCGAAGGTCTCGGGGGGTCGATGGTGAACATCACGTCGATCAACGGCGTCTCACCCGGTCTCAATTCCGGGGCCTACGGTGCCACCAAGGCGGCCGTGGCGCTACTTACCCGGCAGATGGCGCTGGAGTGGGGAACCTACGGGATTCGGGTGAATGCGGTGGCTCCCGGTTTGATCGACGCCGGGATGTCGGAGCCGATCTACGCCGACCCTGACGCGCGTGCAGCCCGCTCCGGACGGGTTCCGCTCGGTCGGCTCGGAACGTCCGGCGACATCGCGTCGGCCGTGTCGTTTCTCCTCTCTGACAGAGCGGCGTACATCACCGGCACCGAGCTCATCGTCGATGGCGGCGTGGTACAAAGCGCGATCTCGTCGCTGCCACGCCCAAAGTCGGTTGACGGCGGCGTCCGTGCGTGACGTGGCCAGTATGTCGATCCTTGTTACCGGCGGCGGGTCCGGCATCGGTGCGGCGACGGCGGCGCGTTTCGCGTCTCTCGGGGCGAAGGTCACGATCAGCGGACGACGGGCCGACAAGGTCGGGTCCGTCGTGGACTCGATCGGCGAGCGATGTCGAGGCGTGGTCGGCGACGTGACCGTGGCCGCCGATCGCCGCGCGATGATCGAAGAGACCGTGTCGTTCGGTGGTGGGCTCGATGTGCTCGTCAACAACGCCGGGAACATGGTTCGTGCGTCTGCGTCAGAGTGGAACGAAGCTGAGCTCCTGTCGGTGTTTCACTCCAATGTGGTTGCCGGCATGATGCTCGTCCAGGCGGGACTTCCCCACCTCGTCGCTCGACGAGGCTGCGTCGTGTTCGTGAGTTCGGTGTACACCTCGCGCGCCTTTCCCGGCGCGGCGCCGTACGCGGCAACCAAGGGTGCGATCGAGACGCTCACCGCGGTCCTTGCGTCCGAGCTTGGTCCTCAGGGCGTGCGCGTCTCCTGCGTGCGCCCCGGCGCGGTGTTCACCGAGATCAATCAGCGAGCCGGACTCGGTGACGACAACACTGCTCTGGCCCGTTTGCAGGGAATGGCCTCGGCCCATGCACTCGGCCGGATCGGTACTACCGATGAAATAGCCGAAGCCATCGAGTTCGTGGCTCGAGCCGAATGGATTACCGGCGACGTGCTCAGCGTTGACGGTGGCCTCGGCCTCGGCCATACCCACACCTGAGTCGTTCCCGTCCTTCCGGAGGTCAACATGTCGACACCAACCATCGTCACCATCACGGACCTTGACGAGGCGAAGGAGATCTACCGCCATAAAGACATGGTGCAGGCGCTCTACGACGAGGGCGAGATCATGAACGGCGTGCTCGTTAATTTGCACGGCGACGATCACCGCAGCCGTCGACGATTGGAGAACCGGCTCTTCCGCCGCGACACGCTCGATCACTATGAGCACGAACGATTCCCGCCGATTATCGGCGCAACCCTCGACCCGCACGTCGTCGCTGGTTCGAGCGAGCTCGTCACCCTCAGCCATCAGCTGATGATGAACCTCGCCGCGTTCAATGCCGGAGTGGATCGTCCGACCGGGACGGCCGAAGAGACACATCGCCTTTATGCCCAAATGATGAAGTTCATCGAGGGCGCCACCATCGCCCACTCCACGAGGGACAAGGCCGTGGTCAACGGTGAGGTGGCCGAAGCGATGGGCCTCTTCCAGACGGAGTTCCTCGACCCCTCGATCGATCGCCGCCGCTCGATGATCGACGCCGTGAATGCAGGCGATACCGACGAGTCATCGCTGCCTCGTGATGTGCTCACCGTGCTGCTTCGCAACGTCGATCAGGTTCCGCTTCCGGCCGACATCATCCAACGCGAGATCGCCTTCTTTCTTCTCGCCGGTGCCCACACGAGCGCCACGGCGTTCACCCGTTCGCTCGACAGCATGTTCACCTGGATCGATACTCATCCGGAGGACGAAAATCGTCTGCGTGCTGATCGTTTGTTCGTGCAGCGTTGTGTGCACGAGACGGTGCGACTTCAGCCGTCGAGCCCGGTTGCCCAACGCTGGGCGCGCTCCGACATCACCCGCAAGGACGGGTCGGTGATCGCCTCGGGATCGAAGGTGGTGATCGACCTCATGTCCGTCAACCGTGACGCCGCCATATTCGGTGACGACGCAGCGGCGTTCAATCCGCATCGTGTCGTGCGCCGCGCCGACGTGGGTCCGTTCGGCCTTTCGTTCGGGCACGGCATGCACCACTGCATCGGGCAGGAACTGGCTGCCGGCGTGCTTTTCGTTGATGGCGATGACGCCAGCAACCACCTCTTCGGTCTTGCCACGATTGCCGTGCAGGCCATGATCGACCGCGGCGCACGTCGCGACCCGACGAACCCGCCGGTCATCGACGCAGCAACCAGCCGGCCGTACTGGTCGAGTTACCCGGTGATCTTCACTCGCTGACGCAGGACACCAGAGTCCGTCACCAGGTCCAGAGTGCATCGATCGGAACCGCCCACAGCCGATCACCGAGGGACCTGGTCGCCGGACCCGTGTGGAGCACAAATCCGCCGACGAAATCCGCGCCCACTCTGTCGCGGAGATGGGCAAGGCCGGTGAGGTCTTCGGGGCGGACCAAGTCTGACGCTTTCACTTCGATTCCAACGATCGAACCGTCGAGGTGAGCGAGCACCGCATCCACTTCGATCCCGTCGCGAGTCCGATAATGGTGGAGCGTCGGCTCGGCTTCAGACAGCGGAATGGCTCGGGCAATCTCGCTGAGAACAAAGTTCTCCAACAACTGGCCGAACACCGGATCATGGCGTTCCAGGCGTGCCCGGTTCCGACCGTTCAGCCAGGTGGCGAGTCCAGAATCGACGACGAGTACCTTACGAGTTCGAACCGCACGAGTCGTTGCGGAGTTCGACCACGCGGGAATGCGTTTGACGAGAAAGACCTCCTCGAACAACGACATGTATCGCTCAACTGTCTTCGCGGCGAGCCCGAGCGAGGACGCAAAGCGGTCGGTAACGAACAGCTGCGCAGCACTTGCGGCGACCGCGACGAGAAGCCTCTTGAGCTGTTCCCGCCGCTCGATCTCGCCAAGTTGCGTGATGTCGCGATCGACAAGGTCCTCGATGTATGCACTGAAAAATCGAATGCGGCGACGGTCCTCGCGATCTATGGCCTCGGGAAAGCCTCCGGCGACCATGCGAGAGATGTACCCCGTGCGTGTCTCGGAACCAGTCGTCCCCTTGTCGGCGTGGCTCGGCGGTTCCCCGGTGAACGCGGCGTCAACGAAGTGGTTGGGTTGTCCGACCAACTCCGACTGCGAGAACGGCCACAGTTCGATTGTTTCCTTTCGACCAACCAATGCGTCGGGAAGGGCGCGAAGGCCAAGGAGTCGAGCGGAACCCGTGAGTAGGAACTGGCCGGGCCGTGGATCGTCGTCAACTCGAACCTTGATCGGAAGAATGAGTTCCGGGGCACGTTGGATCTCGTCGATGACGAGGAGCCCATCGTGGGCGACGAATCGCTCGGGGTCGAGACGCGCGGCGGCAAGTTCGAGAGGACGATCAAGGCGCCGCTCGCTCACGCCCTGCTGCGAACCCGTCAGTTGGTGGACGAGCGTGCTCTTCCCAACCTGGCGAGCACCGTTGACGACCACAACCCGCGTGTCGCCGAGCGCGTCGGCAATGAGCCGAGCGGCGTGGCGTTCAATGTACCCGGACATGCCGTAAGTATGGCATGTTGAGCTCATTGAGTCCGGATCTGCCGGGCCCTGAGTCTGGATCTGCCAGACTTAGAGTCCGGATTTGCCAGGCACCGAATCCGGTTTTGCTGATCATCTGTCGCCGCTTGCCGCTTCCCGAAGGGCGTCGCCAACCAGAACTCGGGCGAGGTGGCGGCGGTAGGTGGCAGTGCCACGGAGATCGGCCGGCGGGTCGGAACCCTCGTCGGCGACGGCGGCGGCGTCGGCCACCGACGCCCCGGCGGCCAACGCCGCTTCGGTGCTACGTGCGCGTATTACCTGGGTGGCCATCGAGGCGAGGGCGACGCGACCGCCGCACGCGGCGGCGCCGACGAGGGCCCAGTCCTGCGAGCGGATCGTGAATTTCTGGTACGACCACCCGGTACCACGTGCACTGGGTATCCGGATCTCGATGAGGACCTCGTCGGGAGCGATGGTCGAGGTCCAGAAGCCGATGAAGAGGTCATCGAAGGCGATCTCGCGTCGGCCATGTGGTCCGACGACAACGGCACGAGCATCCAGCACGAGGAGCGCGCAGGAGACGTCGCTCGCTGGGTCGGCGTGGGCCACACCGCCGCCAAGGGTGCCCCGGTTGCGGACCTGCGGGTCGCCGACGAGTGACGCGGCACGGGCCAGTAGTGGCGCATGGTCCGCCACGATGGGTGACGCAGCAACGTTGCGGTACGAGGTCATTGCATCGATGACCAACTCGGTCCCAGTGTCGACTGATTCGGTTCGGATGGTTCGCAACCCGAGCCCGGCCAGGTCAAGGAGCACCGTCGGGGTGGCGAGGCGCAGCCTCATCAGGGGCAGCAGTGACTGGCCACCGGCAATGATCTTCGCTTCGTCACCGTGTTCGGTAAGCGCGCTGATGGTTTCGTCGACCCCGGTGACGGCGATGTAGCGAAACGGGGCGGGGATCACGACGGCACCACGTCTGCTGCGGGGGTGCCGTTCTCCGCCGCCCAACGAACGGATTCAACGATCATCTGGTAACCGGTGCAGCGGCAGATGTTGCCTTCGAGGGCATCACGGATCTCGTGCTCGGTCGGATCAGGGTTCTCAGCCAACAGAGCGGTGGAAGCCATCACCATGCCGGGCGTGCAGTAGCCGCACTGCAACCCGTGGCATTGACGAAACCCTTCCTGCACGGCGCTGCGTCCATCGAACGGTCCGTCGACCCCTTCGATCGTGCTGACCGACCGGCCCTGCGTCTGGACCGCCAGCACCGTGCAGCTCTTCACCGCATCGCCGTCGAGCAACACGGTGCACGCGCCGCAGTTCGACGTGTCGCAACCCACATGCGTTCCGGTGAGGCGCAGGTGCTCACGCAGCAAATGCACCAACAGCGTTCGGTCTTCGACCTCGGCCCGAACGGCGCGTCGATTGACCTCGACGTTCACCACGGTCGTTGGATGCTCACTGATGATCATGGCTGTCCCTGCGTCGTGAATGAATCCGGAGTGTTCGCGCCCGGCTGCATTGCCGCCCACACCTTCTCTGGAAGAAGCGGCATATCGAGATGCTCGACGCCGAATGGGCTGAGCGCGTCGATCACCGCGTTCACGACGGCAGCCGGTGCACCGACCGCGCCCGATTCGCCGATGCCCTTGGCGCCGAGCGGGTTGTTGGGACAGAGCGTGGTGATGCGTCCGGCGATGTATGACGGCAGGTCGGGTGCCGATGGAATGAGGTAGTCGACCAGCGTGCTGGTGAGTGGTTGACCGGTCTCGCGGTCGTACACGACTTCTTCGAACAGCGCCTGAGCAATGCCCTGGGCCACGCCACCGTGGACCTGTCCTTCGGCAAGGAGCGGATTGATGACAGTGCCGCAGTCGTCGACCAACACCATCGACTCGATACGAACCTTTCCGGTGCGCGGGTCAACGGCGACGACGCAGCCGTAGACCCCCGACGGATACGAGAAGTTGGGTGACTCCTGGAAGAGCCGCTCTTCCAGGGAACCGGCAAGGAGTTCGGGGGGAAGGCGCAGCGGCTGGAAGCTGGCCCATGCCACGTCGCCCCAACTCACTGACTTGCCGGGCGAGCCCTTCACCCGGAAGGAGTTGGACTCGACTTCAAGATCCTCCTCGGCTGCTTCGAGAAGGTGCGCAGCAATCCGTTTTGCTTTCGTAAGTACACGTTGCGACGCGACCTTCACCGCTGAACCGGCAGTGGGAACGCCACGACTGCCCATGGTGCCGACACCCTGCAACACGGACTCGGTATCGCCATGCACCACGGTGATGCGATCGAACGGCACGCCGAGTTCGTCGGACGCGATCTGGGCGAATGTCGTCTCGTGACCCTGTCCGTGCGGGCTGGAGCCGACGAACACGAGAGCCGAGCCGTCGGGCTGGATGCGAATCTGCGTCGACTCCCACGACGCAAGGTGACCGAAGCCTTCCAGGGAGCCGTTCGGGCCGAAACCGGCGATCTCCAGCCAGGCTGACAGGCCGATGCCGATGAGCGGTGCCGACGGATCGTTACGTGATGCCACCTGGCGAGCACGTACGGCATCGAGGTCGAGCAACCGCACACATTCGTCGAGCGCAGCGGGGAAGTCGCCGGAGTCGTAGACCACGGCATCGTTGTGGGTCTTGTACGGAAACGACTTGGGCTGGATGAAGTTTCGCCGCCGAATCTCGACGGGGTCGATGCCGGTGCGCCGGGCGACCACGTCGATGATCCGCTCCACCGTGTAGGCCGCCTCTGGACGACCGGCACCGCGATACGCGGCGATCGGCGTGGTGTTGGTGACGATGGTGCGGAAGCCGGTCACGACCTTGGGGATCTTGTAGCACCCCGCCGCCATCCACGTGGTCAACACGGCCAGGCCGAGTCCGGTCGGATCGGGATAGGCGCCGAGGTCTTGCGACACGATGAGCCGAAGCGCCTCGATCCTGCCTTCCTTCGTGTAGCCGACTTCGACGTCGTGCTCCTGCGCTCGACCATGGGTCATCTGCAACATCGCTTCGCTGCGTGACTGGGCGAACTTCACCGGTCGACGCGTCCACTTCGACAGCAACGGCGCCAGGAATAGCTCTGGATACCAGACGATCTTGGCGCCGAAGCCACCGCCCACGTCGGGCGCAATCACCCGGCACAGGTTCTGCGGCACATCGAGCCAGGCGGCGAGATAGTTACGAAGGTGATGGGGCGCCTGGAACGTGGCCCACACCGTGAGCCCGCTCGGCGTCCAATCGGCCATGACGGCCATCGGCTCGATCGGCACCGCGGCGCACCGCTGGTTGACGAGACGCAGGCGCGCACGACCGTGGCACCGGGCCAGCTCCCGTTCCGCATCGTCGAGCATGGGCACCGACGTGACGGTGTTGGAGCGGTGGTGCGGGAACAGGAGAGGCGCACCGGGAGCAGTCGCCGCCGTGATCGACGACGCGAAGGGCAGGGTCTCGTATTCCACCAGCACCGCGGCGGCTGCGTCGGCGGCCAGGTAGCGGTCCTCGGCGACGACGATGGCGACGGGCTCACCGGGAAAGCGGACCACGTCGATCGCCAGCACCGGCCGCTCGAACTCGGGCAGACCACCGGGCACGTCGGGATAGTCGGCGAAGTCCGCTGCCGTCCACACGCCAAGGACACCGGGCATCGCCAGAGCGGCGCGCACGTCGATAGAAAGTATGCGCGCATGGGGATGAGGCGACGCGACGAACGTGGCGAACGCGCAGCCCGCCGGAGAGAGGTCGTCGACGAAGGTGCCGCGACCGGCCAAGAGTTTCGGATCTTCTTTTCGGAGGACGCGCGCGCCAACAAGACTCATGATTTTTCGCTCCCATTCATGGCTTGAGATGGTTCCCTTCTTTGTCTTGCGGATCGAACCACCACTGCTCGGCGTTGTCCTTCGACTGCTCCGTTCTTGGCCGTCCCCAGCCGAGGAACTTGCCGAGGAACTGATCCGGCCCGCTCTCCTCTCGTCGCCACCAACGTCGCTCGCCACCGTGGACCTTTTTGCGATACGACGAGAATCCCACGGCAACGATCAGCGCAACACCGAAGAAGAGGCTCTCCACCCAGGTCTGCGCAACGCCGGCGAGCTGCAGACCCTTGACGCCACTTTGCAGCACGAACACCGCAAGCACCGTTCCCCACACGTTGAAGCGACGTTTGAACTGTGTGGCTCCAAGGAATGCCGCGGCAAACGCCGGGAGGAGATACGGCGAGCCGGACTGGGCCTGGGTCGACCCGAACTGCGACGCCAGGAGCACGCCGGCAAAGGCCGACGCCACCGCCGAGACGACGAGTGCACCCCACGTGTAGCGATCGACCTGCACCCCGGCGAGGCGCGCCGCCTCTCGTCCACCACCGGTCGCGAACAGGTATCGGCCGAGGGCGGTGTGCTCAAGAACGAACCATCCGATCACCGCCAGGATCAGGGCATAGAGCACGGTCTTGTTCACGCCTGCGCCGAGTTGGCGCGACAGCGATTTGAACGAATCACTGAACCCGAGGATCGACTTGTTCTTGGACAGCCAGACGGCGAACGCGGTGAAGATCGAACTGGTCCCAAGCGTGGCGATGAACGAATCGATTTTTACCTTTACGACGAGAAATCCGTTGACGAGACCGATCACCAACCCCGACCCGAGGGCCAGCGCAATACCGACGGCGATCGGCCAGCCCTGATACACGAGCGCCCAACTCACCACGATGGCCGAGGTCGACACCGACGCGGCGATCGAGAGATCGAATACTCCGGCCGAAAGCGGGATGAGCAGACCGAGCGCCACGACGGTGAGGATCGCCTGCTGATTCAGCACGGAGCGATGCGTTAGCCAGGTGGTCCAGGTGTCGGGGATCCACAGCATGAACACCGCCCACGAAAGCGCATAGAGGTAGACCACACCGATGTTTCGGGGGTGCAGCTTGTGCCAGCGGAACGGTGACCGTTTCGTCTCGAATCGACTGTCGACGCGCTCAGTCGGTTCGGTGTGTTGCATCACCATCGTTGGGCGACGGGTGAGCCAGTGCTTCTTCATCGCCGGCTTGGCGACGACGTCGCCGGTTCTTGCGTCGAATTGGACCGAGCGCTTGGACGGATCACGACGCGAAGCCGACTCCACTCGTTTCGCCAGTGCGAAGGTGCGTGCCTCGCGAACGAACTTCGGCGCCCGCCGCTCACCTAGAGACGTTGGTACCGCGCCGTCAACGCGGTCAGCGCGGTCAGCGTGGTTGTCGGTGTCGTTGGTCATCGTCGTCTCCAGCGTGCCAGAGCGTTGCGGGTCCACTGTGCGAGTCGACCGCCATGCTCCGGTGCCGGCGGCTCGGCTGGGGCCGGTCGAACGCTCAACGGCGCCGCGGGCCGTACGTCGATGTCGTCGTCGGTCCGAATGACCTTCGGTCCCGCTGGTCGCTGGCGCACCTTCATGGTCTTGCGTGATGACTCCGAGCCGAGCATCTCGCCAACAACGCGATCCTCGGTCAGTGTCGCGCCGGTGAGCTCGGCGGCGACCATACCGCCGCGAAGGACGAACACCCGGTCGCAGATATGCACGAGCTCTTCGGCGTCACTTGAGGTGACCAACACCGCCGTCCCGTTTTCAGCCGCTTCGCTGATGGTGCGATAGATCCCCGCTTTGGCGCCGACGTCAACCCCCTGGGTTGGTTCGTCGAGGAGCAGCACTTTGGGCTCCATGCGAAGCCACCGGGCCAATACGGCCTTTTGTTGGTTGCCGCCGGAGAACTTCTCCATCCGCCGTCCGATGATCCGTGGCTGCACGTCGAGACGCGTGACCCAATCCGTGACCTCGTTGCGGACGGTGCGATGGCGAAGTCGTCCGCCGCGCTGCAGTGGTCCGTAGCGGGGGAGCGGTACGTGTTCGACGAGGCGGTCATCGGGCACGAGGCCGAGGTTCTTGCGGTCAGCGGGCACCAGGGCCATGCCGGCGTTGATGGCCTCCCGTGGTGCGGCGAAGACCTTCGTCTTGTTGACGAGAACTCGACCGGCGAAACGCGGCGAGGCACCGAAGACGCACGCCGCGATCTCATCGCGTCCTGAGCCGACGAGTCCGGCAACACCGACGACTTCGCCGTCGTGGACGGTCATGCTCACATTGCGCACCGTGACGCCCGATAGGCCGACGACCTCCAGCACCGGAACGAGCGTCCGGGCGGTGGACGATCGACTGTAGAGCTGCGTTACTGAACGGCCCACGATGAGTTCGACCAACTTCGCCTGCGTCAGCTCTGTCGAGGGAACCCCGGCGGCAACGACCTCACCATCACGAAGAACCGTCACTCGATCGGCCAGTCCGAGCACCTCATCGAGGATATGGCTGACGAAGACCACGCCGGCGCCTTCGACGGTGACCCGTCGTACCTCACGGAACAGCGCATCGACTTCATTGCGGTTGAGCGACGCAGTCGGTTCGTCGAGTACCAGGATGCCTCGTTCACCCGGCTCCCAATCTCTAAGCGCGCGTACGATCGCGACGGCAGCACGTTCGGCGGCGGTGAGAAGCGCAACCGGCCGGCGCACATCGGGGGCGAGACCGAAACGGAGAAGTTCGCGTTGCGCACGCTCCACCTCTGCGCTCCAGGCGATTCGCCCGAACGCGCCGGTCGTCCAGCCCCGCCCGAGGCCGAGGTTCTCCACCGCTGACAGCGTGGGCACCAGTCCGAGGTCTTGATGGACGATGCGGATGCGGCGGCGGAGATCGGCCGGCAGCGACCACAGATCGACCGGCCGATCATCGACCAGTACCTGAGCGCCGTGATCGGCTTTTACATAGCCGCCAAGAAGTTTGATGAGGGTGGACTTGCCCGATCCGTTCTGTCCGACGATGGCATGCACTTCGCTGGGCCGCAGGGTCAAGCTCGCGTCGCGGAGGGCAACCTGTCCGGGATAGGTCTTGGACAGTCGTTTGATGGTCAGGAGAGCTGCTGGCCCGCCCACCGAAGTGGACGGGCCAGCTGGCCCTTCAGGGGAAATGGTGTCGACGTTCACGGCAGCCGAACGTCGAAGATGTCTGTTGTCCTGACTACGGCTGGCGCTTACTTGCCCCAGAGCTTGGCGAACTGATCCTGGTACCCGTCGACGCCCGGCCACAGCTTCGAGGGATCGGCAAGGCTGCCCTTCTCCAGAATTTGGAGCGGCAGACCGTTCACCAAGATGTCGGGGTGTCCGTCAATGACCGCTTCCGCCGGCGGGGTCGAGCGACCCGGACCGCTACCGGAGAACACGCGAGCAGCGACGTCGATGGCCCGCCATCCGAGGAGCTCGGAGGCCAGGCCAACTTCGGCGACCTGATGTTTGCCACCCTCGATGAAGGCGAAGTTCATGGGGCCGCCGGCTTGGGAGATGGCCTGTGCCTGGGGTAGCAGGCCAGCCGCCTCGATGGCATCCGGCACGCCGAAGAGCATGCCGCCAAAGGCGTAGACGACGAAGTCGAGGTCTTTGTTGGCCTGAAGCTTTGAAACGATCTGGCCGGGCAGGTTGGTGCCGAGGTCGGTGATCGCCACTTCCATCGTGTCGACCTTGCAGTCTGCGCACACCTTGGCGATTTCTTCGGTAAATCCCTTCTGCACACCGGAGAGCACGGGGAACACCGGAAGGCCGACGAACAAGATGTTCTTCTTCGCTGATTTGGTGGCGGCATAGTCCGCCATCAGCACACCGTAGAAGTAGTAATCGTCGCCCGACAGCAGGTTGGCGGCGACTCCAGTACCGGGCTCGTACGGCTCCGGCAGCGACCAGGCAATGACCGGGATCTTGGCGTCTTCGAGGGTCTTGAGCTGCGGAGCGAACCACTCACGTGGGTTCCCACTGGTCAGCACCACGTCGGGCTTGGCGGCGATCGCCGCGTCGAATGCCGCAGCAACCGTCTCCGGGGTGTCCTTGTGGGCCGTGGTCTCCAACGTCCAGCCGAGCTTCTTGGCGGCGGCCTCGATGCCGCCCCGGATCTCCTCGCAGACGGGCACGCTGCACTGCACGTAGTACACCTTCTTCCCGGCTGGGATGGAGGCAATGGCCTCGTTGAACGGCAGCTTCGTCAGCGCCTTCGAGAACGCTGCGACGCGTGCCGCAGGGTCGCCGGCCGCGGCGACAGCGGCGGTGGTTTCGGCCGCGACAGCCTCAGTGGCGACGGCTTCGGTGGCGGCCGCCTCAGTCGCCGCCGCGGTCTCGGTTGCCGCCGCCTCGGTGGCTATGGCTTCGGTGGCCGCGGCCTCGGTGGTGGCGTCGGTGGATTTGGCGTTGCTACTGCATGCGCTGGCGATGAGGCCCACCGCAATGATCAGAGCCGACACGATACGGCGAGATTTCATGGATTCCCCTGGTCTGGTGGCGCCCTGCACAAGGCGCCTCAAGACACGTAGTGTTACATCTAACGACGGGCCGGTCCAACTCATTCGAATCGAACTCCGCCGGCTCGGCACTATCCCGAAATCCGCTACCCAACCAACCCGCTCCCCGCACGCCGAGGACTGTCCCGTGTCCGGTTCACTCACACCAGCCGATCCACGCCCGACTGACGAACCGGTCCGCGTCAGCACCTGGTTGGGAGCTCGCGAGGTCTTCCGGGCCAAGACGCTTCGCCAAGGGCTTTACGACGAGGCGGGACTGTTGATGCGTGACGTCATCGTGAACCTCCACGGCGTGGCCCACCGGGATCGACGGCGCGTGGAGAACCGACTCTTTCGGCGTGACACCTTCCGCTGGTTCGACGCCGAGGTCATCCCGTCACTCATCGCTGAAGCCGTCGCCGCCGATATCGCGTCGGGTCACGCTGATCTCCTGACGCTGGCGCGGCGAACGATGATGAAACTGGCCTGCACGATCGCCGGACTTGACATCGTCGACGATGATTTCGAGATCGTATTCGCGCTTATGAATCGGCTTGCTCAGTCGGCGACGGTCTTCCACGCCACGATCGATCACGACGGGCTGCGGGCCGACGGGCTCGATGCACTCGCCCAGGTCGACGCGCTCTTTGTGCAACCAGCGCTTCGCCGACGCGTCGCCCTCATCAGCGCCCATGCGACCGGGGAATGTTCTGAGGACAGCCTTCCGAGAGACGTACTGACCACACTCCTGCGCAACCAGGACACTTTGGGTCTGCCGCTCGATGTTGTTATTCGTGAGACCGCGTACTTTCCGTGGGTGGGGTCGCATTCGACCGCGAACGCGTTCGTGCATGCGGTGCATCGACTCTTCCAGTGGTTCGATGCCCACCCGAACGATCGACGTGCGGTCATCTCGGACCCGTTGCGGCTTCAACGATTCGTGCACGAGACACTGCGGCTGCATCCTGCGTCGCCGCAAACCCATCGCCTCGGAACGGACCAACCGACAATGATCGGAGGTACGCAAATAAGGCCCGGCCGACGGGTGATCGTCGACATGGTCGCCGCCAATCGCGATCCCACCGTCTGGGGTCCCGATGCCGACGAGTTCCGTCCCGACCGGTTGGTTCCGGCCGACGCCGCACCTTGGGGACTCACCTTCGGACACGGTATCCATGCCTGTCTCGGGATGGAGCTGGCCGGCGGCGTGGCCCCTGAACTCGACGGTGACGGTCGCGTGGATCCGACGACGCATGTGTTCGGAGCGATCACGACGATGGCTTCGATGCTCTTTGTCCGCGGTCTCGAACGAGACCCGACTCGACCCGCGGTTCTTGATACGTCCACCGTTCGGACGGTGTTCTCGTCGTATCCCGTGGTGTTCAATCCGCCCAGCGGGGCCGCGTCGCGGTCCGACGAACAATCGCCGGATCGGTAGAGTCACCCCGATGCCCGCCGAAGACGTCGTCGAACAACTCCGACGCATAGGTATGTCCGGCTACGAAGCCAAGGTCTATCTCGCCATGCTCGCCGCCGGCGCGCCGCTGAACGGATACGAACTCGCCAAGCAGTCTGGCGTGCCGCGCAGCACCGTCTACGAAACCGTCGCCAAATTGGTGGCTCGTGGCAGTGCGTTCGAGGTCAACGTGCCTGACTCCGGCACGGCATACCTACCCCTACCCGTCGAGAGCCTTCTCGCCCGTGTTCGTCGCGAGGTCGATGATGCGATCGGTGCTCTCGCGACGTCGCTGCCAAACGTGAGTGCGCCGCGCGAGACCCATCTGACGCAACAGATCCGTGGCCGACGCAACGTGCTTGACCGGGCCAAGGACGTGATCGAGAGCGCCGTGTCAGATCTCCTGGTTTCGATCTGGCCGCCCGAGGTCGCCGCCGTCGTCGACGACTTGCGGCGTGCGTCGGCCCGCGGGGTCGAGGTCACCACCATCGTGTTCGGCGACGGCCGCGCGCTCGATGGGATTGGCACCGTATTCGAGCATCGTTTCTCGGCTCCTGATGTCGTTGAAGAACGCCTCGGGTGTCGCTTGTTCGGCTTCGTTGCCGACCGCTCCAATGTGTTGACCGCAGGTGCCGTTGGCGAGGAGACGTGGGGGATGTGGTGCGACGACCCGGCAATGGCGCTTGTGGTCGCCGAGTACATCCGCCACGACATGGCTATCCAGTCGATTCTGCGGTCGGCGGAAGGCCAAGCGCTTCGCAGTCTCTGGGAAGGTTCGGAGGAACTGCAGCGACTCCGCGCGACGGTGGGATCACCCGGCCTTCAGGTATTCGGCGCCAAGCCGTGAACGCCGTGCACATTCTGCGGCCGGGCCCCATTGATGTCCATGCCCATGTGGTGTTGGAGAACACGTTCGGCACCGCCGGTCCGCACGGTCCCCGACTCGACGACGCGGGTGGCGCGCAGGAGTTCCACGTTGGTGCGTACACGCTTTGTGGCGTGCGGTACCGGGGTTCGCTGTTCATGGATGCGAACCTTCGGATCGAACGGATGGACGCCCGCGGCATCGCCGTGCAGGCGCTCTCGCCGAACCCGCTCACCTACTTCCATCACATCGATTGTGCCCTCGCCGTCGACTACTGCCGTAGACATAACGACTCGCTGGCAGCTCTTGTCGCCACTCATCCCGATCGATTCGTCGGCCTCGCCCAACTCCCGGCGCAGGACATCGAAGCAGCGTGCGACGAGCTCCGACGAAGTGTTGAGGAGCTGGGCTTCGTCGGTGGTTACATCGGCACCGATCCAGGGCCGCGAACGCTCGACGACGCGGCTTTCGACGCGCTGTGGTCGACATTCGTCGAGCTTGACGTTCCGGTGTTTGTGCACCCGGCCCCGTCCGGAATCGACGGACCGTTGCGTGACGCGCGTCTTCGAAGGTTCGACCTTGATCTCATCCTCGAGTTTGCCTACGAAGAGTCCGTCGCCGTTGCCCAGTTGGTATTCGGCGGCGTGCTCCACCGGCATCCGCAGCTCGATGTGTGCCTGAGCCACGGTGGTGGCGCGGTCCCGTATCTCTACGGCCGGTGGGAAGCGGCGACGCGTCTCCGGGCGTGGTCGCCCGACTGGTTGCGTGAGCCGGGTGCCTATCACCAGATGCTTCAACGCCTGTGGTTCGACGTGCACGTGGCCGATCAGCGAGCGGTTCGTCTCCTCGCTGAGGTCGTCGGCGAGGAACGTCTCGTCATGGGGACGAACTTCGGCGGATGGGACACCGGCGGCGATGCTTCGGAGACGTCTGGCCGAGTCGAGCTTCTTCACGACAACGCACGTCGACTGCTACGCCTCTGACACGGCGTCAGACGGTGAGGCCGGTGACCTCGTCGAGCACCGTGGTGCCGTCGTTGTGGGAGTGGGTGAAGCCGAGGGCTCGCTCCTGGCGGACGGCGTCGACGGAGCGCAACGCCACGATGTAGGCGCGACGCCACGAATCCGAGGTGGTGTTGCCACCCGATCCGTGGAGCACGCCCTCGTTGTGGACGGTGATGTCGCCTCGGTTGATCGGCACCGGACGGGTGGTCTCGCCATCACGGAGATCGGTGACGAGCGTGTGACTCTTCGTTCGGTCTTCGTGGAGCGGACGGTGCGGGCGGACCGGTTCGAGGTGACTGCCGGGTAGGAACTGCATGCACCCGTTTTCGACCGTGGAGTCCTCGACGGCCAGCCAACACGTGGCGGTGCGACGGTCGTCGGTGTCGATCCAGTACGCCTGATCCTGATGCCAACCAAAGACGGCATCGGGACGTTCCGGATGCTTCGCCAGGAGCTGATCAAAATCGATCGCCATGCCTTCGCCACAAAGTTGCTCAGCGATCGATCGGGCTCGACGCTCGAACACGTTGCCCTGCCACGCGGGGTAGTAGCGGCGGGGGAGCATCACGTTGACGATGGCGTATCCCGATGGATCAGTGCCGTGCTCCCCGGTGGTCATGTCGTTGAAGTCCTTGCCTTCGACGGCGATCTCTCGGCGAAGGAAGGCGTTGTAGACCGCCTCGATCTCGTCGACCTCGGTCTCGCTGAGCACACCGCGAAGATGGACGTATCCGTCTCGACGGAAGGCGCTGAGTTCGTCGGGGGAGACGAGATAGGAGTCCGGCTGGCGTCGATCAGATCCGTTGGCGATAGTCAGCTCGGTCATGAGTCCAATTGTAGGAGGGCGGCGAGAGTGGTCCCTCGGACGTAGCGAACTAGGTGGAAAACTCGTCGCTCATGCCTGCCAGCTACGACAGTCGTCTTTTCACGATCACCCCTACTTCGATGGGATATGAGACCCGTATGGCGCCGGGGGGCGATCAGAAGATCGGACTCAACATGCTCATCGTTGGCGTGGTCGGTGCCGTCGCTGGATTGTTCATGTCGAACGTCGTCCGGGCCGTAATCGTCGGCGTTGGCGTATTGCTTGTGGTTCTCGGCGTTGCTGCTCTCATCCAGTCGTCGCGATCGAAGGTACGCGCGCTCACGGTCTTGGACGGTAAAGCTGGCACGGTGACGCAGGGCTCGACAGTGGTGCCGGTCACCGACATCACCGGCATCGGGCTCATCCCGATTCGCAGCTTCCACGTCGTCGCCGTGCACCGGCGCGACACGAAGCCGCTCTGGCTGAGTTCAGCGGCGAAGATGCCCCGCCACGATGAGCTCAACGCCGCTGTCGCGGCCATGGCCGAGTCGATGGGCGTGCCCCACACTGAGTAGCTGTCAGCTGGCGATCTCGGCCAGGGTGACGTCGACGGTAATGGTCTCGGGTGGGTTCGCCTCGTTGATCGTAAGTGTGCTGATCATGCCGGCATCGGCGACATCGACGGCGGCGCGACGAAGCGCGGCGGCCCGTTCCGTCGTCTCGTGCACCACGACGAATGCCACGGCCGCCTTGATGGAGACCTTGGCTTCGGTCTTGGCTTTGCGCACCGCGCCGAGTGTTTCGGAAGCCACCACCAACACCAGGTCGTCGGCACCGTTGCCGGCACTCAGTTCGGCGGCGGTCGGCCATGGCTGCGTATGCACGGAGCCGTCGCGCCACCACGACCAGACCTCGTCGGTCACGAAGGATAGAAACGGAGCGAAGAGTCGAAGCATCGTGTTCAATGCAAGCTGCAGCGTGGCCTGGGCCGACGCGGTCTCATCGGCCGAATACTTTTCGTTGCCGTAGGCACGACCCTTGACGAGTTCGAGGTAGTCGTCACAGAACGACCAGAAGAACGACTCGGTGCGCTCTAGCGCGCGGGCGTAGTCGTAGGCCTCGAATGCCGCGGTTGCTTCGGTAACGACGGTTGCAAGTCGTCCAACCAGCGCTTGATCGATAGGCGCGCTGATCATCTGCGCGCTGATGTCTTTGTCGCCAATGCCGAGGGCGAAGCGTGACGCGTTGAGTAGCTTGACGGCCAGCTTGCGGCCGATCTTCATCTGTCCAGGATCCAGCGCGGTGTCGACACCGGGACGGGCCGACGCGGCCCAGTAGCGCACCGCATCGGAGCCGTGTTCATCGAGCAGATCCGTGGGCACGACCACGTTCCCCACACTCTTCGACATCTTCTTGCGGTCGGGATCAAGGATCCAGCCCGACATGGCGGCATTGCGCCACGGAGTAACGCCGAACTCGGCGTTCGCCCGGACAACCGTGGAGAACAGCCATGTGCGAATGATGTCGTGACCCTGCGGACGAAGATCCATCGGATACATGCGCGCCCACAGGTCGTCGTTGTCGCCCCAGCGGCCGACGATCTGGGGCGTGAGCGACGATGTGGCCCATGTGTCCATCACGTCGGGGTCGCCGATGAAGCCACCCGGTTGGCCACGCTGGGCCTCGGTGTAACCGGCGGGCACATCGGACTGTGGATCGATGGGCAACGAATCACTATCGGGCAACAGGACCACTGCGTAGTTCGTCTCGCCGTTGGCATCGACTGCGTACCAGAGCGGAAAGGGAACGCCAAAGAAGCGCTGACGCGAAATGCACCAGTCGCCATTGAGCCCCTTCACCCAGTCATCGAAGCGCGATTTCATATAGCTCGGGTGCCAGGTCATCTCCGTGCCCCGGGCGAGGAGCGTGTCTCGATTGTCGACGGTGCGGATGAACCACTGACGACTGGTGACGATCTCCAAGGGGCGATCGCCCTTTTCGAAGAACTTCACCGGATGGGTGATGGACCGCGGTTCGCCGAGCAACTCACCGCTCTCCTGTAGCTGGGTCACGACGATCTTCTGGGCCTGCTTCGACGACTTCCCAACAATCGCTGCGTACGCGCCATCGGCGTCGACCGCCTCGGGCGGGGTGGCCAAGATGCAGCCGTCTCGGCCGATGATGGCGCGCGTCGGAAGTTTGAGCTCGCGCCACCAGATCACGTCGGTCAGGTCACCGAACGTGCAGATCATGGCGATTCCCGAACCCTTTTCCGGATCGGCCAACTCGTGGGCCAGGATCGGCACCTCGACGCCGTAGAGGGGCGTGCGCACCGCCGTACCGAACAGCGACTGGTACTTGGGGTCGTCCGGATGCGCCACGAGCGCAACGCAGGCGGCGATGAGCTCGGGACGCGTGGTCTCGATGACGACATCGCCGTTGCCATCGGTGCGATGGAAAGCAATGGCGTGATAAGCGCCGGGCATTTCTTTGTCGACGAGCTCGGCCTGGGCGACGGCCGAACGGAAGTCGACGTCCCACAGGGTCGGTGCCTCGGTCGGATAGGCCACGCCCGCCTCGAGGTTGCGAAGGAATGCGCGCTGACTAATCCGCTGCGAGCCCCGGCCGATGGTCGTGTACATCAGCGACCAGTCGACCGAGAGTCCAAGGCGACGCCAGAGGGCTTCGAACACTTTCTCGTCTTCGGTAGTAAGGGTGTGGCACAGCTCGATGAAGTTCTTACGGCTGATCGCCGGACGATCACGAAAATCCTTCGGCACATCGCCGGCAAACGGCGGCGTGAACGACGGGTCGTAGGGAACCGACGGATCGCACGTGACGCCGTAGTAGTTCTGCACGCGACGTTCGGTGGGCAGGCCGTTGTCGTCCCATCCCATGGGATAGAAAACCTTCTTACCCTGCATGCGCTGGTACCGGGCAATGGTGTCGGTGTGGGTGTAGCTGAAGACGTGACCGATATGCAGGGAGCCGCTCACCGTTGGCGGCGGCGTGTCGATCGAATACACCTGGTCGCGCGTGGCCGTTCTATCGAACCGGTACACGTGGTCGGCCTCCCAAACTGCGCCGACACGCGCCTCGATGCCGTCGAGCGTTGGTTTGTCGGGAATCTGGCGAGCCATGGGGCGCCAAGGTTACCGGCGCATGCCGGTGGGCCCTCGCTTGTTTCTGGGCGTTTTTCCGCGTTGCCGTTCCCTGGCACTGTCTGCTGCCCGTTGCGGGGGCCTGTCACCGGGGTGCCCTCCCACCTTGCGGTACTCGCCCGTTGTTCGACTTCGTCGAACCGGG
>JANLQX010000385.1:0-18171 GCA_031368095.1 Actinomycetes bacterium | reverse complement strand
GGCCGGTCGGCTGTTCGCCGCGACCCTCGTTCATTTCTTCAGGAGTTTCCCGACGCCGATCGCCCCGAAGTAGAAGATCACCATCGGACCGGCCATGCCGAAGAGGGTGAAGGGGTCCTGGCTGGGCGTGATCACCGCAGCAATCACGAAAATGATCACGATCGCATAGCGCCAGGCCCGAAGGAGACGTCCAGGTGTCACCGCCCCAACGAGCTGGAGAAAGACCAGGACGACGGGGAATAAGAAGGCAAATCCGAAGGCCAGTACCACCAGGGTCACGAGATTGACGAACTTGTCCTGGGTGAACAGTGGGTCCTGCCCAGGACCGGCAACCTCGACCAGAAACGCCAGGCCGGGCGGCAGGGTGATCAGCGCCACGGCTGCACCGGACAAGAACAGCACAACGCTCGACACCAGGAACGGAATGGCGTATTTCTTCTCGGTGGACTTCAGGCCGGGCGAGATGAACCGCCAGCCCTGCCAGATCCAGACCGGTGATGCCCCGAATAGGCCGATATACGACGAGAGGGTGAGGCGGATACCGAACCCGTCAAGCGGACCGAGCGTGACGAACTTCTTGGTGTCGACGTTCACCGCATCGCGGTAGTAGTGCAGCAGCCAGAGCTGAACCCGTCCGTACTGCGTGAACGCCACGATCGAGACGACCACAATGGCCAGGGCGGCGCGAAAGATCCGCGTTCGAAGCTCGGTGAGATGACCAATCAGGGTCATCCGGTCGTCCACGGCACTACGCCCGTTGGCCGTGGTCATCAGTCGGAACCGAACATCGGTGAGGGCACGGCCACGCCCACAAGACCGCTGGGAAGGTCATCGGCGAACAGACCGTCAGGCGAGGGGATGGCGGGGTCACCGACGACTGACAATGCTGCGTGAAGCTTCGGTGGTGGCGCCGCTGAAGAGGTGACCTGATGGGGCCCGAACGCCGCCATGGCCGAGACCACTTCGTTACGCATGGCCCGCGGAACGTCGAGTACCTCACGCATCTGGGTGACGGCTTCGCGCATTCCGTCAACGTCCATGGCTTCACGCAGGTCGTCTTGGACGCCGGAGGACATTCGGCGGAACTCGGCGAGCGCCTTACCGATCTGGCGACCAGCGCCCGGCAGGCGAGCCGGACCGAGCACGAGCAGGGCGATCAGCGCGATCACGAGGAGCTCGCCACCTCCGAGGTTCAACACGGCCCACATCATACCGGCGCCGCCGGCTGAGCTGGTTGGCTACTGGCTAGTGATCGCCTCTCATGGCGGACTGCAGTCGGTCCCAGACGAAGTCCGAGTCGAGGAGTTCACGGAAACTCTTCACGTCGACCTCGGTAATGCCGGGGACGGCTTCGGGCGGTGGTTCTTCGACCCGGACACCGGCGCTGAGCAACAGGGCGAGGACATCGGGGACGGCGCTGCGGGACACCTGGTCGCCGCACGAGGGGCAGGCAAAGCGGTAGGCAGACGTGGATCCACCGTCGGCGAGGACGACAATGCTCGCCACCCCGAATTCCACATCGCCGCAGCGAGGACAACGTGCTCGAATTTTCGTCATCTGTTGCACCTCGCACTGTTGTTGCGGAACTGCGGCTCACGTAGTGACACTCGCCGACTGACGATCAGAACATCGGGGCCATCTGGGGCTCCCTGAAGCGAGAAGGGCCGTTCGTTCCCCATGGTTGAGTCGCCCGGCCCATGCCATACACAGCCGCTCGGTACGGTGGAGTCCTGTGGCTCCCCGAATCAGTCCGCCGATCGCCTTTGCCCATCGAGGCGCCCGTGCCCACGCACCCGAGAACACGCTGGAAGCTTTCCGGCTCGCCCTCCGCCTCGGGGCCACCGGACTCGAAAGTGACGTGTGGATCACTGCTGACGGTGAACCCGTTCTCGATCATGACGGCATCGTCAAAACGGCGTTTCGGAAGAGGCCCATCGGCGACGTTCCACGGGCGCAACTTCCGGCCCATATCCCGACCCTGGCGGAGCTCTACGACGTCTGCGGTCCGAACGTTCCCCTCTCGCTCGACGTGAAGGATCCGGCCGCCTACGACGCCACCGTGGCCGTCGCAAGGTCAGCCGGGGCCGAAGCTCCGGGCAACCTGTGGCTGTGTGACGCGAGGTGGGAACGGCTCGCCGAGCAGCGCCCCGCCTTTGCTGACGTGCGATTGATCGACTCCACCCGCCTCAAACGTCTCGCCGATGGACCGGAGCGCCACGCCGCCCGCCTGCGGGCCGCCGGCATCGACGGAATCAACATGCACCACACCGATTGGACGCTCGGGCTCACCACCCTGTTCCACCGCTTCGACCTGTTCTGCTTCGGCTGGGATGCCCAGCACGAGCGCATCCTCGCCGCCCTACAGACGATGGAGATCGATGCGCTGTACTGCGACAACGTGGAGCTGATGATGGCCTCAGTCGGCCGGGCCGCCCCGCAAGCGGGCTAGATACTGCCGATTCGGCCTGGTGGCCAGATCCGCACCAGGGCGCGACCCACGACCTGCTCGCGTTCGACGGTCCCCCAGAATCGCGAGTCATACGACTCGGCCCGGTTGTCGCCCATCACGAAGTAGTTATCGACGCCGACGCGCACGGGAGCGAAGTCGCTCGTCTTCACGGTGGGCCGCAGGTAACGCTCGGGGAGCTGCTTGCCGTTGATCCACACCGCGCCGTCGTGGCCTTCCACCGTGTCGCCGGGAACACCGATGACGCGCTTGATCAGATCTTTGATCGTCTTGTCGGTGAAGCTGGCCGGCCGGGTGAACACGATGATGTCGCCTCGCCGAATTTCTCGCGTCTCGAGCGTCACTTTGTCGACGAGGAGCCGGTCGTCGACTTTCAGCGTCGGAACCATCGACACCGTCGGGATGTAAAAGGTCTGCACCACCGTGGCCCGCACCAGCAACGCCACGCTCAGCGCGAGGCCCACGATGACGGCCCACTCCACGGCCGCCGCCGCCCCGGTTCGTTTGCGTCGGCCACTCGGCTGGATCACGACCGCGTCGCCGGCCGTGACGACGGAATCGCCAACCGGCTCGGTGGGATCGACGATGCGCTTCGTCGCCTTCGAAGCACGTTTCACCTGATCGACCCTACCGGACCACCCTCGCCCGATCGTGAACTGCTCCCGAGTGGGTCAGTGCGCATAGCGGGCGAGGATGCGCTGGGCGGCGTCGCCAATGCCCGGCCATCCGTCGGGTGCGTCGACGACTTCGGCGGCCGGGCCGAGTTGCAGGATCAATCGGTCCAGCCACGCAAACTCCGACACGCTCAGTCGCACCGACAGGCGACCATCGGAAAGCTCCTCCCGCTCCTCGACGGGAAACTGCTCGGCCACCCAGCGGGCGCTATTGGCGAGATGAAGGGTGACCGTCCCGGATTCGGAGCGTCGAACGAACAGCGATGTGCTCGGCTCGATCTCCGGACCGGTGCGCGCGTGATCGACGGCGACCGCATGCTCGATTCGGTCGACGCGGAATGTGCGCTCGTCACGCGCCCGATGACACCATGCGTGGACGTACCATTCGCCGACGGAACGGAATACGCTGACCGGTTCGATGAGCCGCTCGTCGACGTCGTCTCGACCGAACGAGTAGTACCGGACGAGGACTTGGGTCTTGTCGGCCACCGCGGCGCGAAGCATGGCGAGGGTGACCGGGTCGGTAGCCCCGAGTTCCACGTCGATGGTGCCGTCGAACGACGAGTCATCGCCGCCTAGCGCCGACGCCAGTTTGGCCAATCCTCGGGCCAGCGGACCGTTCGGATCCGTCCCCGGCGCGGCGAGAAGGGTCGACGCGGCGGCCACGAGACCAAGGCCTTCGCCCGGAGTGAGACGCAACGGGCGACTGAAGTATTCGGCGTACTCCACGTAGACGCGGCCCTCGGCCACCGAAGCCTCGATCAGGAGATCGGGAGTGTACGGGTGCAGGCCACAGAGGTAGAGGAGGGCGATGTCGCGCATCAACTCCGGCGGCGTGCACCCGAATCTGGCACAGGTCTCCTCCACCGTGGGGCCATCGTGGACCACGATCCACGGCACCATGGCGAGGATCCGCTTGAGGCGATCTTCGGTCGCCATCAGACCCCCGCCCGGTGCCCGCTCGGTAACGCATTGCGAACCCAGGCCACGAGTTCGGCCCGAGCCGACGCCGGCGAAAGAACTTCGCCGTGGTCGAGAAAGCCGAGTACGAACGACAGCAGGGCCGCCGTGTTCCGAACCGTGAGGGAAAGCTCGACGGACCCATCGGCGCGCTCGGCCACCATCGACGAAGCGCCAACGTGGCGGATCGCCCACGGTGCCTGGGCGGCGTCGACGAGCACAATCGCGGTGTACTCCTCGTTCGACGGACCAAGTTCCCACGGGCGCGAGAACGCCGCGCGACGATTGACCGACGCCGGAACGGCGACCGCCTCGCCCGGGTCCAGCGGACCATCCATGCGATCGAGTCGAAACGAACGGTCGTCGGCCCGGCCGAGGTCGTAGGCGATCAGGTACCAGTGGGCGCGGGAGAACGAAAGTCGGCGCGGTTGCACACGACGGGCCTCGCCTCGGTAGTGGAAACCGACCGACGACCCGGCGGCAATGATGGCGAACAGGTCGGTGAGCCGCTCGTCGGCGGGGAGCGACGCGGCGACACCCGCGTCGACCACGGCCACCGGTTCTTCCGGGGAGGAGACGGGCCTCCGTCGACGTTCAGCTCGCGCCGCTGCGGTCAGTTTCCATAGTCCCGATCCGGTGTCGAGACCTTCGATCTCGACGAGGCGCGAGGCCAGATGCAGCGCCGAGAGTTCGTCGGGTTCGAGTCCGGGGTCACGGACGTAGTACTCGTCGGCATTCACGCGGTAGGCCGTGATCTCCTCCCCACCCCGACGCTCCACGAGTGTCTCCAGCGGCAGGCCAAGTTCGCGCAAGGCCTCCTTGTCCCGTTCGAACTGCCGTCGAAACGACGCCTTTTCTTCCGGGTAGCCAGCAATACGTTCTCGAAGTTCTTCGGCCCGCAGTGGCCGCTCGGCCGAGAGCAGGGCCGCCGAGAGATTGATGAGCCTCTCGATCCGACTCATGGATTCGCCGACCGAAGTTGAACACCGACTGGTGTTGCGAGCAGTGAAGCGAAGCGGAGCGGCGCAGCGCAATGTGTCCGACTCATCGAAGCGCCGACTGGCGTGTTCGGGTGGGCGTCACTGGACCATGGTGGCAGCTGCGACGCCGGCGGCGGCCGCGAACTGGAAGAAGGCGGGATCTTCGGCGGGTTCACGCCCCATGGTCGTGATCCGCAGGCCGGTGGTCCGTAGGAGCTCGTCAACGT
Organism: Actinomycetes bacterium; assembly: GCA_031368095.1. Classification (GTDB taxonomy): domain Bacteria; phylum Actinomycetota; class Acidimicrobiia; order Acidimicrobiales; family JANYDT01; genus JANLQX01. Next base: position 12,863 of record JANLQX010000385.1, on the reverse strand, counting down.
CGGGAACGGCAACGGGCATGACGGATGCACTCGGGCCGAAGTCCGGGAGCTCAACATCGCCATACGTAGGGTCCGGAACAGGCACCACGAATGGCGTGCCGGGGCGGACGAGTCCGAGCGCCGTGGTCGTGTGGTGGCTGACTCCACGATGGCGCGGTCGCTGGTCGGCACTGCTGACCCGCACGGCTGCGACCGCCCGTCCGCCCAGGCTGACGATGGCATGCACGAGATCAGCCACCTCCAGAGCGGTGGTGGCGAAACGGGTTCCGGTTCCGACAACCCCCGGACCCATCCCCACGATGATGACCTCGGCGCCGAGAAGTTCCGCCGCCGTGAGAAGGCCGCTCAGGACGTTCACCGCCTCATGGGTGCCGCCGAACGAGTGACCGGTGGTGACGGTCCCCGCCAGCAGGCCGCGGTCCGTCAGATCGACAACCAGGTCACTGATCACGATCGGGAGGGCGGCGCCGTCGGTCATGACGTAGGCCGTTCGAGTTCCGGGCCGCACATCGGCGATCGTTGCGGCGATCACGCCAACCTGGCTATGGAGCGAACAGGCCACCACCGGGATGCCGTCGAGCGATTGTCGCAAGAGTTGGTGGTGCTCCTCGGCGGCGCCCGTATCGAGCTGAAGCGAGGTGTATCGCAACTTCATGATGTGACCACCACCGGTCACGTTTTCGGGTCCCGTCGTGAGGTTCCAGTGGACGACGTGCCAGCCCCCGGTGCCGAGACCCAGTTCCACGGCGGTGGTGTTGCACACGACCCCATCACCGACCCGGACACGACCGGTGAGGCCTGTGAGGTTGTATGCGCGCTGAGGATCGTCGGTATCCTCAAGGTCCACCAGGACCCGCTGCAGACCAGGCCGCTCGAGCAGCACGTCGGTGACGCGGCCGAACCGAAACGAAGGCATGAGGCGTGGGTTACAGCGAGGCGATGAGCTTGTCGACCCGCTCGTCTTTGGACTTGAACGGGTCTTTGCACAGCACGGTTCGTTGGGCCTGATCATTCAATTTCAGATGCACCCAATCCACGGTGAAATCGCGTTTGCGTTCCTTGGCCTTCCGGATGAAGTCGCCCCGCAGCTTGGCTCTGGTGGTCTGCGGAGGTTGCTCCACCGCGAGATCAATCGCCTCATCTGTGCACATACGTTCCACCATGCCGCGTCGTTGCAAACGGTGGAACACCCCGCGCTCGCGGTGCACGTCGTGGTACTGGAGATCAAGGAGCGAAACGCGGGCGTGACCGAGGGGCAGATCGTGACGGGCCCGGTAGGCCTCGATCAGCTTGTACTTGATCACCCAGTCCACTTCCCGGTCGAGCAGCAGCGGATCGCGCTCGATCGTTTCGATGCAGTGCTTCCACATGCCGAGCGCTCGCATCTCCTCGTCGGGCAGGCCCTTTTGGTCGGCGAACTTCAACGCCCGGGCAAGGTATTCGGCCTGGATGTCAAGGGCGCTGGCCTCACGTCCGTTCTGAAGGCGAACCCGACGGCGACAGGTGATGTCGTGACTGATCTCGCGGATCGCGCGGATGGGGTTCTCCAGCGCCATGTCTCGGAGCACGACCGACGGATCCTCCAGCATGCGGAGCATGATGGCGGCCGAGCCCATCTTCAAGAAGGTGGAGTACTCGCTCATATTCGAGTCGCCCACAATCACGTGGAGACGTCGGTACTTCTCCGCGTCGGAATGAGGTTCGTCGCGAGTGTTGATGATCGGGCGGCTTCGGGTCGTCGCCGAACTCACGCCCTCCCAGATATGTTCCGCCCGTTGGGTCACGCAGTACACCGCGCCGCGAGCCGTTTGGAGGACCTTGCCGGCCCCGCAATAGATCGACCGGGATACGAGGAACGGAATGAGGACCTGCGCAAACGTGCTCAGTTCATCGTCGCGACTGGTCAGATAATTCTCGTGACAGCCGTAGCTGTTGCCGGCGGAGTCGGTGTTGTTCTTGAAGAGGTAGATGTCACCCTTGATGCCCTCTTCGCGCAGACGCGCTTCGGCCGACGTGAGCAGGCTTTCCAGAATCCGCTCCCCCGCTTTGTCGTGCGTGACCACATCGAGCAGGGAATCGCACTCCGGCGTGGCGTACTCGGGGTGTGAGCCGACGTCGAGGTAGAGCCGCGCTCCGTTTTCGAGAAAGACATTCGAGCTTCGTCCCCACGACACGACGCGCCGAAACAGATAGCGCGCCACTTCGTCGGGGCTGAGCCGACGCTGCCCTCGCAGCGTGCAGGTGACGCCGTATTCGTTCTCGATGCCAAAAATTCGGCGTTCCATGTACGAGCGAACCTAGCCCCCATTCGGCGAGGTGTAGCGGTCACGCAAGTGAGCGCCGTTCAGCCAATTGCACGGCGAGCTCCGCCAACATCATGGAATCACCTTGGGCGAGGGCACGACATTCGGCATCGTTCCAACCGAGACACTGCGCCGCTTCGGCCAGAAGGTCGGTCGGATGGCCGAGCCGCTCCGGGGCGGCGAGCATCCAACGGAGTGCGACGACGATCTGATGAAGAAGATCGTTGGTGTCGATCGAAGCAAGGAGCGTTTCGACCTGACGTTTCGTCAGGGCCGACACGTTCGGGACCGCTTAGCCGAGGAGGCCGGCGAGCTCGTCGCCCTCGAGCCGGACGAACGTGCGTCTCGCCAGCGTGCGGTCGAGATGGGCGACTTCAAGTTCTTTCGGCGTGAGGGTGCGATCGCTGCCGGCCAGTGCGGCCACTGCCCCGCGGAGGGCGGCGGTCAGGTCCTGACCCTCGACGTAGGACACTTTCATACGTTCACTGATCGTCTCGGCATCGCCGCCCAGAACAGTGAAGCGCTCCTGATCCATGACGGTGCCGTCGTAGAGGATGTGGAACAGCCGGTCGTCGATGGCGGCGAGGCCGGCCTCGGCGACCAGGATCTCCACTTCGAGCGGCTTCATCTCGTGGGTAAAGACCTGCCCCAGCATTTGCGCGTAGGAGTTGGCGAGGCTGCGGGCATCAACGTCTTCGCGGCTGTAGGAGTACCCCTTCAAGTCGGCGGCGCGAACGCCAGCAATACGAAGCTGATCAAACTCGTTGTACCGGCCGACAGCGGCGAACCCGACCCGGTCATAAATTTCACTGACTTTGTGCAGCGACCGCGAGTGATTTTCGGCGACGATCAAGATGCCGGCGGCGTAGGTGAGTCCAATAAGCGACCGGCCGCGAGCGATGCCCTTGCGGGCATAGTCGGCGCGGTCCTTCATGACCTGCTCGGGTGAGACGTAGTAGGGCATGCTCATCGAAGAACCTCAGAGACTCGTTCCGGCGACCAGCAGCAGGGCATGCTCATCGAAGGACCTCGCGACGGCTGAGAATCGAGGCGAAACGTTCGGCGATCTCCGTTTCGGTCACTTCGTCGTAGCCGTCGACGGTGATCGTGGCGCAGGTGGGATAGATGCCCCGGATCACGTCGGGCCCACCCGTTGCCGAGTCTTCATCGGCGGCCTCGAAGAGCGCTTCGACGGCGAGATCGATAGCCCCTCCTCGGTCGAGCTGCGAGGACCACCGCTGCTTGATCAACGAGCGCGCATACGTTCCGCCGGAACCCGTGCCGTAGAACTCCATTTCTTCGTACCGTCCGCCGGTTACGTCGTAGTTGAAGATGCGGCCTTCGCCACGGCGGAGGTCATAGCCAGCAAAAATCGGGATCACGACCATGCCGGACTGCATCGCCATCGGAAGATTGGCGCGGATCATGTTGGCGAGTCGGGTGGCTTTGCCGTCGAGGGACAGGGCAACACCTTCGACCTTTTCATAGTGCTCAAGCTCAAGCTGGAACAGCTTGACCATCTCCGTTGCCACGCCAGCCACGCCGGAGATCGACACGCCGCTCCACCGGTCCGCCGGATAGACCTTTTGCATCGACCGATGGGCGATCACGTTGCCCGCGGTGGCGCGGCGGTCGCCGGCCATGACCACGCCGTCGGCATAGCGAAGCGCCACGATCGTCGTTGCATGCGTGAGACTCGGACCCGAGCCGACGGCAGACGCGGCGAACGAACCGAGCGCCGAAGGAAACGGCGACATGCCCTCGCGAGCAAGCAGCTCGACAAAGCTCGCACGACGATCTCGGTCGACACTCATCGACGAAGGATGCGGACCGGGTGCTGAGGTCACTCGCCACCCTTTTGCACGTAGCTCTTCACGAACTCCTCGGCATTGGTCTCCAGAACCTCGTCGATTTCATCGAGAAGCTCATCGAGATCGGCTTTGAGCTTCTCCCCCTGCTTGGCGGGCGCGACCTCGGCAACGGCCTCACCTTCGCGCTCTTTGGCGGGTCGTCGAATCTGTTCACGTTCGCTCATCAGGTCCTCCTTCAGGCTCCCAGCCGAGCAAGGAGCTCGGCTGGTGTGGTGCAACCCTCTAGCAATGTATCGACCATCTCGGCCGTACCTTTCAGTGGTTCGAGCATCGGCACGCGCCGAAGGGGATCCACGCCGAGGTCAAAGACGACGGAATCCCAGTTGGCGGCGGCCACGGCAGCCGGAAAACGTTGCAGGCATCGGCCCCGAAAGTACGCACGCGTTTCGCGCGGCGGCTCGGTGGCGGCGGTGATGATCGCCTCGTCGGTGAACATGGTTTCCAGCCCAGCCCGCAACGAAAGCGATTTGGCCGGACGAATGTCGTGGTACTGAAGGTCGATCACGCGCAGGCGGGGATCGCCGGGCGACATGGAGTGGCGGTCGCGAAGTCCGTCGACCAAACGCTTCTTGGCCACCCAATCGATGATGTGGGCCTGGCTCAGGGGATCAGATTCCAGGCCACTGAGAACGCTCTCCCAACGGGCCAGAACCTCCGTCCCGACCGCTTCGACGACGCTCTCCAGACCGTGACTCTGCGCCCACTTGGTCGCCCGTTCGAAGTATTCCCATTGGATGTCCAACGCTGAACGCCTGGACCCGTCGGTCATTTCCACCGTGGCCGACAGGGAGAGATCACGGCTGATCACTCGCAACGCCGGGATTGGTTGCGCCAACGACACCGTGGCCGGGTCCATCACCCCGTCTTCGATCATCGCCAAAACGATCGACGTGGTGCCCAGTTTGAGGAACGTGGCGACGTCACTCGGATTGGCGTCGCCGATGATCACGTGCAGGCGCCGATACTTCGTCGAGTCGGCATGGGGCTCATCGCGGGTATTGACGATGGGACGCTTCAGCGTTGTTTCCAGGCCGACTTCCTCTTCGAAGAAGTCGGCGCGTTGGGAAAGTTGGAAGTCGCAGTGCGGCCCGCCGGGAAGCTCGCTGCCGACCTTGCCGGCGCCACAGAACACTTGCCGGGTCACGAAAAACGGGATGACCGAACTGATCACTTTGGTGAACGGCACGGCTCGGTCCATCAAATAGTTCTCGTGCGTGCCGTAGCTATTGCCCTTGCCATCGGAATTGTTGCGGTAGACCACGATTTCTTGACCGGGGGGCAACGACTCGCGGGCGGCGGCCATGGCATCGCGCAGGACAACGTCGCCGGCGCGGTCATAGAGCGTGGCCGACTTGGCGTCGCGACATTCCGGTCCGCTGTATTCCGGATGGGCGTGGTCGACGTAGAAGCGGGCGCCGTTGGTGAGCACGGCGTTCACCAGATGGGTCTCGACCTCGGGCGGCATCGAACCACCCATATGCCAACCACGCGCGTCGTTTCCGGGGTGCTCGTCCTCGAAGTCCCAACGGACTTTGGCCGACGGTCGATTGAGCCCGGTCACGTAGGCATTGACCAGCAGGCTGGAAAGTTGGATGGGATTGGCTTCGGGCGCGGTCGGGTTAAAGATGCCGAACTCGGTCTCGATACCGCAGACCTTGGGAATCGCCATCCCAGCAACCTAGAGCTTCTTGGTCAGCTCAGTTTGTTGGGTCGGCTCAGTCGCCTGGAGGCTAGGCAGCTGACCCAGAACAGTGAGCTGACCGAGAAACGTCAACCCAACCTGTGCTGGACCTGGCCCCGCGCCCGACGTCAGCGAACGGAGAACGGGAGGAGGTCGGCGGCATCCGGACCGGTTGCCACCGATGCCGGGTCGACGCTGCGTAGGAGCAATTCGGCGGACGCCAGAGCATCGTCAGCCCGTCGCGGCGTGCCGTCGACGACAGGCAGGGCTTCATTTCGGCCCGCCAGCCCGGGCGACCCCGGCTGGTCTCCCCGTTTCCGTTGCGCCCCAATGTGGCGGAGATGCAGTGGTGAGCCGACGCGCACGATGCGGGTCGAAACCACCGCAGTCTCCTCAGCCAACCAGCGAGTCTTGAAATAGGCGAAGTGCTGCAAGTACCCGATCGACATGGCTCCGGCGGCAATCGCCTCTCGCATCGCCAGGACGAGCAGCAACTGGCCGGACCCGAGGTCGGCGTGGTCTTCGTCGAAGGCCATTTCCAGCGCCCACATGGAGTCACCGAAACGCCCGAGAATGAGACCTGCCACGAGCACCCCGTTGAGCGTGATGCCGATGGCCGAAGGAACGTAGGCGGCGTGCCCGGACGCGAGTTCGACGAAAAATGTTGTCCGCTGTGCCGATCGGAGGATGCCGGCCTGTCCTGCGAACTTCCAACTTCGCTGTTCAAGGTCAAAGTACGCCGGAAGGAATCGACGGACCTCGGTCGGACCGTGAAGGGCCAGCAACCCAACCGCACCGGCGGCGAAGAGTCGTCGAGCCTGGCGGCTGACGTTGGACCGCATCGTTTTCGCCAGCGCCCGGAAGTATTCGTCGACGTGGCCGTAGCGGACCGCGACGGAGCAGAACGGGGGCAGGTCATGGTCGAACGTCGTCAACGACGGCGACCGTCCGCCGACTTCGTGCAGGGCCCGATGCAGCGGGTCGCCGGGTACCAGACCGCTGATTTCGAGGGCCGGCCGCCGAAGAGCAGGGGCAATGGCACGAGCGATTGCCGTTGCCGCTTCCGTCGCGTCGGCCGGCGCGGCTACCAGATTGACGCGGTCGTGATCGTGCGTCACGAGCAAGGTTCGCTCGGCCGCTCCGAATCGGCCGAGGACATCCCGGCGACCCATGCGCGTCGCGAGAAAGCCGATCGGCTGGCCATTGCGTTCGGCCACGATGATTTCGGGAACGGGGGGCGGCCCGTATTCGAAGTTGGCGATGTACGAACGGAGAAAGTCGGGATCGGCAGCCGGAAGGTCACGACCGGCGGTGGCCGCGAGTCGACGGATCAGCGGGGCCTCCGCCTCGAGTTCCTGGACCGAGGTGATCCAGCGAACCGACGTCACAACGAGGCGAGGCCGTTGGCGCTCGACGCGTCGATACGCCGAACAGCCGGGCGGTGCGCTTTGCTCGGCGGGTCATCCAGATGGAGGCGACGGCCGATTTGGTGCACCACGACCTTGGCGGTGGACCGGAGGCCACCAACATCGGTATGGAGCACCCGATGGGGAATAGGGGTCCGAACGCGAAGGAACCGGTTTGCCTTATAGACGCGGGCCCGTTGACGCGCCGCTGGCGTCCAGTGGTCCGTCACGAACGAGACGTTGAGCGAGTCGAGGTTCGAAACGCGATGTGGTGCGTTGTGAGGCCACATGGCCACGTCGCCAGGTTCAAGTTCGCGGACCTCGGCGAGATCGTCGAAGCGGCGCTCATACGGCACGTACTCCTGGCGGGTTCCGGCGTAGACGTCTTCGAGCAACGATCGCTCGAGGACCGCTTCATCGAGGTGGGGGTAGACCCAGATGCGCTTGCGGCCACGGACGTGCCACAGGAACGACGGGGGCCCGTCGACGTGGAAGTAGACCATTGCGTTCGGTGAGCTCACCAGCAGCGTGGCGTGCGACTCGTCAACGACGAAGCGCGGAATCGCCGCGGCCACCTCGGCGTAGAGCCGGTCGGTCAGAGCCCGGTACCGGCGATCGACGTGATCGATATTGGTGATGTTCAGCCACAGTCGTCCCCGGCGAACCGCTTCGAGCATCTCGGCGCCTCTGGCCCCGTTGTGTTGCACTCGCTCGTTGTCTTCCGGCCGCTCCGGGTCGGTACCCATAGTGAGGGCAAAGAGCCATTCCTTGGGATAGTTGTCGAGCACATCGGCAATGACCTCGTCGGAGAACAACGGAGCGGTGGTGCCATCGACCGCCAACCGATGTTTGGCTACCACCAACCGTTCGTCAAACGCCCGGCGCTCCGACTGGTCGATATGGACCAGCGGCTCGGCGTCGGATTTCACGGTCTCCAGCGAATCATGGACAGGGACGACAAGACAAGGGCCTGTCGCCCCGACCGTTTGAGGCGCAAGCCCCACCGCCGCTCGGACTAGAGGTACTGGCCGGTCGCCGCTCGCTCGATGGCGCGGCCACCGTGCGGTTCGGCTTTGTCACCCTTGGTGATGATGGTGCGTACATAGACGATCCGTTCGCCCTTCTTCCCGGAGATCTTCGCCCAGTCGTCCGGGTTGGTGGTGTTGGGCAGATCCTCTTGCTCCTTGAACTCGTGCTGGGTGGCCTTGAGCAAATCGTCGGTGCAGATGCCGCGGCCCTCACCGGCGATCTGTCTTTTGATCGCCAGCTTTTTTGCTTTTCGAACGATGTTTTCGATCATCGCTCCAGAAGCGAAGTCCTTGAAATACATGATTTCCTTGTCACCTTTTTGGTAGGTGACTTCCAAGAACTTGGTGTCATCGTTGGTCCGGTACATCGCTTCGACGGCAGTTTCCGTCATTACCCGGACGGCCTTCTCCGGGTCACCGCCACCGAGCCGCTCGACCTCGTCGGCGTCGAGGGGCAGATCGGCGGTGAGGTAGCGCCGGAAGATGTGCTCCGCCGACGATGCGTCGGGCCGTTCGATCTTGATCTTCACGTCGAGGCGGCCCGGGCGCAGGATCGCCGGATCGATCAGATCTTCGCGGTTCGAGGCACCGATCACGATCACGTTTCGGAGCGCCTCGACACCGTCGATCTCGGCGAGCAGCTGGGGCACAATGGTGGATTCCATGTCGGAGCTGATACCTGTTCCTCGGGTTCGGAACAGGGAGTCCATTTCATCGAAGAAAATGATGACCGGCACCCCTTCTTCCGCCTTTTCCCTCGCCCGCTGGAAGACAAGCCGGATTTGACGCTCCGTTTCACCGACGTATTTGTTGAGGAGCTCGGGACCTTTGATGTTCAAGAAGTAGCTGCGGGCGGCCGGCTTACCGGTGACCTGACTGACCTTCTTGGCCAGCGAGTTCGCTACCGCTTTGGCAATAAGCGTCTTCCCACACCCGGGAGGGCCATAAAGCAAAATGCCCTTCGGGGCTGGGAGACGATGCTCACGGAACAGGTCCTGATACAGAAAGGGAAGCTCAACGGCGTCTTTGATCAGATCAATCTGGGCATCGAGTCCGCCCACGTCCTCGTAGGAAATGTCGGGAACCTCTTCCAGGACGAGCTCTTCGATTTCGGCCCGAGGCAGGCGTTCGAGCACCAAGTTCGACCGGGGATCGAAGAGCAATGAGTCGCCGCTGCGAAGTTTTTCCGCACGCATGGAGTCCGTGAGTTCGGCAACGCGCTCCTCATCGCCACGACCGGTCACGATGACCCGAAGCCCGTCTTCGAGAACTTCTTTCAGGGTCACCACCTCGCCGTTCCCATCGAAGGAACGGGCCCGAACAACATTCATGCTCTCGTTCAGGACCAATTCCTGGCCTCGGAGAAGGTCCATATCTTCAAGGTCTGGATGCATCGACACCCGCATCTTGCGACCCGAAGTGAACACGTCGACAGTGCCGTCGTCGTTGCGGCCGAGGAACGTGCCGTACCCCGATGGCGGCTGCGTCAGTTTCTCCACTTCTTCGCGCAGCGCAGCAATGTGATCACGCGCCTCGCGGAGGGTAAAGGTGAGCTTCTCGTTCTGGCTCATCGCCTGCGCCAGTTGGCCCTTGGTTTCGAGCAGCCGCTCCTCCAGCGTTCGGACCCGGCGGGGCGCGTCTTGGAGCTTGCGCCGAATATCGACGACCTCGCTCTCCAAGAGCTTCGCGGTTTCCCGAAGCTCTTCGATCTCACGCTCCTGGACCTCGTGCGGGTCCGGGCTCGGCGTGTCCGCCCCGCGACGTAGTTCGCGGTCTAGCCCTTTGGCCTTGGCCTCGGACTCGGTCTTGCGCTCGTTCGGCATTGGGCTGGCGCCTCCTCGGGAAGAATTGTCCTCGGTTCACGACCCTACCGGCTGTCATCCGTTTATTGAAGGAAACGACGATCCAACCTCAGCGTCTCGTTTACCGGCAGTGGACCTACTACGTTGGTAGTTCAACCTGCTTTGGCACGAGGAGACAGCGCACCATGGGTATGAAGGTATGGATCGATCAGGACTTGTGCACGGGCGATGGCCTTTGTGAAGAGATCGCGCCGTCCGTGTTCACGCTGCTCGACGACGGCTTGGCCTACGTCCGCGAAGGCACCAAGGTGTTCTCTGATCCGGGCGGACCCGAAGGTCTCGCCAACGTCGTGGAGAAGGATTACGACGGCACCATCGAGTCGGCCGAAGAGTGCCCTGGGGAGTGCATCTTCATCGAAATGGAATAGTCGGTTCTCGCCGCTTGGAGGACCGAAACACTACATGTTGAACGACCGCCTACGGGCGGTCGTTTTTCGTTGTCGGGCGACTTCGTTCCGACGTGATCACCCGGCCAGACAGCGACCCGGACGTGTTCCGTTGGCGATGGCCGGACCGGAAGGATCGATGGCGTAGGCGGTATTGGCCCGGTCCGGGGCGACGGCGATGGCCATGGCCACCACCTCACCGTTCTGATTGACGACCGGCCCTCCCGAGTCGCCGGGAGCGAGGTTGGCGGCGATCACGACGACGGGCCGCACGACGTCACGGCGATCAAAGATGTCGCGGCCGCGAGCTGAGACCTTCTCCTGCACGCCTCCCGACGCCACCCGAAGGCCCCCGCCTCGGGGGAAGCCGAACACCGCCACCTCGTCGCCGATCGACGCTTCGCCAGTACGCAGGACAGCGAGGCCCCCGGTGTCGAGGGACAGTCGGGCGCGATCGAGTGACGGATCGAGCGCCACCACGACAGCCGGTCGCACTCGCCCGTCGTCGTCGGTGATCTCGATGGAGCGGCTTCCCGACACCACGTGGGCCGCCGTCGTGACCTCACCGAGGTCGCTCACGAAACCCGTCCCGGACACGGTGACGCCACACGCCTTGGCCCGAATACGCACCACGCCCCGGCGCGCCGCGACGATGGTGGCGGCGTCGATGGTGGCGGTGGACGGTGGGAGGCCGGGCGCCAGCGACCGGGAAATGAGATCGGTCACCTGGGGGAAGACTCCGGCCGACAGACTTCGACGGGCGTTGCGAAGAAGGTCCGGCGGGCCCGGAAGGGAGCGCTCGAACCGGTCGGCAACGTAGGAATCACGCGTGATCTCGCTCGGCCACCCCGGAACGAGGGCCAGCAATGGACGCGCCATCCAGAAGGTCACTGCCACCCCCAGAATCCCGGTCGCAGCACCCGCGAACCGGTCGAGTCGAGCGAGGCTGCGACCCGGCAGGTGATGACGGATCCAGCGTCCGGAGAAATAGCCGACGGTTTTCCCGGCTAAGGCGGCGCCGGCCAGAACAAGACCGAACACCAACACTTCCGGCACGCCCTTCGCCGTGGTGATCGCCCGTCGGATGGCGGCGAGGTTGGTGGCCGCCAACGCCAATCCGAGTCCGAGTCCGATCCATGAAAGGACCCGGACGATCAGACCGCTGCGATAGCCACCAACAAAAGCCGCCAGCGCAGCAATCGCCAGCGCAACGTCAAGAGCGCTCATTCTCCGCCGTCGCGCTGGCGCCGACGATCTCGGTCGCGTCGGGAGCGAGAAAGCGGGCATGGGTTAGGAAGCCGGTATGGGCGACCATACGGTGATCCGGACGAACCGACATACCCTCGATATGCCAGCCCCGATGGAGCACCTCCATCGTCTCGGCCATGGCAAACCCGTGGTCCTTGAGGGTGGTGCGCAACGTGACGACCTGAGTGATGGTTGGCAGATAGGAGAGAAAGATTCCACCGGTACGGAGCGCTTTCACTGCGTAGGGAACGACCAGCCACGGTTCTGGGAGATCGAGCACAATGCGATCGAAGCCGGTTTCGTCGATGCCGTCGGATGTGTTGCGGATCTGGACGTCGTAGCGGTCGAGCGCCTCGGGCCCCAGGAATGCCGCCACGTTCTCTTTCGCCTTCTCGGCAAAGTCTTCACGCAACTCGTAGCCGGTGATCAGCGCGCCCGCCCGAAGCATCGTCATCGAGAGCGCGCCGGAACCAACACCGGACTCGAACACCCGGGCCCCGGGAAAAATATCGGCGAGGAGAAGGATGGCACCAAGGTCCTTCGGATAGATCACCTGGGCGCCCCGCGGCATCTTCAGCACGAACTCGGCAAGCGTCGGGCGGATCACGGTGTAGCGAGCGCCTTGGGTCGACCGGGTGATGGTGCCTTCTTCGGAACCAATCATCTCGTCGTGGGTGACGTATCCGGCATGGGAGTGGAATTGCGCTCCCGGTTTGAGGGTGAGGAGATACCGGCGTCTCTTGGAATCGACGAGAACAACCTTCTCGCCTGCTTCGAGGGGACGGGTCATCAGGTCAGACGCGCGGTTCGGCGAGCAACGCGAGCGCCCGTTTCGCCTTGCGGGCGCGGCGTCCAGTACCTTGCGCCGCGGCCCCCAATGCTTCTCGTTGGCGGTCGTGGGAAACCTGGGCGGCCACGCGCCGGGCACTCACGAGCTTTTGCTCCTTCTGTACTTTGCGTCCTGGCGGTCCGGGATAGTGGAGGACCAAGTCATCGCCCGGACGCAACTTCTCACCGAGGCGGATCGTTTCGTTCTTCGGGGCGAACGCACGGTAGAGGCGGTGCAACACGCTGAAGG
>JANLQX010000359.1:0-1713 GCA_031368095.1 Actinomycetes bacterium | reverse complement strand
CGATTCGCCGGGCTCCACGACCCGGGTCGCCGACCTTGTCGATAGTGCGTCGGCGGCAATTGGCGCCGTCAGAGCGGCAAGACTGACACCGAGTCCGGCGACGATGATTCGTACTCGATTCCTCGCCCACTCTCCTGACGAACTTCCAGAAAGGAACGACTGGCTACTTCTGCGATTCATGGCTCTCTCCGATTGATCGTTTTCACGAAAGAAGATGGCATCAGATGATTCCATCCAGGAGCGACGATTCGGTCGTAGCTCCAACACCGATGGCGGCGTCTGATCGTTCACTGTGCGATCAAGGCGAAGGCAATGCGTCCCCCGGTCGGGGGACTCGATGGGTGAGGTGACTGCAATGGTGACGCCCGACACTCCCTCCTATCGGCGAAGCTGGCCGCAAGTCGTCCCAGCACAATTGGCGACACACCACTGCGCGGGAGTTGCGTGTTCGATGGCCGCCCGCGATCGGAACCAGAGTGGTTTCAGCAGCGCCAGCAAGAACATTCCTGTCGGTGCGCCGGCGCCACGCCAGGAGCGGCAGGATGGACCGCAGAGAGCACGGCGCCACGGTTCGGCAATGGTCGTCGGCAAGGGTGCAACGAGCGGCGAACGAGCAACCCGGTGCCCCTCCGTTCAGCATCGGGGCCGATCCCGAAATGGTGACTGGTCGAGTGTGGGCAGGGTCTGAGAGGCGTGGCGCTGCGGCGAACATCGCCCGCGTGTATGGATGGTGACGGTCCCTTGCCAGCACCGAAAGATCCCGGCATGTCCCATGACAGAACCTTCTCCGCTCCGCCATGCTGACGTCGCCATCGGGCCATGCGTCCCCGAACGGGGGACGGGACTGGTCAAGGCCGCATCGGGTCCATCGATTCGGCTGAAGCATCGCCCTCGTCGTGAACCAAGGACCGCTCAAGGTCCCCTGCGCGGGGGATTACTCATTGCGTCCCGCACCTGATGCTGACAGCATGATCTCTCTTGAGGCACCTCATCCTCACCAGCTGCAACAACGGGACCCGTCCTCTCCGGAGCGCGCCTCGTGGGTGCGACCGTTGCGGTGGGACGACGTAAGCGCGACGGTGAACGGCCCCCCGCAGGGAGACGAGTTCGCATTGCCGATCGGTACGGTCACGTTCCTTCTCACCGATGTTGAGAACTCCACGCTCGCTTGGCAGGCCGCCCCGGCCGAAATGGGCCCGGCAATTGCGCTCCACTACGAGATTCTCGACCGTGCCGTCTCTGCGAGTGGCGGCGTTCGCCCGCAGGAACAGGGCGAGGGCGACTCGATGGTGGCCGCCTTCGGTCGCGCTTCAGACGCGCTGCGGGCCGCCGCGCAAGCACAGGTCGAACTCGATGGCCAGCGCTGGCCCGGCTTACCGTCGCCCCTGAAGGTCCGAATGGCAGTGCACGCAGGGGAAGCGCAACTGCGCAATGAAGCGAACTACGTCGGGCGCACCATCATTCGAACCGCACGCCTGCGAGCGATCGCCCATGGCGGGCAAGTCGTGATCTCCCAAGCGGCACGCGACCTGGCTCTCGATCAAATCGGTGACGAATTCACGCTCATCGACATGGGAATCCACCGGCTCAAGGACCTGGCCCGACCCGAGCATGTTTGGCAACTCGTCCTTCCGGGTGTCGCCTGGGAGTTCCCGCCGTTGCGTTCTCTCGACGCGTCGCCGAACAACCTTCCGACCGCCAGTTCAACGTTTG
>JANLQX010000221.1:0-22855 GCA_031368095.1 Actinomycetes bacterium | reverse complement strand
CCACGCGCATTCTCGACGTCCAGGCCGGGGTGTTACTCGCCGAACTGGGTTCGTCGACGAACACCGCCGCCACGTATGCGGACATCACGTGGGCCTGCGTGTTGAAGTCGCTCGGCGCGCACCAGATGTTTCGGCGCACGGTGCGAGCGGGAATCTCCGGCCCCGACGCGCTGCGGTTCTTGTTGCGCGATCCGCAGTTTCCTCGGTCGGTCGAGCATTCGCTTACTCGTATTTCGCGGTCACTCCTCGAACTTCCTCGCTACGACACAGCCATGGCGAATTGCGCACGGGTGCAGGCCATGTTGGTCGATGCCGAAGTTGGTGACCTCGCTGGACTCGGGCTGCATGACTACGTCGACGACCTGCAGATCGGCATTGGTGAACTCCACGTCGCCCTCACCGAAACGTATTTCCACGCTCGTGTCGACGTGACTCGCACCGAGGGTGCGTTAGTGGCGAGCGCGTGAGTATTCACGTCGGGATTGAACATCGAACGACGTATCGGTTCGATCGGG
The DNA here is from genome assembly GCA_031368095.1 of Actinomycetes bacterium. Taxonomy (GTDB): domain Bacteria; phylum Actinomycetota; class Acidimicrobiia; order Acidimicrobiales; family JANYDT01; genus JANLQX01. The sequence continues at coordinate 22,340 of JANLQX010000221.1, read as the reverse complement.
CCGTCTCCCTTGCTCCCCATATCGTGCGGCTTCGGCCTGCGCCGCACTGTCGGACCCCGATCCTTGCCTACAGCCTGACCGTCAACCCGGCCCAACATTTCATCAATTGGCAACAAGATCCGTTTGGTAACTATCTCGCTCGTTTCGTGTTTCCGGAGAAGGCAAGGGAACTTGAGGTCGTGGTTGATCTGATTGCCGATATGACGGTAATCAACCCGTTCGACTTCTTCGTCGACGAGTATGCGACGAACTTTCCCTTTGTCTACGAGCCGTCGTTGCTGAGTGATCTGGCGCCCTACCTCGGCCAGACGAATGGCGACGGACCCTTCGATGCGTGGGTCGCGACGCTGTCCGACTTGCGGGAAGGCCGCATGGCCACGATCGACGCCATCGTCGCCATGAACCACGCCGTCCAGCAGGCGGTCGAATATTCGATCCGTATGGAACCCGGCGTGCAGACACCGGGAGAGACCCTGACCCGCGGGATCGGTTCGTGCCGGGACAGCGCCTGGTTGCTGGTGCAGCTGTTTCGAAGGTTCGGTCTGGCGGCCCGGTTCGCCTCGGGCTACCTCGTCCAACTGACGGCCGACGCCAAGTCGCTCGACGGACCGAGCGGACCGACGGAGGACTTCACCGACCTCCATGCGTGGACGGAAGTCTTCCTTCCCGGAGCCGGATGGATCGGCCTTGATCCGACGTCGGGACTTTTCGCCGGCGAGGGCCATATCCCGCTGGCCTGCACGCCGAACCCGTCGAGTGCGGCGCCCATCGCCGGACTCGTCGACCCATGTGTCACGGAGTTTTCGTTCTCCAATCGAGTGACGAGAGTGGCGGAAGATCCACGGGTCACGCGGCCGTATTCCGACGTGCAATGGCAGGCCATCGATGCGCTCGGCCGTCATGTCGATTCGTTGCTCGTGGCGGGCGACGTTCGCCTCACCATGGGCGGTGAACCCACGTTCGTGTCGGTCGATGACATGGAGTCGCCGCAGTGGACGGTTGACGCCGGCGGGGCCGAGAAGCGGGACCGGGCCGGGGTGCTGGCGAGACAGTTGGCAACGTCGTTCGCCAAGGGCGGTGTGCTCCATCATGGGCAGGGCAAGTGGTATCCGGGGGAGCCGTTGCCCCGGTGGCAGATCGCCTTGGCGTGGCGGACCGACGGCGTGGCCCTCTGGCACGATCCGACCTTGCTGGCCGACCCATCGAGTGTGGGGACGTTCGGCGCCGACGATGCCGTGCGGTTAGCCGAGGCCATTGCCACCGGCCTCGGCATCGAGTCGTCGATGTGCGTGCCGGCCTTCGAGGATCCGTTGGTCCGGTTGTTAGCCGAGGCGCGTCTACCGCTGGGAGAACCGGCCGACACGAGGGTTAGCTCCGACGATTTGGCGGGGACCACGTCTGATGCCCGTCTCGATGTGGTGCGGTCCCTCGATGCCGAGCGCTGCGATCCGGCCGCCATGCTTCTCCCGCTGCACCGCACGGCCGACGGCGAGTGGGCCACCACGCACTGGACCCTTCGTCGAGGGGCGCTCTATCTGTTGCCCGGCGACTCGCCAGCCGGCCTCCGTCTGCCGCTTGACGCCATCACGTGGTCACCAGCACCGGCCGATCCGGATCGCTCGCCGTTCGCGTCCCGAGGCGAATTGCCGATACGAGTCGACGAGGCGCACCGGGTCCGTCCGGCGCGCATTGTTCCGGTTGAGGATGCGCCCACCACGGCGCTTGGCGTCGAGGCTCGAAACGGTGCGGTCTTTGTGTTCCTGCCGCCGCTGGTGGCCGTGGAGGACGCTGCCGCTCTGCTCGCCGTAATCGAGTCCGCCGCCGCCAAGGTTTCCATTCCGGTCGTTCTTGAGGGCTACGCGTTGGCGCGTGACGAGCGGGTGCAGCAGCTGGTGATCGCCCCGGATCCCGGCGTCCTCGAAGTCAACGTGCACCCGGCCGGCTCGTGGGACGAATTGGTCCACATCACCGAGACGGTCCACCGTGAGGCCCGTCTTGCCCGGTTGGCCACGGAGACGTTCCAGCTCGATGGGACGCATTCGGGAACCGGCGGCGGCAACCACATCACCCTCGGGGCCGCTCGTGCCGCCGATAGTCCGCTCCTGCGTCGTCCCGACCTGCTTCCCAGCCTGCTCACGTTCTGGCAGCACCATCCGTCGCTGTCCTATCTGTTCAGTGGGCGGTTCATCGGTCCCACCAGCCAGTCGCCACGCGTCGACGAAGGCCGGGTCGAGAATCTGTACGAACTCGAAATCGCCTTTGCCGAACTGGCCCGGTTGGGACGAGAGGCGTCGGCCCTCGTCGAAACTGATGCCGCCGAAACCGATGTCGCCGAAGCCGAAGCCGAAGCCGACGCTGAGGCCACTCGCGGCGTGCGGCCGTGGCAGGTGGATCGCCTGCTTCGTCACCTTCTCACCGACGTGACGGGCAATACCCATCGGTCCGAATTCTGTATCGACAAGCTGTTCAGTCCCGACACCGAACGTGGTCGTCTCGGGCTGCTCGAGTTACGCGGTTTCGAGATGCCGCCCCACCCACAGATGGCACTGGTGCAAGGGCTCCTTGTCCGCGCGCTGGTGGCTCGGTGCTGGGCCGAGCCCTACCAGGGCGCGCTGGTGCGATGGGGGAGTGAACTCCATGACCGTTTCCTCCTGCCTCACCATGTGGCCGCCGACATTGCTGCGGTCGTCGAGGATCTATGCGCGCATGGTTTTGACTTCGACGTTGCGTGGCTGGCTCCCTTCCTCGAATTCCGATTTCCCCGCATCGGCGTCGTCACGCTCGGCGAGGTCGAGTTGGAGCTTCGTTCGGCCATCGAGCCTTGGCACGTGCTCGGTGAGGAAGTGAGCGGCACCGGGACAGCGCGCTACGTCGATTCTTCCGTCGAACGGCTCCAGGTCCGCGTGACGGGCATGATTTCGGAACGTCACCTCGTGACGTGCAATGGCGTCGCCGTGCCGCTCCGTGCCACAGGGGTGCCCGGTGAGGCGATTGCCGGCATCCGCTTCAAGGCGTGGCAACCACCGTCGGCCCTTCACCCGACGATGGGCGTCCACGTGCCGCTGGTGTTCGATGTGATCGACCGATGGAGTCGACGGTCAATCGGTGGCTGTACGTATCGCGTCTCCCATCCAGGGGGCCGGAACTACGAGACGTTCCCCGTCAACGCCAACGAGGCCGAAGCGCGCCGACGGGTTCGTTTCGATGTGACCGGCCACACCCCGGGAGTGCTCGACGAGGCGGCGCTGGAAACGTTGATCGCCAGAACGTCCGACTCAGGCCGGGCCCCCGAGTACCCTCGCACGCTGGACCTTCGGCGCTCGTCTGCCTGACGCACGCCCGACGCCTTCGACTCTGCCGTGCTGACCGACTACCGACCCGACTCCGGCTCCTACGACGAGCTCCTTGACGCCGACGGAACCATGCGGCCGTCGTGGTCACACGTGGGGACCGCACTCGACGAACTCGGCCACGACGAACTAGTGCGGCGACAGAGCGACGTGAACCGGTTGCTCGACGCCGACGGCGTGTCGTACAACGCCTTTGGATCCACCGATCCGCGGGGGCGGCGTTGGGCGCTCGACCCGGTGCCGATGGTGCTTTCCAGTCCGGAGTGGGCCGAAATCGAGGCCGGGGTCATTGACCGGGCCGAGTTGCTCGACCTGATTCTGAGAGACGTCTACGGGCCACGCGAACTTGTTCGTCGGGGCCTGCTCCCGGTCGAGTTCCTGTTTAGCCATCCGGGGTTCCTGCGGGAATGCGACCAGATCGGCGCCGGCCGAACGACGTCGCATCTCGTCACCTATGCCGCCGACATCGCCCGCGACGCAACGGGCCGGTACGTCGCCATGAGCGACCGGGCCCAGGCTCCCTCCGGTGCTGGCTACGCCTTGGAAAATCGTGTCGTCATCTCTCGCGTGTTTCCCAGTCTCTATCGCGACGCCCAGGTTCACCGGCTCGCCCCGTTCTTTCGTGCGCTGCGCTCGGCGTTGCGGGACTGCGCGCCGGAATCGTCGCCGAATCGCCACGACCCACGCGTGGTGGTGCTCACCCCGGGTCCGTGGAGCGAAACGGCATTCGAGCACGCCTATCTGGCGTCGTACCTCGGCTACTCGCTCGTGGAGGGCGGCGATCTCGTTGCTCGCAACGGACGTGTGTGGATGCGGTCGCTGGGACGGTTCGAGCCCGTCGACGTGATTCTTCGTCGTGTCGATGACTGGTTCTGCGATCCGCTCGAGCTTCGGCCTGATTCGCATTTAGGTGTTCCCGGTCTCCTTGACGCCGCTAGACGGGGAACGGTGACCATCGTCAATCCGCTCGGGAGCGGCATCGTGGAGAGCCCGGCGCTGCTGGCCTTTCTTCCGGCCATTGCCGCGCACTTCATCGGTCGCGAACCTCGCCTTGCCTCGGTCGAGACCTGGTGGTGTGGCGATGACACCGCTCGACAACATGTGCTCGCCAATCTGGCCACGCTCGTCGTCAAGCCGATTGCGCGAGGCGTCGGCCACAGCAGCATTCTTGGCTGGGAGCAGTCCTCGACGACCCTGGCAGAACTACGTGCGCGTATTACCTCGCATCCGTACGAATGGTGTGCCCAGGCGCAGGTCACCATGTCGACCACGCCCACACTCACGGCGGCCGGCTTTGCTGCCCGGCATTCGGTGCTGCGGGCCTTCGCAGTGGCACGGGCATCGTCTTACGTAGTCATGCCCGGTGGGCTCCTGCGGGTCGCGCCGGATAGCTCCGGGGCGTTGATCTCCAACCAGTCCGGGGCATTGACGAAGGATGCCTGGGTGCTGGCGTCGGAGCCGGAGAAGCCCACCAGCTACTGGCTCCAGTCCGGCCCGGCGGTCGAGGCCGCCGACCCCGTTGGTTCGATGCCATCGCGTGCCGCCGAGAACCTCTTCTGGCTTGGCCGCTACGCCGAGCGGGCCGAGGATTGCGTCCGACTCCTGCGGGTCATCTATGACCGCCGCACCGAGTTCGCCAGCGGCACCAACCCGGCCGGGGCAACATGTCTCGAAATACTCCTACGTACGCTTACGGAAATGTCGACGACGTATCCGGGCTTCGCCGACGAGAGCGCCCGTGGTGCGCCCGGGCCGGAGCTCTTCTCGGTGATCGTTGACGATGATCGACCCGGAACTCTGGCGCACGCTGTGCATCGTCTCCTCGATGCGGCCTATGCCGTTCGGGACCAGCTCTCCAACGACACGTGGCTGGTGATCGGCAACCTCGATCGAGAGATCATGGCGCTACGCGACGACAGCGGTGCATCGGCCAGTGAGCGCCCCGTCACCCTGCAACGCGCCCTCGGTTCCGCCATGCAGAGCCTTCTTGCCTTGGGGGGCCTGGCCAGCGAATCGATGGTCCGCGATCCCGGTTGGCATTTCATGGATGCCGGGCGGCGCCTGGAACGGGCGCTGCAACTCGTGGCGCTTCTTCGGGCCACGTTGAGCTCCGTCAACGGCACGGCCACCGACAGTCTGTTGCTGGAGTCGGTGCTGACCACGGCCGAGAGCATCATCACCTATCGGCGTCGGTATCGCTCCCAGGCCCAGGTGGAAACGGTCCTCGATCTGTTGCTGCTCGATGCCGGCAACCCGCGTTCCGTCGTGTTCCAACTTGATCGCCTGGCCGCCGACGTGGCCCTCCTGCCGGCCCAGGACGCCGACATGTCCGGTCGCTCGGCGGTGGACCGCCTGTCTCCGGTGGCCAAGCTCGTCCTGGAGACCACGACGATGTTGCAACTCGCCGAAACTTCGCTTCTGGCGACGCCCGACGAACAAGGTCAGCGCCCCGGCCTCGATGAGTTTCTCGGTCGGCTCGACGCGCTCCTGCGCCGGTGTGCGGCCGCCGTTGAATCGTCGCACTTCACCCACCAGCTGCCGCAGCGCTCAATGTCGCTCGACGGGCGAGCCCAAGTCGAAGCGTCATGACGTACCGGGTGGTCCACCGCACATCATATGTGTACGAATCACTTGTGTCGGCCTCCTACGGGGTCGTCTATCTGCTGCCGCGCGACACCCCGGCACAACGGGTGGTCGAGTGTCACGTGACCGTGACCCCGGAACCGGATTCGTACTCCGAGCATGTGGACTTCTTCGGGAACCGCGTCGCCAACTTCACCGTGCTGGAAGGTCATATCGAACTCACCGTCACCACCACCAGTGTCGTCGACGTCACCGCCCGCCAGCTTCCCGCATTCGGAACTGGACCCACCTGGGAGAATGCTGCGGAGATGGTGCGGAGTTCCGACGATCCCGACATGATCGATGCCCGTCAGTTCCTGCTCGACTCACCGTCGGCACCCGTTTCCGAAGCGGTGCGAGCCTTCGCCTGCGAGTCGTTCGAGGCGCGCCGTCACCTCGTCGACGTGCTCGGCGATCTCACCGGTCGTATCTATCGCCGGTTCCAGTACAAGTCAGGAGTGACGTCGCTGCGAACGACGCCCGACGAGTTGCTCACGCTCGGCAAAGGGGTGTGCCAGGACTTCGCTCACCTGCAGATCGCCTGTCTTCGCGCCTACGGGGTGCCGGCGCGCTACGTGAGCGGCTATCTCGAAACACTGCCCCCGCCGGGGCGTCCGAAGCTGATCGGGGCCGACGTATCCCACGCCTGGGTGTCGGCCTACCTCCCGACGATGGGATGGGTCGACCTTGATCCGACGAACAACGTCTTCGTGGGCGAGCGACACATCTGTACTGCCTGGGGTCGTGACTACGCCGACGTTTCGCCGCTGCGCGGCGTGATCTTCACCGAGGCGAAGAGCAACACCATGACCGTCAGTGTCGACGTCACCAGCCTCGACTGACGAGCGAACGACTCTGGTCTGCTACACACGACGGGTATGAGCGCTGCGTCGACTGCTTCGATTGTCTCGCCCGTGGACGGGTCGGTGTACGCCACCCGCGAGTATGCGTCGGCGGAGCGCGTCGCCCAGGTCGTCGCCGCCGCCACGACGGCCCAACGAGCGTGGGCCGGGGTGTCCGTGGAGGAACGGGGTGTGGTGTGTCGGCGCGCCGTTGCGGCGATGAACGCGATGTCGGATCGCATCGTCACAGAGCTGGCCTGGCAGATGGGCCGCCCAGTCCGGTTCGGGGCGGGCGAGCTGCGTGGATTCACCGAGCGGTCGAACCACATGATCGATATCGCCGCGGCCGCGCTTGGCGATGTCTCGGTGGCCGAGAAGCCTGGTCTTGAACGCTTCATCCAGCGGGTGCCGGTGGGCCTCGTGTTCGTCGTGGCGCCGTGGAACTACCCCTTCCTCACGGCCGTGAACACCATCGTCCCGGCGCTCCTGGCCGGGAACGCCGTCATCCTCAAACACGCCACCCAGACGATGCTCGTCGGTGAGCGATTCCAGGACGCGTTCGACGCCGCCGGACTTCCGGCTGGTCTATTCACCAACCTTGTGCTCTCTCACGATGCGTCGTCGGCGCTACTGGCTTCCGGCGCAATCGACCAGGTGAACTTCACCGGTTCGGTCGATGGGGGCCGACATATCGAGCGAGCGGCGGCCGGAACTTTCACCGGCATCGGCCTGGAACTCGGCGGCAAGGATCCGGCCTACGTTCGCGCCGACGCCGACCTTGCCCATGCCGTCGAAAACGTTGTCGACGGTGCATTCTTCAACTCGGGTCAGTCATGCTGTGGCATCGAGCGGATCTACGTGGACGCTCGCATCTACGACGAGTTCTTGGAACGGGCGGTGGCCTTGACGGCGACGTACGTGCTCGGGTCGCCGCTCGATCAAGCCACCACGCTTGGTCCCATGGTCCGAGGTGCGGCCGCCAATTCCGTACGCGCGCAGATCAGTTCAGCCATGGCCGCTGGAGCACGAACGATGCTCGACCCGACAGCGTTCGCCGACGGCGGCTATGGGTCGCCGTATCTCGCACCACAAATCCTCGTCGACGTGGATCACTCGATGGGCGTGATGACCGAGGAAAGCTTTGGCCCGGTGGTCGGCATCATGCGGGTCATGTCAGATGCCAAGGCGATCGATCTGATGAACGACAGTCCCTACGGCCTCTCGGCGTCGATCTGGACCGCTGATCTCGACGCCGCCCGCAGCATCGGTCGACGGATCCAAACCGGCACGGTGTTCATGAACCGGGCCGACTATCTCGACCCGGCGCTGGCCTGGACCGGAGTGAAGGACACCGGTCGAGGCGTGACCCTCTCGGCGCTCGGCTTCGAAACGTTGACCCGGCCGAAGTCGTTCCATCTCCGCCACACGCTCGGCTGAGTCGAGCTATTTCTCGGTGGTCAGTTCGGCGAGGTCGGCGAGGACCGCGGCAGCATGGCCGGCCACGTCACTGACGTTGTAGGCGCGCTGAACAATTCCAGCTGGGTCGATCAAGTACGAAAACCGTTCCGGAAAGTTGGCGTACTGATGGTCCGCCGCCCGGACAACCTCGTAGGTCCTCCCGACCCGGCGATCGAGGTCGGAGAGCAGCGGGTAGGTGAAACCCTGAGCGTCCCGAAACACCTTGTTTTCTGCTGGAGTATCGAATGACGCGCCGAGGACCCGGCAGTCGGCGTCGGCAAAATCGGTGGCGCTGTCACGCAGTGCCTGGCCTTGAATCGTTCAACCGGGGGTGGCGGCTTTGGGGTACCACCACAGCAGGACCCAGTGGCCGGTTTGATCGGCCAGGGAGACGTCGATGCCATCTTGATCGGGAAGGGAAAACGCGGGTGCTGCAGTGCCTGGTGACAACACGACGAAGGTCCTTACGGTCGAGGAGAGCTCGACGTTACCGCCCTTCGACTTGAGTACGACCGCGGGCGGCAATTGCCGACCGGCGGGCCTCGACATCGGCCGGTCGATACCGACGTGACCAATCCCGACCGACGTCGAGCTCGTGACGTTCACCGTCGCCCACGGTGAGCCGGTGGATGGCCCGGTAGCTGGCGAGAAGCTCACGGGCCGAGGCGGCGTCATTGCCGACGATGTCGGTGCCCAGACGACGGGCCGTTGGGATCAGCTCATCATGCGCCACGACATGGTTCACCAGTCCGAGCCGGAGCGCCTCGGCGGCATCGAGAAAGTTCCCGGTCAACGACATCTCGATGGCTCGTCGAAGGCCGATGGCCTGGGGGAGCAGGACGGAGAGCCCCCACCCTGGCAGGATCCCCACCCGGGCGTGGGTGTCGCCGAACGCGGCCCGATCGCTAGCCACCAGGAAGTCACACTGGAGCGCCAGCTCGAACCCACCGGTCACGGCGACCCCGTTGATGGCCCCGATGACGGGCTTCATGGTCGGCGCCCATGGTCTTCCCGGCGTGACCGGGAAGGACGAGTCTGTTGATGGCGGCGTCAGGTTGGCGCCCGTGCTGCCCAGTTCCTTGAGGTCGAGTCCGGCCGAGAAGGCGGGATCTGCGCCGGTGAGAATGATCACATCGACGTGGTCGTCGGCGTCGACCGCGGCCATTTCGGCCCGCAATCGTTGCAAGAGTTCGCTCGACAGGGCGTTTCGCTGCGTCGGCCGATTGAGCGTGAGGGTGGCGATGCGACCGGTGATCTCGACGATCAGGCTTTGGGATGACCCAGCGTGAGGTTGAAGGCTCATCGCTCCATCATGATCTGGCGCGCTCACGTGGGTGCTCGTGCCGAAGGCAAACTCGCGAAAGAATCGTGGCGTGGCTCAATCGAACGCAAAGCGCAACAAGCGACGACATCGTCAGGTCGGCCGGGCAGTCGCGACCACCGCCGCCCGACCGGCGCGCTTCGAACATCAGAGCGGCCAGAGCAGGTCCCGTCGAACGATGTTCATCGCCATCCTCATCGTTCTGGCCGCCGCGCTCGTGCTGCCGACCATCGTCGGGCTGAACCTCGTCGGCCGATCCGTGCCGCCGATCACGCAACAGCCGGGCGCCCGTCTGGTCGACGACAACTCGCCCGATACCCGCGTCATCACCCGCCCGCCGCAGTGACCACTCGACTCCACCCGCGCCTTCGTGCCTTTGGGACGACGATCTTTGCCGAGATGTCGCAGCTGGCAACCGCCACCGGCTCCATCAACCTCGGACAGGGATTTCCCGACACCGACGGCCCCGACGTGATCAAACAGGCGGCCATCGACGCCATCGCCGCCGGACATGGCAACCAGTACCCGCCCGGGCCTGGCATTCCTGAGCTACGGCTCGCCGTGGCGAATCATCAGCGCACGTACTATGGCATCGAACTCGACGCGGATCGCGCTGTTCTTGTTACCGCCGGAGCGACCGAGGCGATCGCCGCCACGCTCCTGTCGCTCCTCGGTCCGGGTGATGAATGCATCCTCCTCGAACCGTTCTACGACTCGTATCCAGCAGCGGTCGCCATGGCCGGGGCCACGGTCGTGCCAGTCACCCTTCGTCCACCAGACTTTGTGCCCGATCTCGATGAACTCCGCGCAGCAATAAGCGCGCGTACGAAGGTGCTCGTCGTCAACTCGCCCCACAACCCAACGGGCACCGTTCTTGCCGAAGAGACTCTCCGCGGCATTGCCGCCATCGCTATCGAACATGACCTCGTGGTGCTGGCCGACGAGGCCTACGAGCACCTCACCTTCGACGGAGCCGTTCACACGCCGATCTCGACGTTGCCGGGCATGGCGAGCCGCACCGTCACGGTCGGCTCGGCCGGCAAGTCCCTTTCGTTCACCGGCTGGAAGGTTGGATGGGCCACGTCGACCCCCGAGCTGATCACCGCGGTGCGGACCGCCAAGCAGTTCCTCACCTATGTCTCTGCTGGACCGTTCCAGTACGCCGTGGCCCACGGTCTGGGTCACCTCGGGCCGGAATACTTTGCCGAGTTGGCGACCTCACTCGCGGGCAAACGCGACCGACTCGTCGTCGGGCTTCGGTCCGTTGGGTTCGATGTCTTCGTGCCGCAGGGTACCTATTTCGTGATCGCCGACATACGCGCGCTTAGCAATGACGACGGTCTGTCGTTCTGTCGAGCCCTTCCGTCACGCTGCGGAGTGGTAGCCGTGCCCACCTCCGTCTTCTACGCCACGCCCGGCGCCGGCTCCTCCATGATTCGCTTTGCGTTCTGCAAACGCGACGAGGTCATCGACGAAGCAGTGGCCCGTTTGGCGACCTTGTCCCAGCGCGGGACTGCCGGCTGGGCCGAGTTAGCGGTGGGGGCTCATCAGCGCGACGGCGACCTGAAGGCCGGCGCGAGAACTTAGGGTGGCGATTCGGCGGCCCTCCTGTACGGCGTCGACGGGGGGCTTCATCAGGTCGCCGAAGAACGCCGCCGTCTCGTCGAGGTCGCGGCAGGTGAGGGCGAGACCGAAGAAACGGGCCGGGTCGTTGGCCTTGGTCGGGTCGACGAGCTCTGGTCCAACTACTTCGAGTATCACTCGGTCGTCGCCGGTGCCGAGCCAGAAGAAAGCTTGGCGCATGGTGGTGCTTCCGTAGGCGGCCCCCTCACGGCGGCGACGGCATTCCATGTCGAGATCTTCCAACACCCCGACGGTACGGTCGACGTCGGGCGTCATTACGACCAGGTGGTCGATGCCGATAACGCCATTCGGATGCAACGGAGCCGACCCGGCTGGCTCTGGAGTGGCGTCGCCATAGGTGACCGAGCCGGTAAGAAGGCCGTCGATGGTCGGCGGAAGCGGCCCGTCGTCGGCGCTCAGCATCCAGTCGGTGACGCCTCGCCCGGCGTCGATGGTGCCGGAACACACGAGTGCCGCTGACCCGATTCGGACCGACACACCGTCGACCCCGAACCCCAGCCCGGCGTACGCCTCGGGGGCGTCGGACACGGTCAGGGCAAGCAGTCGCGGCATCCCTGCGACGGTAGCGGGCTTGACCTTGACAACGAGCCCCGCTGGGCGAGAACGCAAAATCGGCCAGCTCAGAGAGCTGACCGACCAACGGACCTACAGGGTGTTGCGAGGACGTGAGCCAGAGCTCAGCGGCCCATGTTCGGCTTGACGCCGTGGTTCGCCTTCTTGCGGCGGGCGTTGGTCTTCTTCTTGTTGCGCTTCTTCGACGGCATAGGGGTGATGATGGTAGCCGCGCCGAGTAGCCCGCCCGAACGGCCGCAGGGTTAGCGTGCGGCATGGCTCGTCATGACCTCCCCCAGTTCAGCCGATTCTCCGAGCTCTTGGCGGCGATCGCCGGGGTCTGGGAGGGTACCTACACCCACCTCGAACCGGCAGGGACGTTGATCGAGCGCTACGGCTCCCGCCAGGAGACCCGGCTTCGCGGCGAGGACTGGTTCGAGCGGATCATCTACTCCCGTGACGGCCAGGCCCCCGAAGTCCTTGATTTCAAGGCCCGCATCACCGGTGACACGGTGACCTTCGACGACCCCGATTTTCACGGTGTCTCGTATCTCGTCGAAGGTCGCATGACGGTGTTCCCGTATCACTGGAAGTCCAACCCGGGCCGGGAGATCGTCGAGATCATCACGCTCGCCACCGACACCTACCGGACCCGCCTGTGGCAAACCTTTGACAACGGAGTCCTGACCCGCCTCACCGTGATCGAAGAAACCCGTCGCCTCGAACAGACCCCCGACGAGTGGTTCTGACCGGCCACTGATCGGCGACAGATTCGCGCCACCGTCCACAAGTGCCGCGCACATCCGGGCTGCGGGCGCGCACATCCGGTTGCAGGGCGCGCACATCGGTCCGTTTTGTGACGGAAACCAACGTTTTGGTTCGAGGTGCGCGCGTCGACGGATGATCTGCGCGGCAACGACGGTGATGTGCGCGGGTGATCTGCGCGGCGGCGACGGTGATCTGCGCGGTGACGAACGGTGGTCTGCGCGGCGAGTGGGCCTACGGCTGACCACCTAGCCTCTCCGGATCTATGGAGCGCTTTGGGTTTGTCGGTCTGCCGAACGCAGGGAAGTCCTCGCTGTTCAACGCCTTGGCCGGTGGTGGAGCGCTGGCGGCTCCCTATCCCTTCGCCACCAAGGAGCCGAACATCGGCCGGGCCAAGGTGCCCGACCATCGCCTTGCGCTCCTGGGTGAGATGTCGAAGACCAAATCCATCGTGCATGCCACGAGCGAGTTCGTCGACATCGGTGGACTGGTCGAGGGCGCGTCGAAAGGCGAGGGCCTCGGCAACAAGTTCCTGGCCAACATCCGCGAGGTCGACGCCATTGTGTTCGTGCTCCGAGCGTTCGAGAAAGGCGCCGGCGGCGACGAGGTTCCGGGGCCCAGTGATCCGCTCGAACATCTCGCCATCGTCGAAATCGAGTTAGCGCTGGCCGACCTGCAGACCGTCGAGAACCAGGTGACGAAGCGGACCAAAGCGGCGAAGCTCGACAAGACGATGCTTCCATCCGTCGAAGCGTTGGAGAAGGCGCAAACGCTTCTCGCCGATGGCACGCCGTTGTACCGCACCGCGATGAAGGCCGACGAGCGGGCGTTGCTCAAAGAGTTCTTCCTCCTAACCAACAAGCCTGCGCTGGCGGTGGTGAACGTGTCCGATGAAGATCTCGACGATGTCGAAGCAAAGACTGCTCCGGTTCGTGACTTGTTCGGCCAATTCGGTGAAGTGCTCGGCATGTGCGTGCAGCTCGAAGCCGAAGCGGCCATGCTCGACGAGGCCGAACGCAAGGAGATGCTCGACGGTTTCGGGCTCGGTGAAGGCGCCCTTCCTCGGCTGATGCACTCGGCATATCAGATGCTTGGTCGCCGAACGTTCCTCACCACCGGCGAAAAGGAAACTCGAGCTTGGACCTTTCGTCAGGGCGCCAAGGCTCCGGAGTGTGCGGGTGAGATCCACTCCGACATCCAGCGCGGCTTCATCAAGGTCGAAACGATTCAGTGGGACGTGCTTCTCGAGTGTGGCTCGTTGGTGAAGGCCAAAGAGGTCGGCAAGCTCCGTCTCGAAGGCAAGGACTATGAGATGGCCGATGGCGATGTCGTCGACTTCAAGTTCAACGTGGCGAAGTAAGCGCGCGTAGCAAAGCGACCTGATGGAGACGCTCGTGTTGGCTGACGGCACCACGCGAGCGCTGGAGATCGCCGACACCCGCCGAACGCGTCGACGGGGGTTGCTCGGACGTTCTTCTGTCAACGGAGGAGCGATGCTCATCACCAGATGTCGAAGCGTGCACACGATCGGCATGACCTTTGCCATTGATGTCGCCCACCTTTCGGCGGCGATGCAGGTACTTCGGTTGAGGACGATGCATCCAGGTCGTCTCGGCGCTCCCGTCTGGCGGTCCCGCCACGTCCTCGAAGCTGATGCTGGGTCCTTCGAGGCGTGGGGACTTGGCGTGGGCCAGACCGTGGCGGTGGCCTCGTGAGCGCGGAAGGCGTCGGCTCCCTGATCCTGGTGGCCACCCCGATCGGCAACCTCGGTGACCTATCGCCGCGCGCCGTGGAGGTCCTTCGCGCCGTGGATGCGATCGCCTGCGAGGACACCCGCCACACCCGCAAGCTCTTGACTGCTGCGGCCATCGACGCCAAGCGGCTTCTCGCCGTCCATGAACACAACGAGCACTACGCGGCCGACGGAATCGTCGAGCTGCTTCGTCGGGGACAGACGGTGGCCCTCGTGACTGATGCCGGCATGCCCGCCGTGTCGGATCCGGGCGAGCGGGTGGTTGCCGCTGCGGTGGCGGCCGGATTCGACGTGACCTGCATTCCGGGTCCGAGCGCGGCGCTGACCGCCCTTGCCGTGAGTGGGTTGCCGTCGACCCGGTTTGCCTTTGAAGGATTCCTCCCGGTGAAGGGCGCTGAGCGCAAAGCCCGCCTGGCTCTCGTCGGGGCGAGTGTCGAGACCGTCATTGTGTTCGAAGCGCCGCATCGACTCCTACGTACGCTTACTGACCTGTCGACGGCCTGCGGCGGCAGTCGCTCCGTCAGCGTGAGTCGGGAGCTGACCAAGCGGTTCGAGGAGACCCAGCGGGGAACGCTCGATGAGCTTCTGGCCGCCCATCAACTGGTCGATACCGCCGAACCGCGCGGCGAGCATGTGATCGTCATCGCCGGGCGTCCTTCGGCCGACGCCGACCTCGGGCGCGATCTCACCGATGACGCGGTGATCGCCATGCTGCGGGCTGAGCTCGCCTCCGGTGCTCGAACCAAGGCGGCGGTGGACGTGGTGTCGTCGGCCACCGGCTTGGCGCACCGTCACGTCTATGCGCTCGCCGTGCAGGCCAAAAAGAGCGAAATCCCGCCGGAGCCCTAGGCGGTCGGCAGCCGGAGCGCGGCGAGGCAGCTCTGGCAGAGCAGCTTGCCCTTGAACATTCCGAGGTCGTCGAGTGAACGGCAGAAGACGCAGGAACGCTCCAGTCGCCGGACGACCACGCCATCGCCTTCGATCGTCATGTCGAGAAGGTCGCCGATCTCGATTCCGAACACTTTGCGGTATTCCGACGGGATCACAATTCGGCCAAGGTGATCGATCCGCCGAGCGATCCCTCGGGCGCCTTCGTGCGAGGCATCGGCTGTGGGGGAGGAATCGTCGCCGGCCGGGGTGGTCATCCCACCTAACGTAGTCAGGTGCTCTCTGCTGAACCGATCAGCGGCGCGGGACGTTTCTACGTCACGACGCCGATCTACTACGTGAATGCGATTCCCCACGTGGGGCATTCGTACACGACGGTGAACGCCGATGCCTTGGCCCGCTGGCACCGCATGCGGGGCGACGCAGTGCATTTCCTCACCGGAACCGACGAGCACGGTCTCAAGATCCAATTGGCCGCCGAGGCGCAGGGCGTTACCCCCCAGCAATGGTCGGACCAGATCGCCGAACAGTTCGCCAGCGCATGGCGACTGTTGAACATCTCCAATGACGACTTCATCCGGACGACCGAACCCCGGCATCGGCAATCGGTCCAGTGGCTGTTGCAACGGGTCTACGACAACGGTTTCGTAGAAAAAGGGACCTACGAGGGCCTCTATTGCGTGGGCTGCGAGGCGTACTACAAGGCCGACGAACTAGTCATCAACAACGATGGTGTAGAGAACTGCTGTCCTATTCATAAGCGCGCTGTGCAGACCATGACGGAGGAGAACTACTTCTTCAAACTGTCATTGTTCGAAGACCGCCTACTCGACTGGCTCGATGCCACTCCCGACGCCGTGGTTCCGACCGGGAAGCGCAATGAAGTGCGCGGGTTCATCAAAGGCGGCCTCCAGGATTTTTCGATCAGCCGTTCGTCGATCACGTGGGGTATCCCGCTGCCGTGGGACGAAAGCCACGTGACCTACGTCTGGTTCGACGCGCTCACCAACTACCTCAGTGCCCTGGGGCTTGGTCGCGACAATGCGAGCACCGAGGCGGCCGACAGCCCCGAGGGCGTCACCCAGGTGGAACGTTGGTGGCCACATGTGCGGCATTTCGTCGGCAAGGACATCCTGCGCTTCCACTGCGTGTATTGGCCGGCGATGCTCATGGCGGCCGGCATCGAGCCGCCTAGTGTCCTGGTCCACGGATTCCTCCTCGTCGGCGGCGAGAAGCTGTCCAAGACTGGCTTCGCCCAGATCTATCCGCAGGACCTGTGCAACGAGTTCGGCGTCGATGCCGTTCGCTACCACCTCCTGCGCGAAGTGCCGCTAGGTAACGACGGTGAGTTTTCGCATGAGGGCATGGTGCAGCGATTCAACACCGACCTCGCCAACAACTTCGGCAACCTCGCGGCCCGAGTGGCAACGGTCGTCGGGAAGAAGTGTGACGGACTCGGAACGGCTCCACGGATCGATTCGCCGCTCGCCGCGATCGCGACCGCCTGCGCCAACGAGGCGGCCGAGGCATGGACGGCGCTTTCGCCATCCGACGCGCTTGATGCCACGTGGCGTCTGATCCGCGAGACCAACTCCCATCTCGAAAACAACCAGCCGTGGAAGTCCGAGCCCGGTCCTGAAGTCGATGCCGTCATGGGTGATGCGCTTGAAGCGCTGCGCATCATCGCCATCCTGTCGAACCCGGCGATGCCCACGATCTGTCAGGCGTTGTGGGAGCGCATCGGTTGTCCTGGCCTCGTGGCCGATCAGCGGGTGCCCGATGCACTTGCGTGGGGTGGCTACCTCGCCGGTCAGCCGGTCAGCAAGGGCGATGTTCTCTTCCCGAGAAAGTCCTAAGCGCACATGACATCTGTCTGGTTCGACTCGCACTGCCACGTGCACGACTCGCGGGTCAATGCCACGCTCGCCCTTTCCGACGCTCGCGCCGCCGGCGTCGGACGGTTCGTCGACGTCGGCTGCGACGAGCCCACCTCGCTTGCCGCAATTGCGCTCGCCGCCGAACACGACGACGTGTGGGCCACCGTCGGGCTCCACCCTCACGACGCCAGCCAGGGGAGCGGTTGGATCGACGCCCTTCTTGTCGACGCCGGCGCCAAACGCATCGTCGCCGTCGGTGAGTGCGGCCTCGACTACCACTACGAGCACTCTCCGCGAGAGGTGCAACGGACCGAGTTTGCGGCCCAGATCCGCATCGCCCTGGCCCACGATCTCCCACTGGTGATCCATACCCGCAGCGCCTGGGACGACACCTTCGCGGTTCTGGCCGACGAGGGCGTGCCGCGTGCAACGGTCTTTCACTGCTTCACCGGTGGACCGGAAGAAGCGGCGTTGTGTCTTGCGCTTCACGACGAGGTGTTCCTTAGCTTCTCCGGCATCGTCAGTTTCCCGACGGCCACCGAGCTGCAGGCGGCGGCCGCCATCACCCCACTGTCGAGACTTCTGGTGGAGACCGACACGCCATATCTGGCGCCGGTTCCGTTCCGGGGTAAGCCGAACCGCCCGGCTTGGGTGCCCCACGTCGGGCAAGCGGTGGCCAAGGTCAAAGCTATGCCCACAGAGGAAATCGCGGTAGCGAGCTATGCCAACACCTGTCGCGCCTTTCGTCTTGCGCCGTGACCCTCAGCCGCCAGCAGGTCAACGCATGGTTCGATTCGACCGGCGGCCATCCGAGCCGATCACTGGGGCAAAATTTTGTCGTTGACCCGAACACGGTTCGTCGCATCGTTCGACTGGCCGACGTTCAGTCCTCCACCCCCGTTGTCGAGATCGGCGCCGGGCTCGGCTCGCTCACCCTCGCACTGGCCGAGACCGGAGCCAAGATCCTGGCGATCGAGATCGACCGTCATCTGATCGACGGTCTGCGCGAACACACGGCGCCCTTCCCGAACGTCACCGTGCTGCACGCCGATGCCATGGAACTTGACTGGGACACGGCCCTCCCGGCGGCCGACGGTCCCTTCACCCTGGTGGCCAATCTTCCCTACAACATCGCCACGCCGCTCATCGCTGACCTGCTCGACTTCGTTCCCCAGATCACCACCATGCTGGTGATGGTCCAGAAGGAAGTTGCCGAACGTCTTGCTGCGGCGCCGCGCACCCCGGCCTACGGAGCGGTTTCGGTCAAGGTGGCGTACTGGGCCAATGCTCGGATGGTCGGTACCGTGCCGCCGAGCGTTTTCGTGCCCAAACCGAACGTCGATTCTGGTCTGGTCCGAATCGACCGACGGCCGGGTGGCCCGATCGTCAATCCCGATATCGTAAGCGCGCCGATGATCTTTGAACTTGTCCGGGCTGGCTTTGCGCAACGACGCAAAATGCTTCGCGGCAACCTCTCGGGACTCGTGACGGACTCGCAGTTCCAGTCGGCGTCGGTTGCCCCCACGGCGCGCGCCGAGGAGCTTGACATCAATGCCTGGGTCCGACTCGCCATCGCTGTCGTCGAGTCTCGCTGAACATCTGCCAACCTGGTCGGCTGATGACCCATGTTGAAACGGCCCACGCCAAACTGACCCTGTCGTTGAAGATGATCGGGCTTCGCGACGACGGCTTCCACCTCATCGACGCCGAGATGGTCTCGCTCGACCTGGCCGACACCCTCGTGTTCGATGACGGCGACCGACTGACCGTCACCACGGAGTCGTCGGCCACCATCGCGCTCCCGGTCACCAATGGCGACGACAACCTTGTGCGACGGGCGCTCCGTCATGTCGGGCGAACGGCGGCCGTCTCGCTGATCAAACGAATTCCCGCCGGTGGAGGGCTCGGAGGTGGTTCGTCGGATGCGGCGGCGGTGTTCCGGTGGGCCGGGCGCGTTTCTGATCTCGACGTTCGTGAAGCCGCTCGCCTAGGCGCCGACGTTTCGTTCTGTATCCGCGGTGGCCGAGCGCGAGTCACCGGCATCGGAGAACGGGTGGAACCGCTGGCCTTCATCGCCCGAGCGTTCACCCTTCTGACCCCACCGTTCGGCGTATCTACGCCCGCGGTCTACCGGGCCTGGGACGAACTTGGCGGGCCAACGTCGGTGGGGCCGAACGATCTTGAAACGGCTGCGCTGGTGGTTGAACCTCGCCTCGCCGAATGGCGCGATCACCTTGTCCGACACAGCGGGGCCACGCCGGTGTTGGCCGGGAGCGGGTCAACCTGGTTCGTGGAAGGCGAGTACCCGGGCGATGGGTTCTGCGTCGCCCGGACCGTTGCCGCCAGATGAACACTCACTCCCACGGCGCCGTTTTCGTCGCCGACACGGTTTACTCCCGTACACTCTCACCGAATTCCCATGTTGCCTGCGGAGGTCTCTGATGCGTCGGTCCCGTTTGTTCCTATCTGGTCTCGCAGTCGCCGCGGCGTCGGCGTCGCTGCTCACGGGGGTCAGTCCGCTTGACGCCCAAACGGCGGCGGCCGACACGATGACCGTGCAAATCCTCGGTCTCAACGACTTTCACGGCAACATCGAACCGCCGTCGGGTTCGAGCGGGCGGATCGGAACAACGAACGCCGGCGGCGCCGAATACCTCGCCACCCATATCCGTCGTTTGAAGGAAGCCAATAGTCGCACGCTGATCGTGCATGCCGGCGACCTGATCGGAGCGTCTCCGTTGCTGTCGGCCATCTTCAAAGATGAGCCCACCATCGAAGTCATGCGCATGATTGGCCTCGATGTGCTGGGCGTCGGCAACCACGAGTTCGATAAAGGCGTCGTCGAACTCAAGCGCATCGCCGGCGGCGGTTGCCATCCCGTGGAGGGCTGCTTCGAAGGAACGTATTCCGGAGCGACCTTTCCCGTCCTCGCCGCCAACGTGGTCGAAGCAACGAGCGGGAACTCAATTCTCCCGTCCTGGGACATCCGGGTGGTCGACGGTGTTCGTATCGGAATCATCGGTGTCACCCTCGAATCCACCCCGACGGTGGTGGCCGCCGCCGGCGTGCAGGGCGTGAAGTTCCTTCCGGAGGCCACCGCCATCAACGCCACCGCCAAGGTGTTGAAGGAGAACTACGGCGTCACGGCGATCATTGCGCTGATCCACGAGGGTGTCGTGCCCGCCGACGGTGACCCGAACGGTTGTAACGGCATCACCGGCCCCATCATCGACATCGTGAAGAAGACCACCTCCGACGTGGATGCGTTCATCACCGGTCATACCCATCAGGCCTATATCTGCACGATCAACGGCAAACCGGTGACGAGTGCCTCATCGTTCGGGCGAGTCATCACCAAGCTGGACCTCACCATCTCGAAGTCGACCGGCAAGGTCGTGAGCACCACCGCCCGCAACGTCATCGTCACCCGTGACGTCCCACCGGCGGCCGATATCTCCGCCTACGTTTCCCGGCTCAAGGCCAAGACGGCGTCGCGCACCAGTCGCGTGGTCGGCAAGATCACCGGCGACATCGTCAAGGCCGCCAACCCCGCCGGTGAGTCCTCGCTCGGCAACCTGCTCACCGATTCCCAACTGATCGCCACGGCCGGGCCCGCCGACGGCAAGGCCGTCATTGCCTTCATGAACCCGGGTGGTATCCGCACCGACCTGGTGGCGTCGCAGATCAGTGGCGGTGAAGCCGTTGGCGACGTCACGTTCGGTGAATCGTTCGCCGTTCAGCCCTTCGGGAACAACCTCGTGACGATCAGCATGAAGGGAGCCGACATCGTCGAGGCGCTCGAGCAGCAGTTCGACAATCCGACGCCGGGTGCGAACCGCATCCTGTCCACCTCCAAAGGCTTCACCTACACGTGGACAAAGGCCGCTCCTCTCGGCAAGAAAGTCTCCAACGTGAAACTCAACGGCACCGCCCTGGATCCGGCGGCGTCGTACCGGGTAACGGCCAACAGCTTCTTGACGGACGGCGGCGACAAGTTCCCGGCCTTCATCAAAGGCACTGATCGTCTGGGCGGCGTGATCGACCTCGACGCCCTCGAAGCCGTCCTCAAGACGGGCCCGGTTTCACCACCGGCCACGGACCGGGTCACCGTCGTCTAACAGCCCGAGCCGCACCCGGTCCGTTTCGAACGGGGTGCCGCCTTCGGCTAACTTCATCGTCCTCATGGGATCGTTGATCAAGAAGCGCCGCAAGCGCATGCGTAAGAAGAAGCACAAGAAGATGCTGAAGAGAACGCGTTTTCAGCGCCGGGCGAAGAAGAAGTAGCGCACTGAACTGACGGCGGCAACGATGCCGCGGAGCCGGGCGAAGAAGAAGTAGCGCAAGTCGCTGTCTGAGATAACTGCGGCGCCGAGGTTCCGTTTCTTACGGACCTCGGCGTCGCTCTCGCGTTGGACGCGCCACTCCCAACACGCCGAGCGACCAGACTGGTCCCGTGCGCACCCGACTGCTCACCATCGAAGACGACGACGACGTGCGCTTTACGCTGCGTCTGCACCTCGAAGACGAGGGCTACGACGTCTCGGAGGCTTCCAACGGCACCGATGGCCTGGCCGCGTTCGCCGCCGACAAACCGTTGTTGGTGCTTGTCGATCTGAAATTGCCGGACATGAGCGGGTTCGATATTTGCCGCGCCATCCGGCAAACGAGTGACGTGCCGATCATCGTGGTGACCGCGCAGGAGTCAAGCTTCGACGTCGTCGCCGGGCTCGAGGCCGGTGCCGATGACTACGTCACCAAGCCCTATCAGCCCAAGGAGTTGGCGGCCCGCATCCGCGCTCATCTTCGGCGGGCGCAGCCGCCTCGTCCGGGCACCGCTTCGTCTGGTTCTCGGGCGCTGGTGTTCGGCGATGTCGAAATCCGGGAGGACGAAGGTCGTTGCCTGAAGGCGGGTGTCGATCTCAAACTGACTCGCACCGAGTTCCGCTTCATCCTCTTCCTGGCCCAGAACGCCGGAAAGGTGTTTTCCCGCGAGGCGCTCCTGGCCGAGGTTTGGCACCACGATGCGCTCGCCGACGGACGCCTCGTCGATGCCCATGTTCGACGCCTTCGGACCAAGGTCGAAGCCGACCCGGCCGAACCGACCCTCATCGCCACGGTTCGAGGGCTCGGCTACCGCCTGGTCCCTCCCGGTGGCTGAGGTCGAACCGCCGTCGCGACCCGGTCGAGCGCCGGCGCCGGCGCGGTCCTTTGGCACCGATGGCTCAGTGTTGCCCGGGGCCTACCTCGAAGCGCATCCGCGGGCCAACG
>JANLQX010000243.1:0-8921 GCA_031368095.1 Actinomycetes bacterium | reverse complement strand
AAATCGCATCATGCTTGGCTCGGATTGGCCGGTTTGCACACTGGTCGCCAGCCATCACGACGCGCTCATGGCCCACGAGTCAGCACTGCCGAAACTCACCCCGGCGGAATGGCATGCCGTGCGGGCGGGCACCGCGTCCGCCGTGTATCGCTTGACGGAGAGGAACGAATGATCGTCGCCCTGCACAGCATTCTTCGCGATGGCCGCGAACAGGACTACGACGTCGAGCATCGAACGGTGTGGCCTGAGGTCGCCGCCATGCTTCGTGACTGCGGCGTTGCCGACTGGCAGATCTGGCGCAGTGGCATCCACCTCTTCCACATCGTGGATTGCGACGACTTCGACGCGGCCATGGCGCAGCTCGACTTGTCCGAGGTCAACCAACGATGGCAGCGCCACATCAACACCATCGTCGACCACTTCGTTTCCGGGCCGACCGGCCAGGCCCTCAACTCGGTCTGGTCGCTGGCCGGGCAGCTCGCTCAAGGAGCGCCAGACTCCTGAATCCGTCGGCTCAGGTCCTCAGGTCGGTAGGCTCACGCGCTGGTACGTCCCCACGGGCGTCGAGAGGACAAGGGGTTCCCATGAGCCAAGGGCGTCAAACCAATGCGGACTCGTCATACGGCCGTTCGGCCGGTCAGGCGGCGGCGCGAGGTCTGCTGCTGCTGCTCGGAGCCGTGATCCTCGGGTTGCTGCTGCTCCGAGGCGTCAACGACACCCCGAAGGTGGTCGTCTCCTCGCCGACGGTGGCGGACTCGACGGCCCAAACGGTTGACACCACGCCCCTCACCACCGACGCCACCGGGAACTCCGTCCCGGCCACGACGCCGGTCGTGACCCGTCGGGCTCCGGCGCTCGTCAATGTGCTGGTCGTGAACGGGTCGGGCAAGAACCGGGCGGCCTCCCGTGTCGCCGACTACCTCAAGGGCAGTCAGTACACGGTACGCAAGTCGGTCGACGCCAGTTCGGCGACCCTCACCGGCGTCGTCTACTTCAACGCCGATTTCCAGAACGAGGCGTCGGACATTGCCACGTTGTTGAACATCCCCAGTTCGGTCGGCGCCATGCCCGTCCCGCCGCCCATCAAAGCCGGTCTGGCCACGCCTGATCCGTACGACATCCTCGTGGTCGTCGACGCCGCCATGGCCGATCGGTTCGCCGCCTCGGCCACCGGGAGCGGGAACGCCCCGACCGCCACCGCTGGCCCCACCGCCGCGCCGGCCTGACCATCGCCGGTCCGGCCAATCGGGCGCCGGTGACCTCCGTGAGCCCGGCTGCGCCGACGAAGGTCGTCGTCGCCTGCTTCGACAAATTTCGCCTCACCGCCACCGCGTCCGAGTTGTGCCGGGTGGTCGCCGATGTTGCGTGGGAACAGCAATGGGACTGTCGCGCCGTGCCGATGGCCGATGGTGGCGACGGTACCATCGAGGTCCTGGCTGCCCTCGGCGGGCGTCGACGAACGACCCGAGTTACCGGTCCCCTGGGGGCGACGGTCGACGCGGTGTGGTTGGAGCGGGGGCGCACGGCGTTCATCGAGATGGCCCAAGCGTCGGGCCTGGCCTTGGTCGGCGGTCCCGACGGCAACAGTCCGCTTGATGCCTCCACGGTCGGAACGGGCGAGTTGATCGCCGAGGCGTTGGCATCGGGGGTGAAACGGATCGTCGTCACGTTGGGCGGTTCGGCCACGACCGACGGCGGCCTGGGGGCTCTTTCGGCGATGGGGCCGTTGGCTCGGTACCGGGGAATCGAGCTCGTCGTCGCCTGCGATGTTGAGACAGTCTTTGTCGATGCGGCCCGGGACTTCGGCCCGCAGAAGGGTGCAACCCCATCGCAGGTGGCGCTCCTGGAACGACGGCTGCAGCAATTGGCTGATCGGTACCTCGACGAGCGGGGGGTCGACGTGCGCGCCCTACCGGGCACCGGTGCCGCCGGTGGACTGGCTGGAGCGTTGGTGAGTCTCGGCGCCCGCGTGGTGTCCGGCTTCGACCTGTTGGCCGACGAGGCGGGACTGCGTGACGCGCTCGACGGGGCCGAATTGGTGATTACCGGCGAAGGCCGATGCGACGAGGAGTCGTTCAACGGCAAGGTCGTGGGGGGTGTCTGCGGACTCGCCCGGCAGGTGGGGGTACCGGTGTTGATCGTGGCCGGCGATGTCGAAATGGGCTTTCGCGTGCCGTTGTCGTTTCGGTCGACGGTCGTCGACGTGGTGTCGCTCACCGCCCGGGTCGGGCCGGACCGGGCCTGGAACGAGCCGCTTGGAGCGCTTCGCGAGGTTGTCGTTCCGGTCCTCGCCTGACCTTCGTCACAATTGGCACTCTCCGGCCCGGTCTGCCAACGAATCAGCGGTGAGCGGCTACGCTTGGCACTCAAAGGTCACGAGTGCCAAACGCTCTCGCGACTGCACCATCCCTCACGCAACATCTTCACAAGGAGACGAACATGGCGAAAATGATCGCCTTCGACGAGACCGCCCGCCGCAGCCTGGAAAAAGGTATGCAGCAGCTCGTCGACGCCGTAAAGGTAACGCTCGGCCCGAAGGGTCGAAACGTCGTGCTGGAAAAGAAGTGGGGCGCTCCCACGATCACCAACGACGGCGTCTCGATCGCCAAGGAAATCGACCTCGAAGATCCCTACGAGCGCATCGGCGCTGAGTTGGTCAAAGAAGTCGCCAAGAAGACCGACGATGTCGCCGGCGACGGCACCACCACTGCCACCGTGCTGGCCGGCGCCATGGTCCGCGAGGGCCTGCGCAACGTGGCCGCTGGCGCCAACCCGATGAGCCTCAAGAAGGGCATCGAGGCCGCAGTAGCCGCCGCCATCGAGGCCATCAAGGAGATCAGCCAGTCCGTTGACGGCGATCCCGCCAAGATTGCCCAGGTTGCTTCGATCTCGGCCGCCGACACCGAAATTGGTGCGCTCATCTCGGAGGCCATCGACAAGGTTGGCAAAGACGGCGTCATCACCGTCGAGGAATCGCAGACCTTCGGTATGCAGATGGATCTCGTCGAAGGTATGCGCTTCGACAAGGGCTACACCTCGCCGTACTTCGCCACCGACATGGAGCGCATGGAAGCGGTCCTTGAGGATCCGTTCCTGCTCATCGTGAGCACTAAGATCTCCGCTGTTCGCGACCTCCTCCCGGTTCTCGAGAAGGTCATGCAGACCGGCAAGCCGCTGCTCATTCTTTCCGAGGATGTCGAGGGCGAGGCTCTGGCCACGCTCGTGGTCAACAAGATTCGCGGCACCTTCAAGTCCGTCGCCGTCAAGGCTCCGGGCTTCGGGGAGCGCCGCAAGGCCATGCTCCAAGACATCGCCATCCTCACCGGTGGTCAGGTTGTTTCGGAGGAGGTCGGACTCAAGCTCGAGAACGTCACCCTCGATCTGCTCGGCAAGGCCCGCAAGATCGTGATCACCAAGGACGAGACCACCATCGTCGAAGGGGCCGGTTCGCCCGACGACGTGAAGGGTCGTATTTCGCAGATCAAAGCCGAGATCGAGAACACCGATTCGGACTATGACCGCGAGAAGCTCCAGGAGCGCCTGGCCAAGTTGTCCGGTGGCGTTGCCGTCATCAAGGTCGGAGCTGCCACTGAGGTCGAGCTCAAAGAGAAGAAACACCGCATCGAAGACGCCGTCTCCACCACCAAGGCCGCCGTTGAAGAAGGCGTTGTCCCCGGCGGCGGCGTCGCCCTGCTTCGGGCCCAGAAGGCCATCCTTGCGGTCGCCGACACCTTGACCGGCGACGAGGCAACCGGCGCTCGCATCGTCGCCAAGGCCGTCGAAGAGCCGATCAAGCAGATTGCCATCAACGCCGGCATGGAAGGTGGCGTTGTCATCGACCGCGTACGCTCCATGAAGAAGCCGAGCGAAGGTCTCAACGCGGCCACCGGCGAATACGAGGACCTCGTGAAGGCCGGTGTCATCGACGCCGGCAAGGTCACCCGCTCGGCGCTGCAGAACGCCGCGTCGATCGCCGCCTTGTTCCTCACCACCGAGGCCGTCATCGTTGACAAGCCCGAGAAGGAATCCGGCGCCCCCATGGGCGGCGGCATGGACGACTACTAGTCGTTTGGCACCGGCCCTCGCCGGCCGCCCTTGTTCGTGACCCGCCGTCCTTTCCCCCCGGAGGACGGCGGTTTCGCGTCCACCGTGCTGGTCGCGCTGGCCATTGCTACGTACACGTAGGACAGTCCCACCTTGCGGGGTGTCGTCGCGGGAACATTTCCTATGACCATGCGAACGTTTGCCGCCGTTGGTTTGCTCTCCGCTGTCGCCCTCGCTGCAGCGGTGGCCCCGCTTCCGGCGGGGGGCGTTGGTGCCAGCCCGAAATCGCCGACAATTGTTTCTCCTTCGGCGGTCGGCACGCGGTCGCGCATCGTTGCCAAGCCGAAGGTGGTTTCGAAGTCCAAGCTGGTGATCACCACGAAAGCATTGGCTAAACGTCCCGTAACTCCGACGACGCAGGTGGCCACCACCGCCCCCGCAACCGCGGCACCGACCACGCTCGCCGCGGCGCCGTCGACCACGGTTGCCGCAGTCGCCACGACCGGTCCGACCGCTCCGACTGCTCCGACGACGATGAAACCAGCGGCGCTCGTGCCGTTCGAAGTCGTGTCCGTCAGCGCTCGCGCCGATGTCGCGGCGGGGTCCACGGCCACGTTTTCCATCGTCCTTGCGCAACGGGGTGGAGTTAGTCCCATCACGCTGAGCATCATCGGTCTGCCGTCGGGAATGTCGGCGTCGATTGGGCCAAACCCCGCCACCGGGCTGGCCGTGGTCCGAATTGCCACGCCTGGCGACGCCGTGCCAGCCGACTATCCGCTGCGCATTCTCGGCGTCTCCGGTGATTCCCAGGCGTGGGCCAACGTGACGCTCGGTGTTGGTGTCGCGGCCACGACGACCACGCCGACCACCACCGCCCCGCCCTCGGCGACGGTTTCCTTTGGCTTCACCGTGACCCCCGACGGCAAGACCCTGGTGACCGGCGGACAGGTGCAGTACGACATCGTCCCGATCTACGAAACCGGATCCAACGGGTCGATCGAGTTCTTCGTGTCCGGGCTTCCCGACGGCGTTTGGTTCGGGTTCTCGGAGAAAGTAACGACCACCAAAACAACGCTCTGGTTGAGCTCCACCGTGCCGCTCAAGGCCGGCCGCTATCCGATCACCATCACGGGCGTGGCCAAGGGTCTGAAGAAATCGGGCGAAGTCACCCTCGTCATCGGATGAGCAATCTTCACGGATGGATTTGAGCCGTGACCCTCACGCTCTGCCTTCTGCGCTGCGCTGCTCCGCTTCGCTTTGCGACTTCGCAACACGATCTTCACGGATGGATTTGAGCCGTGACCCTCACGCTCACTGTCCCCGCCACCCTTTTTCCGGCAATCTCGTTTCTGTTGCTGTCGTATACGAACCGTTACCTGGCGCTGGCCAATCTCATTCGTAACCTGCTGGCCGAGTGGCGGACCACCAGCGACGAACGGCTCGTCACCCAGATCGGTGTGCTGCGACGGCGCATCACCCTCATCAAGGCCATGCAGACGTTCGCCGTCCTTTCCATGCTGTTGGCCGTGGTGAGCATCTTGTCGTTGTGGGCGAATCAAGAACACTTGGGCGGAGCGCTGTTCGCTGGTGCCTGCGGTGGGCTGGTCGTATCGCTCGTCGTGGCGTTGTTCGAAATCAACCTCTCGACAGATGCGCTGAACGTGCAGTTGGGACAGATCGAGTCGCTGGAAGAAGAGCGAAGCAGTCGTCGGAAATCGTCAGCGCGCTGAGCGTTTCGGTTGTCGCCGCCGGCGCGTGGCGACCAAGGGTCCGAGAACCAGGACCGTAAGTGCACCGATCATTCCTGCCTCCACAGTGTGGTGCGAGGTGTCGACTCGCGACCTGGAGGTGACTGGCGACGGGAGGGTGCTTCGCTCGGGCGCTGGTCGAGCGGGGGAGGTGGACGTCAACACTGGTGAAGTCGTGGAGTCGACGGCCGCGTCGGTGGCCGCAACGTCAGCAGAAGAAGCATCACGAAGGGAGGCCTCGAAAAACTCGGTCTGGGAGAACTCCAGCGGTGTCGTTGTTCCGGCGTCGACCGACGGCGCGAGCGGCACCACATCGTCGGTGCTGGCGGCGGTCGTGGAACGTTGGAGGGTAAAGAATGTGGACCGAAGACCCAATGCGGCGTCGAACTTCGGCCCCGGTACGACGAGCGATCCTGCGGTGCCGGTCACGGTCACGTCGATGGCGCGTCCTGATGGACCGACCTTGGTCACCGACACGTCGCTGGGAGTTCCGCGGTAGCCAACCCGTCGTCCGAGTTCGCTAAGGGTGAGCGACACGACCCAGGCTTTCAGGTCACCGGTCGGATACGTGCCAGCCTGGAGATACGGGAAGTCGCCCGCTCCGCCAAAGGCCTCTTGCGGTGTTGCGATTGTTCCGCCTCCACTCGCCGAATAGAAGGTGACGGCCAGCTTGCCTTTGGCGTAGGTGACCACCTTTCCTCGCGTCGCCGCGACCGCCTTATCCATCGCGGGGTACTCGGCCTTGGCCCCGACATAGACCTGGCATCGCTGTGTCGGGCAGACCTCGCCGGCCGAGGCCATCGTGCGAAAAGCGTACGTGCGAGCGGCGATGGCTTGGGCCTCGAGAGCAGCCTGCGGCCAGCCGGAATCGGTGATTTCGGCCATGCCCCGGAGGTACTGCTCCACATCGAGTTCGTTGACCACGCGAACGCCTCCCTGGAACCGGAGTTCGAGACGTCCCCGGTACGGCCGGCCGCCGTAGACAAGCGTCGTTCCGGCGGCCGCTTCGACCACGATCCGCTCAGCCGTAACGATGCGGCTCGGCTCGGTGCTCGAGATCGCGTCCGTTGGCGTCGGCGTGCTTGATTCGGACGCCGGTTCGGCCGGCGGAGGAAGCGAGGCCGCAACCGCTGGTTCCGCACCGGCCTCGACGCTCGGCGGGGCCGACACCGCAGGCGGGAGCGAGGGTGCGCTTGACGGTAAGAGTGCGTTGTCACCCGAGGCGGCATCGGGCGTTTGCTCCCGGAAGGCGATCGGCGTCATCGCCAGCGCCGGAGTGGCGACTTCGGCGTCGACGGTGGCAACGAGCCCCGAGCCTTCTGCCGAGACGGTCACCGAGCCGCCTCTGTCGATGCGACGCCCCGCGACGGTGCCTCCGCTCGGCAGGCCAATCACGACTCGTCCCGCTCCCGTCAGCGGAACTCGGACGTCACCGCCGCGGGTTCCGAGGCTCGTGCCGGGGTAGAACAGCCGCAGGATCTCCGTCGACGAACGTCCCTGGCGACTCATCCAGTACGCACCGTCCTGGGCCATTCCGACGCCGTGTCCGAAGCCGCGACCGGACACGATGACCCACGCTCCAGACACCGGCCCAGCCAGTGTCGTGGTCGTCGTCGAAGGACTCGGATCCGCTTGCGCTGGAGTGCCGCCCGGGGCAACTGCGGACGCACCTGCGAACGCCAGACTCACTGCGGCTCCGACGACGATGCTGCGACGCCCCACCACGCCACCATTGTCGCATCGCTCTGGCCGGACGCCGCAACAACGTGTCGCCCCTACGCTTGGTGACATGACTGAACCGCTGTCGCCCGCCGTTGGTTGGGGAGTGCTCCACCTGTTCTGGAAGATCACGCCGTCCACTGATGCCGAGGCCGCCACGGCGGCGGTGAAGTCTTCCGTCGCTGACGACCATCAGGTCGTCACGTTCGCCACCCTCGGCCACAAGGCCGACGTGGGCACGATGGCCGTGGGCCCCGACCTGTGGCGTCTGCGTCGTCTGCAGACCGAACTCACGCGGGCCGGCCTCGACCTCGTGGACTCCTACGTCTCCTTCACTGAAGTGTCGGAGTACGCCAAGGGTGCTCCTGAGGCGATGACGCGCCCCCGTCTCTATCCGGGCACCATGCCTCCAACTGGTATGCGCGCGATCTGTTTCTATCCGATGTCGAAGCGACGCGGCGTTGGCGCAGCGGATGCCAACTGGTTCACTCTTCCGTACGACGATCGGTCGCGCCTCATGCACGAACACGGCACGTCGGGTCGAACGTTTGCCGGACGAATCAGCCAATTCGTGACCGGCTCCACCGGGGTCGATGACTTCGAGTGGGGCGTCACCCTCTTTGCCCATGACCCGGCCGACCTTAAAGAGGTCGTGTACAAGATGCGCTTCGACGAAGCATCGGCCCTTTATGGCGAGTTCGGCCCGTTCGTCGCCGGAATGGTCGACACCCCCGAGGTGGTGTTCGGCGAACTCACTCGCTGATCGGCGGTGGGGAGTCGGGTTCCAGGACCCACGAGCTCTGTTCGGCTCGGAGGATCTGGGACGCATCGGGAAATCCGACACCCGGTAGGAACCGTCCGTTGACCCCGGAAAACGCCGAAGCAGCCGGCGTCGTTTTGGCCGCCACAAGTGAAATCCGGAGTGCTTGAGTCGGCGAGTCTCCGGAGGGAGTGGCGACGGTGGTCAGAAAGCGGCCGACGTCGTAGGCCGACACCGTTGCCCACGACGCAACGATCGACTGAGCTGCCGCATCCTCCACGAAAGTACGTGCACGTATCGAACCTTGGAGCCATGCCCCGCGCGTGACGCACCTGGTTCCGTCGGCGATGCCGAATGCCTCCGTGCCGCATCCGATGGCGTCGGTCGGCACCACCAGCGACGGCGCGTCGGCGATCGGCTTCAGTCGCAGGCGCGCGAACAGGGCGAATGATCCGACGCCATCTCCGGTCACCACGAGCGGAGTGTTCGAAACGGCGACGGGGTCCCGAGGAATGTCGGTTTCCACGACGATGGAAGGAGTGATGGCGGTGACGGCGTCGATGAATGTGCTCCGAGCTACGTTGGCGGCCGTTGCCCCTGGTGGCGCGGCGAGAACAAGAACGGTCTCGGCGGCCGGATTGGCGGCGGTG
>JANLQX010000229.1:0-10050 GCA_031368095.1 Actinomycetes bacterium | reverse complement strand
TGCTGATGAGCGTCTTCGGAACACTCATCACGGACAACATGGTCGACAACTTCCACATCACGCTCTGGACCAGCACCGGGGCGTTCTTTGTCCTGATGCTCGCAACGTTCTCGGCGTGGTACGCCAGTGAGAGGACGCTATCAATCCACAGTATCACCACAACGAAACGCGAAGCATTCTACTGGTTGACAATCCTCTTCACGTTTGCGCTTGGCACCGCTGCAGGAGATCTTGTCGCTGAGAAGTTGAATCTTGGATACTGGAAGTCGGCGATCATATTCGCCGCAATCATCATCTTGATGTTCGCCGCACATGTAAAACTCGGTCTCAACGCTGTTCTCGCTTTCTGGATCGCTTACATCATCACCCGTCCGTTGGGCGCTTCGATCGGCGACTACCTTTCACAAGACAAGGCCGTCGGTGGACTCGAACTTGGCACCACCGTAACCAGCGTGATCTTCCTGTCCGTGATTCTTGCCGTTGTCACCTTTGTTTCACTCACCAAGAAAGACGCAACGCCCGTCGGCGAAGGGAACTGAATTCGTTCGCTCACCGCCCTGCGGTGGTTCAGGGGTCCAGTCATCGCTTGCGATCAACTGGGCCCTCGAATCGCGCAGCCTTTGCAGGTGCCAGACCAACCCATCAGGCACCCATCAAAGGTCGATCGGGGGGCACTGCTAGGTTCATCATTTGTGTCCTCTATACAGGTGAAAGCGATTGCGCCGCTGAGAGGAGAATCCCGGTGGCCCGCCGCACTTGCCGTCATCGCGTCGATTGTGCTGCAGCTTCGCCTGCCCGAGAGTTTGTCGGTTGCTCCGAGCTACGCCGTTCCGGCGTTCGCAACCGTCTTGCTCATTCCCCTCATTGTGATGAATCCGCGACGATTTACGGCACAATCGCGGGACCTGCGTGTCATATCGGTCGTCCTCCTCGCAGCCATGAACTGCGGGAACATCGCGTCAATTTTCCTGCTCCTGCGCCGACTCCTAAACGGTACAAAAGTAGACGGGCGAAGCCTGATTCTGTCGGCCGTCGAGATATGGCTCACGAGCGTAAGTATCGTCGGCTTGTGGCTGTGGGAAATAGACCGCGGCGGCCCGATAGCAAGGGCGCGGAACGTCAAGGACGATCCGGACTTACTCTTCGCCCAGATGTCAGACCCCTCGCTGTGCTCTCAACCCTGGACGCCGACCTTCATTGATTACCTGTAGGTGTCGTTAACCAACTCCACAGCATTTAGCCCGACCGACGCCCTTCCACTACGCAAACGCACAAAAATCCTTATGGCCGTACAGTCAATCGCGTCGCTGGCGACCATAGCTGTGCTTGGGGCTCGAGCAGTAAACATTCTCAACTAAGCGCCACTCGGACGTCGAGCAATACGGTGGCGTTCGACCTTTGGTCCTCCCGATTGCGATAGCACGCGGACCTGGACAGCCGGGGAGCGTCGACGGTTACGCTGCGCCCGGCTGCCCAGGGATTGTGTGCCTCACGGGCCGGCTGGTGTAAGAGTCACACCTCGGTGCTTAAGCCGACCTGAAGATTGCGATCTATTCGAAGTTCAGAGGTCGCGGAGCATGTCGATAGTTGGTTTGCGGGTAGCTCGGGTGATTGCGGTCGTGGCGGTCACGACGGCGGCGAGCACGATTGCGGTGACGAGTGCGAGGTAGCCAATCGGCACGGACAGCGACGATGGTGGTGGATCGAAGACTCCTTTGAGGACTTTCACAATCATGTGCGTGATGCCCCATCCGGCGAAGAGGCCAAGGCCGAGTCCTCCGAGGGTGACGAAGAGTGCTTCGGCCCAGATGAACGCCGCGAGTTGTCGTGGCTTGGCGCCGAGCGCGGCCGCGATTGCGAAGGTGCGTTTGCGTTCGGTGAGGCCGAGCCACAGGACGAGTCCGCTTGCCGCGGCGGCAAGGACCAGCGCAAAGCCCAGCTCGACCTTGGTGAGGCCACCAAGTTCGACCGCGGTGAGGCTGTTGCCGATCTTGCGACGTTTCGAGGCAATGTCCTTCACGAGACCAGAAGTCCCAACGACCTTCTCGACACGTTTCGCAACGTTTGTTGAGTCGGTTGGAGCCGTGTCGATGAGGAACGTACCAACGGTTGCGGTCCCGGTCTGTTCGGCGATGTACTTCGCGTTGGCGACGATGAAGCTGTCTGACGGGGCTGAGGGGAACTTGTTGGCGACACCCACATACGTGAATTCGACCGGCCGATACTGCTTCGTCTTTCCATCTTGGAGCCGGAGCTTTATGGTGTCGCCGGTCTTGAGTTGGAAGTCTTTGGCGGTTTCAAGGCTCACGAGTGCTGCGTTGGGTTTCGTGGCGAGCCGGGCCATGAGTTGATCAGCGGTGCCACCTTGGAAGTAGGTGTCGCGGAGCTTCGTGGCTTTGACGATCGTCGCGGGGTCGATCCCGTAGAGATCCTGGAGGTCGGCACCGACGTAGGCATATCGATGTTGAAGTGCCGTAACGGACTTGACGCCGGGAATCTTGGCGAAGTCGGCCGCTTTCGTTGCGGGGACTTCTTGGCCTGGCGATTGAATGACCGTGACCATGGCACCGTTCGACAGCACGGCATCGACTTCGGCCTGGACTTGGTAGGTGGAGTTGAAGACCGCCGTTGATCCCGCGAACACCGCCGTGAGAGCGACGAGCGCGAGGCCGCGTGCAAGGAGGCGACGTTGGCGTGACATCGTCGCTGCGACGGTGCCGGAGAGACCACCGGTGAAGGGCCGTAGGACTGCGGCGAGCGGGCGTCGGCCGTGTTGCAGGACGAAGTTCGCGATGCGCCATAGCAGCATGCCTCCACCGATCCAGGCCAGTGCTGGGCCGAGAAACGCCCAGTAGTTCACCGAAATAGTGGGAATGCCTTCGACGGCCAAAACGAGTTTGTAGCCGTTGCGGCTCGTTGACCAGAACACCAGCATGGAGGCGGCAAGGAAGAGAAGGTCGATGCGCCAGCGCATCCAACGCGGGTTGCTGGCGCGGCCAACACTGCGTCGGGCTGCGGTCACCGTGACTTCTTTGGCGTCCCGCCAAGCGGGCCACGCGAGTGACAAAGCGGCGATCACGAGGCCGACGAGGATCGATCCGCCACCCCACACGAGCGCAGTGAACGCTGTTGCCCCGAACGTCGCACTATGAAACGAGCGGATGCCAATCGCCAGTGCGGTGGCAAGCCCGAGTGCGGAACCAACGGCACCGACGAGCGCCGCTTCGCCGAGACCGAGGCGCACGAGTTGAGGCACGGTCGCGCCGCGTGCTCGCAAAAGTGCTTGGTCTCGACGTCGGCGGTCGGCACCCGATGCGGCAATGGTTGCAGTGAGGAGCCCGGCGAGCACGGCCCCTGGCACACCCAGAAACAGGAACAGAATCTGGGCGTAGAGCGAATCGGACCGGGCCTTTCCGAGCTTCGCGCCAAGGTTGTTGCCGACCAGCCCATCACCAGCCAAGGCAAGTTCAAGATTGCGTCCTTCGCCTTCGACCTTGAAATAGGCCGACGACGGATCTGCTGGGAGCGGCTGGGTGAAGTCGGCATGAACCTGTGTCGTGACAAGGTCAGGACGCGACGCCGCCAGTGGATCAAAGATTGCGTGCCACTGCTCCGGCGGGAGGAGGAGAACATTGTCCGGAGGCGCTTTTGGTTGCAGCGTCGTCGGGGCACCGACTTTCTGGAAGAGCGAGTCGGCCGCGGGAAGATCGATGATCCCGTCGATTTTCACGGAGGTATCGGGGAGACCGGCTCGGCCAAAGGTGATCGTGTCGCCGACGGACGCGTGGAGGTTCGCAGCGGTCTGTTGTGCGAGCAGCACGCCGTTGGATGCACCAGCGAGCGTGCGGAGAGCGTCGGGAAACACAGTTGCGTAGTTCGCCGGCATTCCGAGCACGACGCCTGCGCCAGTGCTCTGCGTTGATCCTTGGCTGGTGAGGGTGAAGCCGGTGGTTTGCCCGAACTCGACACGGGTTGGGGTTTTGAGGCCGCGGAACGCAGCGACCTTGGCGTAGACGGTATCGGCGTTGCCCCCGGGTTGGGTTTCGACCTGCCAGTCAACAGCGACGCTGCTCGATGCTCGTTGCGTCATGACCGATTTTGAGCTCGACAGGAACGTGCCGATCGATGCGAGCAGACCGACGGCGAGGGCGACGCCGAGTGCCGACGCAATGACGCGTCCGGTTCGACGACGAAGTAGTCCGACGAGCCACGGAATGGTCAACATGGTGTTCCGGCAATCGTTGGGCGGCGA
This sequence comes from Actinomycetes bacterium, assembly GCA_031368095.1. GTDB lineage: Bacteria > Actinomycetota > Acidimicrobiia > Acidimicrobiales > JANYDT01 > JANLQX01. The sequence goes on along the minus strand of JANLQX010000229.1, from coordinate 5,798 downwards.
GTGAGCGTTTTGCTGCTGTGGTCGGTTTCGGGGACGGTCAGGTACCCGTCGCGCATGATCCATTGCGTGGCGAACCTCTCGGCGACGGCCGGATCGTGGGTGTTGATCACGAGCGCCGCGCCGATGGCGTCGGACACCGCGAGTAGGACGTCGATGACGTGAGCGCCAGTGTCGCGGTCGAGTTGTCCCGTTGGTTCATCAGCGAGGATCAGCGACGGACCTCCGGCGAGCACCCGTGCGATGGCTACGCGTTGGGATTGGCCGCCGGAGAGTTCTTCCGGAAGTTTGTTGCAGAGGGCGTCGAGTTCGAGAATGGAGAGTGCCTCGCGGGCGGCGTTGGTGGCGGATCGCTCGTCGATACCCTGCAGGAGAAGCGGAAGGGCGACGTTTTCGATGACAGTGAGCGGAGGTAGCAGCGACGGTGCTTGGAACACAACGCCTACCGGTCCCGGGCGCAACGAGTTGATGTCGCCGAGCGCCGGCCAGTGAATCTCACCGCTGGTTGGTCGGTCGATGCCGGCCATGATGTGAAGAAGCGTCGACTTGCCGCTCCCCGACGGACCCATGAGCGCAATCTGTGCGCCTGGTTCCACATCGCACGTTGCGTCGGCCAACGCGACCACGGTCGTCGGCCCAAGTCGGTACACACGACGTAACTCATGTGCACGTACGATTGGCCTGCGGCCGTTGTCGGGACGGTGGGGCGCGATCATGGCCGTGATCCGATCAATTGTGGGGCGATAACGCCGTCGCGTAGCCGCACTTCACGGTCGGCGATCGCCGACACGCTTGTGCTGTGGGTAACGATAAGTACCGCCGCTCCCGCGTGGGCTCGACTGGAGAGCAGGTTGAGGACGAGCGAAGCCGTTTCGGAGTCGAGTTCGCCGGTTGGTTCATCGGCGACGATCACTTCGGGATCATTGGCAAGCGCGACGGCGAGTCCGGCCCGAGCAGCCTCACCGCCGGAGAGCTGCGACGGCCGCGAACGGGCGCGGTGTCCAATCCCGAGTTCATCAAGCAGTGTCCGGATAGGAAATGGAGAAGTCCGAGATGCAAGGCGTTGTGCGATGGCGACGTTGCCTTCGACGCTCAGATGGTCGAGCAAGTTGTTGGTTTGAAACAGCATGCCGATGTGTCGTGCACGGATACGTGCGCGTTCGGTCTCGGGACGGCGCGAGAGTTCTTGCCCGGCAATTCGGACCATGCCTCCGTCGGGTTCGTCGAGACCGGTCACGCACGCAAGGAGGGTTGACTTTCCTGACCCGGACGGGCCGGTCACGGCGACAATTTCACCGGCGCCAACGTTGATCGACACCCCCCGTAGGGCCAGGGTCTCGTCGTCACCGACGTGGTAGAAGCGGTACAGATCGACACCATCGAGCGGAGCGAAAGATGAAGAAGCGGATTGATACGTTCGCATAGTGATCCGGGGATTGGTCTCGGACTGGGAGCCCTAAGCCCACATGAAGGAATCGGTGACGATCTTCCACGGATCGACGTTGTCGGCACCCTTTGCCCCGGACAGCGTCAGGACCACCGACGTACCGTTCTTGAAGAACTCGTAGCACTCAACAGCAACGGGGATCGTCTTACTCGTGACCTCGTTCGGGGCGCTGTTCACCAAGTACGTGGCCAGCACTGCGCGTCCGGCTTTGCGGGTCACGGTGCTGCTCTTGGAGAACACGAAGCCCTTGCTTTTTCCGAGCTTGGCCTTCACCGAAGTAGCCACGGTGACCGCAGTGGGTCGCGTCTGTCCGGTGAACGTTTCAACCTGAATGATGTTGTACTTGTCGGTGAACATGGCACCGTTCGCACTGTCCTTGCGCGACCATCCTTCCGGTGTGGTGATCATGTACCCGCCAGCGGCAGGCTTGTAGGCGACGTACGCGATGTTGTCCGGGATGTCGCCGGCAGAATTCACCTCCGGCGCGTTCGGGTCGACGGCCGATTTGGTCGCTGGTGCCTTCGTGGTCTTCGGCTTTGACGCGGCGGTCGCCGAGTTGGCCGCGATGCCGACGCCGAAAGCGGCGAGCGCAACCGTCGTGGTCGCAATGCGCGCGAATCGGCGTACCGGGTGCGTTGAGCTTGGGGAAGCGGTCATGGGGTTCCTCTCACGAGCAGCGGATCCACTCGCTTGACACCATGACCATAGGAAGATGCTCGCCAAGAGAGTTCCTACAGATCGCCAAAACTTGGCCAAAAGTATGCGTGCACCAACCTCAGCTGTTCAGCGTGAAACCGCCGGAAGAATGAGATCGAAGCGACTGAAATTGTCCGCGTGTGAGAGAAGCAGTTGGGCTCCTTCGGCTTCGGCAAGCCGCCGAGCGAGTGGCAGTCCAACGCCTGAGCGTGGCGAACCGTGTTGGGTCATTCGGTGGTCGAAGAGGTCAACCGAATCGTGTATCCCGGGCCCTTGATCGGAAACGGTGATAGCCGCGCCAATCGTTCGTGCTTCAACAGCAATGTCGATCGAGCCTTGGGCGTGGGTGAGAGCGTTGTCGATCAATACGTCGAGAATCTCGCTGATTGCTCGTGGCGATGTCCGAATCTCCGGGAGGTCCCTTGATGCGTTCAGCGCGATCGCGCGTCCGGCGCGGGTCGCTCGAGGCGTGAAGTTCGCAATCCGCGACTCGACGAGAGCGACGACATTGATCGCGGGGCGCTGCACCATGGTGTCGCGCGCCAAAGACAACATGGTTTCGATCTTGGTCTCAAGCACTTCGACGTCGTGCAAAGCCTCGTTCAACGCAATGGTGGCGTCGGGCCGCGGATGTTCGAGTTCTGTTTCGAGCGTGAGCTTCAGTCCCGTCACGGGTGTCCGAAGCTGGTGGGAAACGTCAGCACTGAAGGCTCTCTCCCTGGTCATGCTCGCGTCGATTCGGTACGCGCTCTGCTGGAGCGCTGTTGCGATGGTGTCGATCTCAATGAGTCCACTTTCAATCCATGGGCCTTCGTCGTCGCCTGACCCGAGTCGCCGCGCTTGCTCGTGGACCAAAGTAAGTGGACGTAGAAGCCGGTTGGCGGCGAGCGCAGCAAAGGCGGTCGCGAGCGTCAAGGCCGTGAGCGCGGCGAACGCTATACGGGCCCACGCCGCGCGGGTCGCCCTCCACAACACGCTTTGCGGTTCGGCGGCCCGAACTATCGCCGTGAGGCGCTCATCGATGGCGATCGGCACGGCGACCACGATCTGTCCGTTGGCGGTGATCTCCTGGACGCGGCCGGGCATTAATCCGGTCAGGAGCGGGTCAAGGCGCTCCGGTCCCCGTCCGGCCTCTCGACGACCATCGGGCGCGTACACGCCTAGTTGCGTGGTTTCGTCAGCGGGTGTGGGCAGCTCGATCGGGTCGCTGCCAAGCCGTGGAGTGTCGCCGATGTCAGCCGCGGTGATCGCGGCAAGCTTGGCCAATTCGGAGCGTTCGTCGTTTCGAATGCGGCTTCGGACGTCGAGTCCCAACGGCACGGCGAGTGCGAGCAGGGCAATCGCCGTCACGACGAACGTGAAGGCGATCATTCGTCGTTTCACGGTGCGGTCTCCACGAATGGTTCGAATCGAAAGCCGACGCCTCGAACAGTCTCGATACGGGTCCGTTCGCCCGGGTTCTCACCGAAACGTCGACGAAGGGTGGCGACGTGAACGTCGAGGGTTTTGGTCGATCCGAACCAGTGCTCGTCCCAGACGTCTCGCATCAAAACGTCGCGTGTGAGGACCTTGCCGGGTTCGCGTAGGAATCGGGCGAGGAGGTCGAACTCCTTGGCTCGGAGGTCGAGTTGAGCGGCACCGAGCCACGCTCGGCGACTGTCAAGGTCGAGACGAACGTCGCCGGCTTCGAGCAGTTCCGGACGGTCGCTGGACGGTGATGGAGACGCGGTGCGGAGCTGTGCACGTACACGTGCTTTCAGTTCAGCGAGCCGGAACGGCTTGGTCACGTAGTCAGCGGCACCACAGTCGAGTCCGGCGACGATATCGAACTCGGCGGAGCGCGCCGTCAGCATCACGACCCGCGTCGACGGAAACCGGGCGACGAGTACTCGGCACAGATCAAAACCGTCACCGTCGGGCAGATTCGCGTCGAGGAGCACTACGTCGGGCGGGGGAGTTAGTTCGTTCGCTTCGGCGATGGTCATCGCCGTGGCAACGTCGTATCCATCACTGGTGAAGGCACGCTCGAGCCCAGCGCGAATTGACGGGTCGTCCTCAACCACCCAGAGGACAGTCACGACACTCGACGAGGGTGGGACAGGAACCACATGGGCACGCAGAACAGTACGGCCCGTCGATGACGCCCGCGACGCGCCAGTCCCGGAGGGCACAACACGTGCTGCTCAGTAGTGGTAGCGGGCCTGTGCCACCACGAGCAGTTCGCCGCTGTCGTCGGATGCTTCGACGCGGTAGACGAGGCGGTGCTCGTCGGTGATTCGTCGGCTCCACCATCCCGTCAGGTCTCCGACGAGTCGCTCCGGTTTTCCGATCCCGGCGAACGGGTCACGCAGCGCGTCGTCGATGATGCGGGTCAGACGCTTGAATACGGTCCGATCATGGATGGCGAACCACGTCACGTCCTCCCATGCCTGGTGCTGGAAGACGAGCCTCACGCAGTGGCGAGCGAGTCGAGGTTGGCTTCCATCCGGTTGCGGGCCGCGTCGGCATCGGATACTGCCTCACGCAGACGAGCGGCGTTCGCCGGGCTTCGCAGCAGGTACGCCGTCTCGGAGATCGAACGCCACATCTCGGCCGGCACGAGGAAAGCGGTGTCGGCGCCCGATCCGATCTGGACGACCTCGGCATTGTCGTTCACCTCTCGCACAAGCGGAAACAGGCGGCGGCGAGCTTCGGTCAACGAAAGTGCGGACATGACCGATCATGGTACAGGTATCCGGTACGAGTGTCAGCAGCATCGGTTCTCTGCGTCTGCGGTACCACCGCTCAAGGCCAGAAGTCGGTCGTCACCTTGGCGCTGCTCGATTCCAGTGGGAGCTCGAAGGTCTTCTCGTGAAGCTGACGGGACCCGGTCAACAATCCAGAACGGCGCAGACTGCGTTGGTCAGTTCCGACATCGTGACAGGGTCGACCTGGCCGACCCGACGGACAAGTTTCGTCTTGTCGATCAACGTGAGCCGCTGGGCGTTGGCCACCGAACGCCGAGGCAGACCCGCAATCTCGATCTCAGACGGCAGATCCCGAATCACCGACGTGATGGGTACCGCATGGATCTCCGTCAACCACGGCACCGAACGGAATATCACCACCGGTCGCCGCTTGTCCAACTCGGCCAGCCAAACTTCAGACCGGTTCACGCCAGCTCAGGGAACATTGCGTCCCAGTCCTCGTCATCATCTCCGACGAACGACGCTGCGGACGCAAGGGCCAACTGACGTTCATCATCGGACAGCGGCGATGCGGTGTAGGCGACTCGCTCCAGTTCGTTGGTGTAGGCGACCAACGCAGCGTTCACGAACGCGGACAGCGACGTGTGTTTTCGTAACCGGTTCGCCCGTCGAACCGCTTCTGGTTCGAGGGTGAGCGTGTGTCGCTGTTTCACGGTGCTCATACGAAAAGATCATACTAGTCCTGAACCGAGCGAAGATACCGTGGAGATGAACGGGATCGAACCGTCGACCTCCTGCTGGCAAAGTGCACTTACTATCGTCCGGGACAGGGAATGACTCGTTACCCCCGCTGCACTGACCCAATTGCCCGAAACTCGACGGCTGTTAGATCGTTACTTCGGCGAGACTCGACGGATGACGCGAGAGACCACGGGTGGGCCTGAACCCGACGACAACCCAGCGGAGGCACC
>JANLQX010000177.1:0-10395 GCA_031368095.1 Actinomycetes bacterium | reverse complement strand
GTGCTGACCGAGGCGGTGTTGTCGCAACTCGCTCAGGTGACGAACGACGGCACGTTGCCCGATGATCGGTCCCTCACGAAACCGGTTCGTCGTCTCGTCGCGGTGGAACGTCTCGCTCCGACGAACACGCCGATCGCCTTTCAGCGCCCGTTGACACCGTTGCGCGACACCGTGCTGATGACGAACGCTCGTGGTCAACCGGCGATCGGTCACGAGATCGCGGCGGAGATCGATTCCGCCGACAGAATCGATCTTGTTCTCGCCTTCATCCGATGGACCGGCATCCGGGAACTGCTCGGCCCGTTCCGCCGACATGTCGAGGCCGGCAAGCCGATACGAATCATCACCACGACATACACCGGGAGCACCGAAGCGCGAGCGCTCCAGGCACTCGTCGACCTCGGAGCCGAGGTGAAGGTCTCCTACGACACTACGACCACCAGGTTGCATGCGAAGGCGTGGATGTTCCACCGCGGCACCGGCTATTCGACCGTGTACATCGGCTCATCGAACCTGACGTTCTCGGCCCAAGTGGCGGGCCTCGAATGGAACGTACGGGCGTCACAACGCGTCAACCCGGAACTGGTCGAGTCGTTCGAGCGAACGTTCGCCACGTACTGGGCCGACCCGCACTACGAACGGTTCAACTCCGAACGATTCACCGATGCCATCGCTGGGACACGAACAGGTGGGGCGATTTCGACGCCGTTCGACATCACGCCCCTGCCGTTCCAGACGACGATCCTCGAACGGCTCCAAGTGGAGCGACTGCGCGGGCATGCGAACACACTCGTCGTGGCGGCGACCGGCACCGGCAAGACCGTGATGGCCGCGCTCGACTACCGACACCTTCGAGAGACACTGCCCCGTGCTCGTTTGTTGTTCATTGCCCATCGCGACTCGATCCTTCGCCAGAGCAGCGACATGTTCCGTCACGTTCTCAAGGACGGAACGTTCGGAGAATTGTGGTTCGGTGGTGAACGCCCGGACCGGTGGGAGCACGTCTTTGCATCAGTCCAGTCGATCAGCGCCGCCGACTTCTCGAACATTGAACCTGATCAGTTCGACGTTGTCATCGTCGACGAGTTCCACCACGCTGCCGCCGACTCCTACGCGGCGCTCCTTGACCACCTCCAACCGAGACATCTGCTGGGCCTTACCGCCACACCGGAGCGTGCCGACGGTCTCGACATCCTCCGGTGGTTCGACGGCCGAATCGCTGTCGAGTTGCGCTTGTGGGATGCACTCGAACAAGGCCTCCTCGCGCCGTTCCACTACTTCGGGGTGCACGACGCAACCGACCTCTCCGCCGTCGCCTGGCGACGCGGCACCGGATACGACACAGCAGAGTTGACGAACCTTTACACCGGCTCCGACGTCTGGGTTGCAAAGATCCTCGAAGCGGTCAGGGACAAGATCGGCGACCCGACCGCGATGCGAGCGCTCGGGTTCTGTGTGGGGATCGATCACGCCAAGTTCATGGCCGACCGTTTCAATCGGGCAGGCATCCGCTCGCAGTCCGTCACCTCGCAGACACCGGCCGACGAGCGTCGCCGCGCTATGGCCGATCTTGCGGCTGGCGCGCTTCAGGTGCTGTTCACCGTCGATCTGTTCAACGAAGGAATCGACATTCCGGCGATCGACGTGGTGCTCATGCTGCGGCCCACCGACAGTGCGACGGTCTTTCTGCAACAACTCGGTCGTGGACTCCGCAAGAGCCACGGCAAAGACGTCCTCACCGTTCTTGACTTCGTCGGTTTGCAGAACCGGAAGTTCCGCTTCGATCAGCGCTTCCGCCGCCTCCTCGGATGCACCCGACGCGAACTCGAACGCGACATCGAGACAGGGTTCCCCTTTCTGCCGGCGGGATGTCGGATCGTGCTCGACGACGTCGCTCGCGATGTCGTGCTCGACAACGTCCGATCCGCATTGCCGTCGACGTGGCGTCAGCGCGTCGAAGAACTTCGCGAACTCGGCGACGTCTCGCTTGCGACGTACCTTCACGAGACCGGGCTCGATCTCGACGACCTCTACCGCAACGGACGTACCTGGACCGAGCTTCGACGAGCCGCCGGCCTCGCGATTCCGCCAGCGCTCGTCGGCGAAACCGAACTCGGGCGAGGCATCGGCCGACTCCTGCACGTCGACGACCTCGACAGGCTCGACCGGTACAAGCGACTACTCACGCACGAGGCCCCACCCCACGCAGCGTCGCTCGACCAGCTGGACCGGCGAGCCGTGCAGGGCCTGCTCCTCACCGTCCTCTCGCCCCGCAAGGGAACCTACGAGGACCTCAACGCAGCCGCTGCCGTACTTTGGCGCCACCGCGACCTTCGGCTCGAGATCCTCGCCATCTTGGACATGCTCGACGACCGCGTCGTCCACCTCACGTCACCTCTACGCATCGGGCACCCGGTCCCGCTGCAAGTCCATGCCTCGTATACGAGAGAAGAGATCCTCGGCGCCTTCGGAGCAAGCACCGTGGACGCACCACTCCCGTTGCAGACCGGCGTGTACTGGCACCCTGCGACACAAAGTGTGCTGCTGTTCGTGACGCTTCAGAAGACCGAGCGCGACTACTCACCAACGACGCGCTACCTCGACTACGCGATCAGCGACAGCCTCTTCCACTGGGAATCACAAGGCAACACCGGCACAAACAGCGACACCGGCCAGCGCTACATCCACCACGCCGAGCAAGGCGTCCGCATCGTGCTCTTCGTGCGCCAAGCCAAGACCGACAGCACCGGCCGCACCATGCCCTACTTCAACGCCGGCACCACCACCTACGTCGAGCATCGCAACGAACGACCGATGCAGGTCACCTGGCACCTCGACCAGCCACTCCCCGGCGACACGTTCGCCAGCTACCGCGCGGCAATCGCATGAGGTCTTCGCATTTGATCTCCGTCACGCGTCACGAGACCGCGTTCTAGCCCCGCGGAGTGGGTTCACCATCTCTCGGAACGTGGGTCTGGTGAAGTCGTTCTCGTCGCAGGTGCGTCGCCAATCAGGCGAGCCAGCGATCGAGCCCATCGAGGATCAGGTCGAGGCCGATCTCGAACTCGTGGCCGTAGTCGTAGCCGGGTTTCAGTATGTGCTCCACGGTGAGCTCGGTGAGGTGCGGATGCTCGTTCGCCGCTGCCTGGGCAAGGATCTGCTGGGCCAGTTCGGCCGCGCTCTCGCCGGTGTCGAACGGCAGCGTCGCTTCCTGCAGCGCGAATCCGTAGAGGTAGCTGTCCATCACCGAGAAGGCGTGTGCGGTCTGCTGCACGGTGAACCCGCCTCGGCGGAGTATGCCGAGAACGGTGTCGTGGTGGCGCAGGGTCGCCGGCCCGGGTGTGGTGCGCGACTGCATGAGGCCGATGGCCCACCGATGGCGGGCCAGTACCTCTCGAGCGGAGACCGCTCGGCGTCGCATGGCTGACGTCCAATGGGGGTCGTCGATCGGAAAGTCGATCTCGCCGAACACCAGGTCGATCAGTCCATCGAGCAGGTCGCTCTTGTTGGCGACGTGGTTGTAGAGCGACATCGCCTCGACGCCGACTGCCTCGCCCAGCTTGCGCATGGTCAGCGCGTCGATTCCCTGCTGATCGGCGAGGGCAAGCGCCGCCTGCAGGACGCGGTCGCGGTTCAGCGGTGTCTTGATGTCGCTCTTGGTCTTCGTGCGCTGAGACATCGGTCTCCTTGGGAGTTCCCCCGTTGACTTACTTACAACGTAAGTGTACGGTGACTTACAACGTAAGTACACCGTATCGAATTGGAGCCCCAATGTCCCACGCCCCCACCGGCGAGATCACCGTCGCCGAAGAGGTCCACCGCCGCCGCTGGGCCGCCCTGGCCGTGCTGTGCCTCAGCCTGGTGCTGATCGTCATGGACAACACCATCTTGAACGTCGCCCTCCCCACGCTGAGCAGGAACCTGAAGGCGACCAACAGCCAAATCCAGTGGATCGTCGACTCCTACACGTTGGTCTTCGCCGGCCTCCTGCTCACCTCGGGGCACTGGGCGACCGCCTCGGACGCAAGAAGGCCCTCATCGGCGGCCTGGCCATCTTCGGGACGGGCAGCTTCCTGGCCACCCTCGACGGCACCGCTACGCAGCTCATCGCCGCCAGAGCCTTCATGGGAATCGGTGGCGCCTTCATCATGCCGGCCACGCTGTCGATCCTGGCCAACGTGTTCCGCAACCCCAGGGAACGGGCCAAGGCCATCGGCATCTGGTCGGCCGTGTCGGGCATCGGCGTGGTCATCGGGTCCCGTGGCCGGTGGCTGGCTGCTCGAGCACTTCTCCTGGCCGTCGGTGTTCTGGGTGAACGTCCCGCTGACCGCCGTCGCCATCACCCTCGCCGCCCGCATCGTCCCCGAAACCCGTGACCCCGGCGTGGGCCGCCTCGATTGGGCCGGCGCCCTGCTGTCCGTCGCCGGCATGGTTTCGCTGCTGTGGGCCATCATCGAAGCACCCGAGAAGGGTTGGTCGTCGGGACCCATCGTCACCGCGCTCGTCACCAGCGTCATGCTGATCACCTCGTTCATCGCCTGGGAGCTCCGCTCGACCCACCCGATGCTGGACGTGCGGTTCTTCCGCAACCCCCGCTTCTCCGCAGCCAACGGGGCCGTGACGCTCACCTTCTTCGGCATGTTCGGCTCGTTGTTCCTGCTCACCCAGTACCTGCAGTTCGTACAGGGCTACCGCACCCTCGCCGCCGGCATCCGCGTCGCTCCCTTCGCCTTGGGCATGGCAATCGCCGCACCGCAGGCTCCGAAGCTGGTCAACCGATTCGGCACCAAGCTGGTGGTGGCCTCCGGACTCGGGCTGGTCGCCGTCGGCATGCTCCTGATGAGCACCATCACCGTGACTAGCGGCTGCGGCCTGGTGTTCGCCTCCATGCTCGTGATGGCCCTCGGTATGGGACTCACGATGGCCCCCCGCCACCGAGTCGGTCATGGGCTCGCTGCCTCCTGAACAGGCCGGTGTGGGCTCCGCCGTCAACGACACCACACGTGAGCTGGGCGGCGCCCTCGGCGTGGCCATCATCGGCTCGGTCGTGTCGGGCCAGTACACGGCCGGCCTCGGCAGGCGCCTGGGTGCCGTGAGCGAACAGCTTCCTGCCGCTGCCGTGAAGGCCATGGACCGTTCGTTGGGCGCCGCCCTGCAGGTTGCGGGACAGGCGGCGAAGCAGGGTCAGCCCGCCGTGGCCGATGCGATCTCGACCGCAGCCAAGGGAGCATTCGTTCACGCATTGACCCGGGGCCTGCTGGTCGGCGTGGGCACCACTGTGCTCGGCATCATCTGCGCACTGATGTTCCTGCCTGCCCGAGCGCTCGATGATGACCGGGTGCTCGATGACACGAACGCCGACAACGCGCTGGACTCTGATGGGACACCTGAGACCCTCGTCGGCCAGATTGTGGGCGATGAACTCGCCGTCGCCAGCCGCTGAGGCCACAACTCACGACGGAAGCCGGGCCGCATCCAAACCACCGCCGAGGAGCAGACCGGCGACGAACAGGACGAGTTCGGCCGCTAGCACTCACCGCAACAAAAGGGCTGGACCGCGCGATGCTTCTTCCTAGAATTAGCTAATCCACAACGAAGTCGGGCAGTGTCCTTATCGCTAGATCTTGGACCGGATCAGTGTCGCGAACTGTTGCTGCCCGATCGCGTTGGGATGGAAGCTGAACGGAGAAGGTTTCGCGCTGACCGGTGTCAACACAGTTCCATCGATGGTTAGTCCGTTGATCCACGGGGTCGACGATGACTCAGCTTCGTTCCCGATGCAACGAATTCCGTGTCCTTCGTAAACTGGACGAGGGTCGGCCCAATCAATGTCCATTCCGGTGTTCCGGGCTATGCGCACCTGCCCCATGATCATGTTGTCGAGCTGATCGGTCAGTGAGTTGAACAGCGAGATTGCATCGGGATGAATCACGTAGCTGTGAGTCACGGCACGTGCAACGAACTGCCCCACTATGCAGTCTCGACCAATCGAATTGGAGAAGAGGTGGGGGTAGAGAAGGACTCGGATCTTCGCATTAGGCGCTCGGTCATGAATCTCAGCGAAGATGTTGGCTAACCGCGGCACTGACTTCACGACAAAGTTCTTGTTGTCCGTCTTGCATTGGCCTTGGCAAACCTCCCAGGAGCCATCGCGACGGTCAATCCTGATGACCCCACCGACCACCATGAGTTGCAAACCTTGAGTCGCTAAGCGCTGGGTTGTTTTCAGGCACCCGCTGTCACTGTGGAACGGAGCGGGGTTCACCCCGAATCCGGTCACACAGGATCCGAGGCTGTCTGCAAAACCGAGATCGTTTCCGCCGATGCTGAGCGTTACCAGTCCGGTGTTCAGGCTCGACCCGCCTGCCGGAGCGATCGCGTCGAGTTGCGCTCCGTCATTCCATTGGCCGGGACCCCCGATCACACCGATCATGTCTGCGGCTATTGCTCCGCTACACGCACGGAAAGTGAACTGCGGATATCCGAGGTCGCCGGTGATTCGTTTGGCGTATGCGTTTTCCGACCTGTGGCATTCGTTCGCCCCGTCTAAATCTGTGTCCTGGTCGAGACTGGCGTTACCGGACGCATCGATTGCTCCCTCGCCCGAGGAGTACGAGTCACCGAGTCCGACGTATCGGGTCAGCGGTACGGTCCATCCCCGGACTGCACGATCGCTGATGACAACCGGTTGACCGTTCACGATGTCGACTGCAGCTTGCGCCGAAACCGTTGAGATGCCCGTGGCGCTGCAAACGAACGGATAGACGGCGCGTCCGTTGAGGTCGGTCGGCAGTTGCGCCGAGGCACCAGCGCACGGTCCGGCGACGACGTCGAAGCGGACACCCACGTTGGCAATCGGAGCACCTGCGCGTGAGACCGCCGCCGTGAGCGTTTGTGTCGAGCCCGCGGGTGCCGTTCCTTCTGGGGGCGTGAGGGTTATCACCGCTGGCTGAGGAGGTGGCGGTGGCGGAGCAGCAGTCGTCACTTCGAACTGGCCGGAAGCCCTGAAGCCATCGCAAACCCCTTCGATTCGGTAGATCCCGATCGGGTTCGGCGATCCGACAACGAACCGGAAGGTGAAGGTCTGGAGAACCGGCTGATAGATGTTCCGGGGAATGGTTCCTTGCGCTACCAGAAGCCCATCAGGATCACTGACGATGTAGTCGACGTCGTTCGAACATCCGCGATTCGGCTGGTTCGGAACCCCCGAGTAGTACTGGACGTCGCCCGTGAAGGTCGATCCGAGCGGGGCGCTTGGCGGGACGACAACGAAAGACGGTAGGGCGATCACGCCCTGCGACGGCTGGGCCGCCATGATGCCGGCGAGAACGATGCCTGCGAAAAATGAGCCTGCAATGATTCGTGGTCGCCTCATGGCTTCGCCTCCATTTCGGCGGGATTTTTTTCCACGCCTGAACGAGTTTTATCGCGTTGTGTCTCCGCAACCGGCGGCGCGAGAGATACTTTCACCGCGACAAAGAGGTCGAAGGACGCTGGTGCTGGTTCGGCGACTCTGGCGGGCCTTTCGAATCAGCTCTTCGGTCCGAAGTCTTGTTCGATCCGGATCAGGCGGCTGGCCATCCGTCGTCCTCTGCTTAACAATCCGCTCCAGCTCGGGCGGCCGTCGCTCCATGGATGCTGGATCGAAGAGCAGATCGCGCAGGTTGGGTCGCATAGTCACTGCGCAGCGCGGGCTCGTCCTAACAAATCCGCTACTCCGAACAATGATCCCACGCCGTCGGCAACGACTAGCCCTGGCTTCCAAGGTCCGGCTGATCGCCAGGCCTTCATCCAGTGTGATGACACCGACGCCGTAAAGGTCAAGCCTCTTCGAGGTGCGCTTCGCGCAACCTTGACTGCGCCTTCTGACACGAGTCCACCGTCGGAGTCTTGCGACACGACCCAAGGACCAGCAGCAACGAATAGCAAAACAAGACAGACCTCCGGGTAGCCGTTGGCTACCCGGCTGCAACGTATTGCCGCTGCCTTGCGAAAGGTTGCTGCCGCTTTCGGCAAACAAAACCACGAACGAAGTTCGTCGACAGGCACCCGCGCGGCGGATATCTCTATGTGTACACACGGCCCGCCACGGACTCGCTCGGTTCCGAACGAGAAATCTCGGACTTCTTTGGCGCATCCGCATCGCGCGTTGCGAATACGTTCCATGTGGAAGCAACGCACACGTATCAATCGACCGGTCGGTGATCGTGATGCCGATCCTCGACATCACCCCGCTCGGCTCCGCTCGATCCGGCACGGCCGGGGCCGTTGCCGCAATCGTCGACTACCTCACCAATTCGGCAAAGCGCGCGCTCGGTATCGATGGCGCCGTCGGCTACTTCGCCGACCGAGCCGAACGCCCCGGTATCTGGCGCGGTCGAGGCGTGAACGGCGAACAACTCAAAGGCGAGGTCACCCCCGAGCAACTCACTCGCCTCCTCCTCGGCGGCCACCCCAACAGCGGAGTCGCGCTCGTGTCGTCCATCGGGTCCTCCGGACGCGCCGCTCGTGACCGTTCGACACCGTCCACAGCCACCAGCAAAGAGTTCCTCGACGTCACCCAAACAGCCGAACGCCTCGGCGTCGACCCGTCCTACGTGAAGCGCGTCCTCCTCGCCACCGAACGCCACGAACGAGACCCGAGCAACCAACGGCCACCACTCCAGCCGCTCCACGGAGTACGTGACGGCAACAACCGGTGGCGAGTAGAGCCGAGCGAGGTTGAACGGTTCCTACGTGCACGTAGTGAACCGAAAGTCGTCGTCGCCTACGACGCAACATTCAAATGGGAGAAGTCGATCAGCGTCGCCTGGGTCCAGGCCGACCCGGACACGCGTCGCATCATTGAACACGCCCTTAACGAAGGCGTCCGCACCGGCATCGCCTACCTAGAGACACAAGGCCTCGAGGTCCGTGCCGGTGAACGCCGTGTCGCCGCCGACGGCATGTGGGCCGTCCAGTACCGCCACACCAGCAATCGGAACCTCGAACCCCAGCTGCACGACCACGTCGTGATCGCGAACATCGCTGCCGACCCCAAAGGCAACACCCGCACCATTGCCGGCCGCGCCCTGTTCACCCACGCCACCGGTCACCTCGCCGGACAAGCCGTCCGCCACTTCCTCGCCGAACAGCTCGGCTACGAGTGGGGACCCGTCCGCAACGGAACCTGCGACCTCGCCCACATCCACCCGACACCGCTCAGCGCCATCTCAACCCGCAGCGCCGAAGTGCAGGAGCTCGCCACCAGCTACGGCACCGACAGCCAACAAGCCCGCCGCATCGCCGCCCTCACCACCCGCAAGCGCAAGCAAGAACCGACCGATCCCGATGCGCTCGAGAAGCGTTGGAGCGAGACCCTCAGCTACTGGGGCTTCACCCCCGAGCACGAGCGCGACCTCCACGGCCGAGCCCGCCCCGTCCCGTTCCGCGACACCGACACCGCGAAGCTGCACGCGTTCCTCGACAGCCCAACCGGCATCACCAAGCAGTCCGCTCTCTTTGACCGCAACGACGTCGTCCGAGCCGTCATCGCCTGCGACGGCCAACACGGCGGCGCCGCCCGCCTCACCGCCGACCAAGTCGAGCGCGAGACCACCCGATGGCTCGCCTCCGAAGCCGTCGTCCGCCTCGACCACCACGACACCCGCACCCCTCGCTACACCACCGCATCGATGCTCCAACTCGAAACCGACGTCATCGCCGCCTACCGCCACGGCATCAACGCCCTCCCCGACGGCGTCAACCAATCCGGCATCCGCACCGAACAGGCACTCTGGCAGCGAGCAACCGGCCACACCCTCGGCGCCGACCAAACGGCCTTCGTCCAACAACTCGCCGGATCGCACGACCGCTTCGCCCTCGGCGTCGGACCCGCCGGCACCGGGAAGACCGCCAGCCTCGCCGTCGCCTGCCGCGCCTGGGAATCCGCCGGCTACCAACCCCTCGGCACCACCGTCACCGGTGCCGCCGCCGACGTCCTCGCCGACACCTGCGGAATCGAGACCCGCACCGTCGCGTCACTCATCACCGAGCTCAACGCCGGCCACAACCCGCTCGGGCCCAACACCGTCCTCATCGTCGCCGAAGCCTCCACCCTCTCCAACCGCGACCACCACCAACTCGTCCGAGCCGTCACCGCCGCCGGCGCCCGCATGCGAGCCATCGGCGACCCTGCACAGCACGGCGCGGTCGACGCCGGTGGCCTCTGGAGCCAACTGCTGGATACCCACCAAGACCGCGTAGCCCACCTCCACGAGAACCGCCGACAAGCCACCGCGCCCATGCGCGACGTCCGACACGCCGGCGACCTCCTCCGCAACGGCCACGGCCGCGACGCCATCACCCTCCTCGCCGACACCACCCGCCTCACCACCGCCGGCACCCCAGCGGACC
>JANLQX010000095.1:0-2928 GCA_031368095.1 Actinomycetes bacterium | reverse complement strand
CTTCGCCCCTGCGCTTGGCCCGCCCCGGAAGCTGCTGCGCGGGCTTCTGGTCAACCACCGTTGACACATCAGACATAAGTCCTGCTGTCCGAAGATCCGGGCAACACAAACGCGTGCGATCGAGACGAACGCCGGCGAGCCGCCGCCGAAGTCGGCGACGTCAGGCGAGCAGCCCTCTACCGACACCTCCGCCGAACAACCTCCTGCCGCGTCGGAAGGCCGACCGACCACGGAAGATCACCAAAGTTAGCCGATGCCGA
This sequence comes from Actinomycetes bacterium, assembly GCA_031368095.1. GTDB lineage: Bacteria > Actinomycetota > Acidimicrobiia > Acidimicrobiales > JANYDT01 > JANLQX01. The sequence continues at coordinate 2,668 of JANLQX010000095.1, read as the reverse complement.
GTTTCGAACACCAAGAACGCCTCCAATGCCGTCAGCGCCAGAGCGTCTACCACTGGCGAAATCGCTCGGCGAGTATCCACCAACCCGCTGGCGTATCACGCTCACGAGGCGCATACTTGCCGCACCCAATCCGTCCGGAAGCCGGGGGCGGCTCAAGGCGGCATTCAGCAATGCGTGCGCGGGTACCCGCATCCTTGTCCCGGCACTTCGGAGGAATCATGCCAACCATCAACGGACCGCGACATCGCACCGTGCGGCGCGGGACCAAGGCGAACGTCGTGGTGGCCGTGTGCATCGGCATCCTGGCAGTCGGCGCCACCGCCGGCGCGTTGCCGATCTCCGGCAAAGCGGCATCGAAGGCCAAAGCAAAGGTAGGGCCACCGACCTGGGTCGTGAACATGCAGGTGCACGGCGTCGCAACCGGCGCCAAGGGCGACCGGGGAACCGTCGATCTCTCGATCGATCAAGCGGTCTTCGTCGGGGCCTTCGTGAACTCGCCGCAGTACACCAGCGGCCTCGCCACGGCGGGCACCTTCACCGAGTCGTGGACCGAGTCGGGCGAATGCTCGTCCAACAAGGCGGCCGGGTCTGGGCCTGTCGCAGCGAACGATCCGGAGATTCGTACATCTGTCAGCTTCTTCCTACACAAGGGCGCTCGCATCGGCGTGATTGACGTCCCGCAACCAGCAATGAAGGTCACGGAATCAACACCCACGTGCGGACAGCGGCCGCCCCTAGAGGTCGGCGCCCAACTTGTATCCGACCTTCAGATCTACGTCGACCGATGCGACGGCTTGCCCATCGTCAACCGGGGACCTGGTGGACCACTGTCGAAGACCACCCCATTGAAGTTCAAATTCAGTTGCACGGCCTCCGGGGCCAAGCCCGTCAGCGACGGCTGGACGACCACCGGCACCGTGAGCGGGGACGTCACCTACACCGGTCCGACTCCAAACCTAGCCAGCTATGTGACCGCAGGCTGAACGACCTGAAAGGTGAGGGGCGGGGGCCCCGAGGCCAACGTCGGATATCTGGGCGAGACCGACCAAGCGGTAGCGACGACCCCAGCGATCAGCACCAACCGTGACCGTCTGTTCAGGATGATGAGCGCGGTGATCATCGGGCTCTACGGGTGTCAGGCCGGTTGAAAAACGAGGCGCTTATCGGCGGGGAACGCCATCCGAACGCCATGCTGTTCCACCTCGGCCACAGAGATCATCTCGACCCGTCACGTACTTCGCACCTCGCTGAGGATCGGAGGCTCGGCGCGCGATTTCGCCGAGCGGATCCGCGTATCCGCCCGGATTTCGGGCAGAGGGTCCCCGACTGGCATCGTGTCGCCGACGCGCGGACTATCGGCCGTTAAAACGCCCAGATCACCAACGACCTATTGATGGGTGACGAGTAGGTGAAGAGTCATCTTTCGCGCTCCCATGCCAAGCTCCGTGACCGCCAACCGCACCGAGTTGGCCGCGCTGAACGTAGGGCGGATCTGCACGGCGACCGCCGTCTACGCGCGGCGAAGGTCGAAAGACCACGGACCCGCTCTCCCCACCCAATACGCGTAGGGCCATCCGACCGCGCTGGTACGTGTCACGTTCCCCGGCAACGTGACGACTTCCGCAGTACTGCCTGGTCCGCGTTACCTCGGCGTGACCCGGCGCCACGTGATGTATGTCGTGACGTCCAACCCGTCGACTTGTGTCGTCGGTGTGTTGAAGATCGCCAGCGCGCCGTCGAAGGTAACGTGGCGGAGCACCTCGGTGCCGATCAAGTTCGCGTCCGCGGCGCCGTGCGGCGTCAGGATGAAAATGCGCCGGTCATCATCGACGACGTAGGTGCCGAAGGTCGCCAAGAAGCTCGGCTGGTCGCGTCTGCGGCCGGGGTCCGTCAACTGGACCGAGTAGTGGCCGGCCGAGTCGAACATGAACATTCCGATGGGGTGTTCGCCATACGGATGGGTGATCTCCCCGTCGGAGCGGCGCGACTCGAGAGCCACCAGTTCGAAGGTTCCGACCAGTTCATCCTGAAGTCCCACGGACGTAACCTCCGTCGCCGTCGCTGGCCGCAAGCCTCAAATGATACTCGAAGTGGGCGGCGCGGGCCGACAGCGGAGAGACCATAGTGCGTTGCGGTCGTTCACCCAGCCCGGCACCCAACATCCCAGACAGGTTGGACTCCGGCTTCATCCCGTCTGGGCGCGACAATCGGTACTATGGCGCTACGGGTCCTGAGGATCGAGGTCGACGGGCGATGAGGGGACATCCCAAGCGGCCTCTCACGCCCGTCGTCGTCGTCGACGGATTCGTTCCCGGTGGTCCAAGGCGAGTTCGTGGCGATGCAACTGGCGCGCCATGCCGGCCTGAACGTGGCCCCGGTGGAGCTCGCACACGCTGCAGGCCGCGACGCGTTGCTCGTCGAACGTTTCGACCGTGACGTTGCCGGCCGCCGCCGGCGGGTGCTGTCCGCGCTCACCATGCTGGGCTTGACGACGTTCCCGGAGGGCCGCAACGCCACCTACGTCGACTTGGCCCACAAGATCCGTGAGCTGTGCGTGGATCCTGATGCCACGCTGCGCGAGTTGTTTGCCCGCATAGCGTTCAACATGTTGTGCGGCAATACTGACGATAATGGCCGCAACCATGCGTGTCTCATCGATCCTGCTGGT
>JANLQX010000027.1:0-1736 GCA_031368095.1 Actinomycetes bacterium | reverse complement strand
AGCCCGGCACCGCAACCGCTTTGAGAATGGCCCGACGGATGGACCGTTTCGTCTCTTCGTCGAGGTAGGCGAAGTTGTACCCCTCGGTCGTTGTGGCGGTCTTGACCACGGTGCTCATTCGCTGTTCGCCTTCTCCCAGTCGTCGCGCATCGCGCGCACCATCACCAGTTCCGATTGAAAGTCCACATAGTGCGGGAGCTTCAGGTGTTGGACAAAGCCCGACGCCTCGAGGCTGTCACTGTGGCTGATCACGAACTCGATGTCCTGCGCCGGCGCGTCACCGTGGATCACTTCGCCAAGCTCCGCGGCCCGCATCGATCGGTCGACGAGGGCCATCGCCATGGTCTTGCGCTCGCACGTTCCGAATGCCATGCCATACCCGCGGGTGAACTGCGGCGGGGCGCTCGCACTCCCTTGGAACTGATTGATCATCTCGCACTCCGTGACCTCGATTTCGCCAATAACAACGGGGAAGTCCAACTCGTCTGGCTGCACCACCACTTCCACTTGACCAATACGGATCTCACCGACGAACGGGTGCGTCGATCCGTAGCCGCGCTGCGTCGAATAGGCCATGCCGAGCAGGAAGCCTTCGTCGCCGCGGGCCAGCGCCTGGAGTCGCAGCGGCCGCTCCGCCGGAAAGGCCAGCGGTTCGCGAGTGAGATCGTCGGCCAACTCGTCGGACAGTGACACCCGGTTGGTTTCGATGAGTCCTTCGCGATCAAGCACATCGAGCACTCGAGGGAGCGTGGCGACGTCGACGACAGCACCCGTTGCTACGGCCGTGTCGTCGCCGGTTGGCCAGTCAGGCGCCCTGTCCGCTGCTGCGTCGGCGGCACGAACGATCTTCGCGGGCTCGCCGTCAGCTCCCGCAAAATCGATGAGTCGATGCGAATAGTCGAACGTCGGCCCGAGTAACTGACCGCCGGGGACGTCTTTGAATGTGGCCGAGATCCGCCGCTGCACGTGCATGCGTTCGGTGGCGATTGGCACCGTTGCGCAGAGACGGGGGAGGGTCGTTCGGAATGCCCGGACGAGGAACACCGCCTCGACGAGGTCACCCTGCGCTTGCGCGATCGCAATGGCGGCGAGCTCCGGGTCGTAGACCGAACCCTCCGTCATGACTCGAGACACAGCCAGCCACATTTGGTCCATGATCTGCGTCGGCGTGAGTACGTCGCTTCCTGAACGGGGTCGTCGCCGGTCCTGCATCAGTCGATGAGCGTTGGCGATCGCCGCCTCTCCGCCTTTCGTGGCGACGTACATTCAGGCCTCCGTTTCGAACCGGCGAATCGAGGTCGAGCGGGGGAGCCCGACGAGGTGGGAGCCACAGGCGAGAAGCACGTCGACGCCAGTCGGGAACGATGCATGGTTGGCCGCGAGTACCTCCCAGATCTCGTCATCGAACCCACTCGGTGCGAGCGTTTGCGGGCCCGCAAACCCTGGCCCACTCAGCTCGGCCGCAACGCCCCCCTCAAAGCGTTCGACGGCGACGATCACCGTGGTGGAGAGCTCGGGTGACATCGCTGTTCCCGCGGAAAACCGGTCGACGGTTCGAAGTTCTTCGGCCGAAGCGAGGTAGGCAAAGGTCGCGTTTCGAGGGTCAGTCGTGGTGCTGGCTCCGGTGTGAAAACGAAGGTACTCCGACAGCGAACCGCCAACCGTCGGATCAATCCACAGCGGGGTATCAACGTCGATCAGCGCAAGGAGTGCGGCCAACGCCACGGTTGGCACCC
>JANLQX010000024.1:0-8193 GCA_031368095.1 Actinomycetes bacterium | reverse complement strand
CTACTGCTTGGGACGAGTCCGAGGACGCGCATCGTCGGACAGGTCAATAACGGTGGAACTGCGACAGATTTCTGGGTGAGGGGGGATGCCGGTGCGACGTGGATCTTCTCGGTGGCCGAGGAGCGGTTGAGTTCGCGGCCGATCGTGACGACGGGCGTATGGCAGCACATCCTCGTGATGAACGCGTTCGCTGTGGTCCCGGAGGGTTTTGTCAGTTACGAGTTCATCCGAACGGCTGGGACCGGGACGATTGTTGTTGATGACATGGCGATTATTGGTGCGGCGGCCCCGACGTTGAGTCCGGTGTCGGGTACGAATTTTGCTCAGCTCACCCAGCCGATTGGCTTTGTTGCTGGTGGGCTTTGGCTTGGCCATACGTATCGGGTTTGGCTGCACAAGTACGGGACACCGGATACGTGCACGGGTTCGTGTCAGAAGTATCCGGTGACGAACGGCCAGGCCGCTGAGTTCCCGAATCCTGGTATCGGGATTTATGCCGTGGTCCTCGAATCGGCCACGACGGGCGACACGATCGTTCTGTCGGACAACTTCTCAATCTCGGCCCCGCCGACCACGACCACGACTACGACGACAACCACGACTACGACGACTGTGCCGCCGACCACGGCTCCGCCGACGACGGTGGCGCCGACTGTGCCGACGACGTTGCCGCCGCCGGTTGTTCCGCCGACAACGTCACCGCCACAGCCGCCTGCGCCGGTTCCTGACTGGGTTCGCCAGGACAACTTTCTGAAGAATCGCTATGTCCAGCGGTGTCTGCGAACTGACACGATGCTGTCGGTGACGGAGTGTGGGAGTGGCGCTGATCAGGTCGAGTTTGTCAATGCGTCGTTGCCGGGTGAGCCCGATGCGTTCTTCATCAGGTCGGGTGGTCAGTGCCTTCGGATGGTTGCTGATCGGGCCGGGTACGCCGGCGACTGGCGCAAACAAATCGTCGAGTGGGGAGGCTGTTCCGACTACGGATTCTACAAGATCTGGTTCCGGGCTAGGGGGGCGGGGGCGACGTATGCCGATGATTGGTGGAACATTGTCCCGAAAGAACGAGGTGTCAATCCGGGAGATTCCCAGTACCTCGACTTCGATGCGTGTCTGAACTTCAACGCCGGGGCCGGCAACCGGGCTGTCGTTGCCTATCAGTGCCAAGGCCAAGGCGACGTGTTTCAAGACCACTGGCAACCCCGATACTCAGACCCAGTCGGACCTCCCACGCCGCCAGACCCACCAAACGGCGCCCACCTTCTGGATGACGGAATTCCAACAACGCTGGATCAAAAGTCAACGGGAAGGTGTGCCGCGCCGACTGCGGATGGGCGCCTTCTTCTTGTAGCCAAGCCAAGTGAGGACTGCGCAGTCATCGTTCCTGAGCTCGTCGCAGGCGGCTACTTCCTGCGGTCGAGTTCGAACGAACAGGCGTGCATGGGCCCTGTTGGGTACGAAATCCGCTTTACTACATGCAGCCAAAGCTCGGTGTGGTCGGACAACAATGTTGGGCTCGATGGCCTGAGTTTTCCACTTCGACCGATCATCTCTGGCGCGACATCTGCCGACATGAGTCGGTGCATTGGTGAGAACCAATCGGGCTACATGATTCTGCAAGAAGGATGTATTTCTCCGACCAATGCGCAGCTGTGGTTTGACTTTGATACTGGATCACCACCGTCGAAGCTGGCTCCTATTGTTAGGTCATTGTTCCGAACCGGCTGGTACACCGCTATTCGTGAGGTTCGCACGGCCGAGCTCCTTACGTCGGAGTGGGAAACGACTTTAACGTATCTAGCTGATCAGGCAAAGGCTCAGAATGTTCGAGCGCTCTTTCCTCAGTTGAAGCCGGTTCTTGACCCAGGCACGATTAACAAGAATGGAGTGCTGATCTCGAGCACCCTCTATCCTGGCCCGAACACAGAGGAAAAGGCACGCGAAGCTTGCGGCCCCTTCATCAGTTTGGCAGGCGACGCCCTGGACGTAGTATCGGACAGCAAAGACAGTCGAGGCAATTACCGGATATCTCGCGACAATGGCACGGCAGCGACTGCGCTGTTCTGTATTGACCGAAAGTTCGGCACCGTTGTTTCAAGGAGCTCCCGAACTGCGTTGGAGCTACTTGGTTCCTCGAGATCAGCGGTCTTCCCGCTTCCAGGCGAAGCTTTGGGGGATCTTTCGTGGTTTGATCCCATTGAGGAGAAATACAATCGTCTTTGGCATGCCGAGACAAACATTCTTGGTCGAGTAGTCCGAGAGGTCCCGGTTACTTCAGCGTCGGTTGGCTGGATCTATCTTTGGGTCTCAAGACAACCTTGCGGAGCGGCGGTAGGCGGGCCGGCGTCGGGGTGCACTGCGCTCTTCTCTGAGTTTCGTGCTCGCTACCCAGGTGTCCGTCTGCGGGTTTGGTATCCTGTAGAGCCATGGTCCAAAACCCGGAGTTTCGTGGACTTTTGACCGGCCGGACCGGCATCGACTGTCTGTGCGGCACGTCGGTAACCCGTGGTGAGAGGTGGTCGCTCGTGATTTCGCGCATGGGCTTCGATGACTTTGTCGAAGATGATCCCATTCTTGATGGCGAATCGCTCGGGACTATTCAGGATTTCGCGCACGTCCATGATGGTTCCGAGGGTGGTGTCGTTGTTGCCGTCTGGAACGGGCATGGAGGTAGCGGTTACGGCCTTACATCCTATACGTGCTCCCCTAGCTCAACCGGGATACAGCGACTGTGGTCAGTGTTCCGATTTCCTCCTCGACGGCGCGCCGACTCTCGATTCACAGAGTTTGATGCTTACCAATCGGGCGAGTTGGGTATTCGAGAAGTTCGTCAGCCCTACGAACGACCAGCTCCCGAGCACGTCGAATTACAGTCTTGGTATGTTTACATCGATCTCAAAACCGGGCAGGAAGTCAGAGCTAGGGAACTGAGCTGGACGTTCCTATCGACCGCCATTCGTAGGGTTCCAGAGGCCGATCGCTAACGGCGATAGTCAGCCCGCCGGAACACTTCGGGCCACGACGGGCGGCGGAGTTTCCAGATGCGGACATGCTCGGAGGGCTTCACCACGTGGCGGGAATACACCACCACGCAGTCGCCAGCCGACCCAGAAGGGCTTCCACCGATCATCTGTGTGTGATGTGGCCCGGGAGTAACATCTCGCAATGGACCATATTCTCGCTTCTGGCCTTGTGTTTCTCGGGGACCCGGCAGCGCCCTCGATCTTCGCGGACAGGTTTGGGTCCGGCCAGTGGGGAGGAATCTTTACAGGTGAGTACGCAGCTGGATCTTCGATGATTTACGCGCCGTACGAGCGTGTCTGGGTCTTTGATCAGTTCCCGCGAGACCCGTTCGAGAGTTGGTTGTTTCTTGCCAACCAGTTCGACCAGACCGGATGGTGGCCTGTGTTCATGGAGGATGCGATTTGCCCGGAGGAATTCCAGGAGGACAACGAAGATGGGTCTGGACTTCTGGTTAAACCCCGTGGGCCGGTGGAGTACTTTGTTCCTAGGGTGACCCAACGCCGGTCGGTCTCACCGCCTCCGTACCAGGTAACGCCACCGCCGAATCATGTGTTTCGCCGCAATGAGGCGCTGTCATTGACCGTTGTTCAGGTTTCTGAGCCCGTGGACGCATGGTCCGTCGGGTGCCCCGATGACGCAGACGCCTTAAGATACTGGTTGCCCCAACTGTATAGCTGGTATCGCCGATTTCGTGTTGTTCCCTACGTCGTCGGGCAGGAAACAGTGATGCTGGTGCTTGACCCCCCGGAAACAGACGAGGACTGTCTTAGTGCGTACCTGGAACGGCTTTCTCTAACGCTGGAATGCGGGTACGAACAGATTGGCGTTGAGGACAATCTGGACTGGCGTTCCGTCGAAGAGTTCCTGGAGCGGGCGATGGGAATTCGAGGCCGTAGCATCTGGTCGTTCTGGGGGTGAAACGCTTGCGCTGCTCGTAGGCAAGGCCAAGGGCGTGCGACCAATCGGAGTGGGCGATTTCATGTGGCCAACGGAGAAAACGACGGGCATGGAAACGAGGCGCCGTTAACCCGCCGCCACGCTCCGGGCCACGACGGGGCGGCGGAGTTTCCATATGAAGCCGTCGAAGAAGACGTGCATGCCGCCCACCGACAGCAGCACAACGTTGCCGACGTTCGGCGAAACCCGACGCGTTACAAACACCAGCGCCGCGCCGACCACCACGACGTAGACCACCACGCAGCCCGTCGCCCGCAGTGGACTCCGGACCGCCCGGCCAACGGCGCCGCCCGGCTCCGAACCGACACCGGAGTACCGGCGGCCGAGAGAGCCGTGCACGATCACGAAGTACTCCAACGCGTGGGCGCCCACATAGCCAATGAGTCCCACGATCGGACTGACCATGATCACGACGAAGAGCACCGCCGTGGCCGCCAAATACCGACGCTTCGGCGTGAACCCGACCGGTCCGCGGCGTCGCTCGCCCTGCCACCACCGAACCGTAAAATACAAGACCGCCACCAACGCGAAACCCGAAAAGACCACCGCACCCGGACGGAGCGACTGCAACAGCCTGACGCCGTCTTCGTTCGTCGATCCCAACTCCACCCTGTCAAGCAATCGCCGCGTGCGCGGATCGGCGGCCGCAAACGCAAGAACGAACACCAGCCAACTGATCAACATCGGCCGTTCCAGCGCCGGGCCCGTCTCGCCGGCTTTGCGCGCATAGATCCGCGAGATTCCGTAGCGCTGCATGAGCGTGTGCTCGGCGTTCCACAGTCCGGCCACGAGAGCCACGAACGTCAGGCTCACGGCCCGCCCGGCGATCACCGCGGCGACGATGGCGAACGGAAACACGACGAAGACCCGTCGAGCGACGGCGAACTGGGCCGGGTCGCCGTAGATAAGGCCGAGCGTGAGGGGTTGGTGCACGAGCGACGTGAGCAGGGTGAGCCCGACAACTACAGCGAGTGCCCGTGACGACCCGTAAGCCACGGCCGCCGCCACGGAAAATGGAAGCCACAGCCAGGCGACAACGGCATCGCGTTTAGCCCCGTGCATCCAGTGTGACGCCGGCGTCGTCGACAAACGAGCGGTGTGGGCACCGACAGCATCGAGGGGGGAGACGAGGCCGGACACGGACTGCAAACCGTAGCAATCCTCCAGCGAAAACGGTCCCACGATGTGGTCACTCCTCTCATCTGCTGAGTAGGGTCCGCAGAACTTCTGCTTGTTGTCCCGTTTCGACTGGCTCGACTCGCCCCTGCCGACGACCCGCTACGAGAACGTGGGGGGCACCGTCGACGAAGAGCCGGCCGACGATGCCGACGCCGAAACGGCGGCTCCGGAACCAGTCGCCGTAGTTGCAGCCGCAGACCACTCGATTCGGTGTCAACGCTGCGACGAAAGGCGCCGGAACAAATCTGCAGCCGCGAAAAGGGTCAGCAGCGCAAGCAGGACGGCACCTGCCGGAGCGACGACACCAAGTCCAGCCCTGGCTGGCGCGACCGCACCCAGTGCCGCGCCGGCGGCGGCGACCAGTATCCGCCGATCTGCGGTCGTCGTCGATGGTCCTCCACACAGACGGGCCCCGGAGCGCACGAGGGTGACGCCGCCCACGAGGAGAGCGAGACGACTCGACGCAATCACCCATCCGGGACTCAGACTGGTGAATGTCCCCAGCACGAGTACCGCCGAGGCGGCAATCGCTCCGAGCAACCGGAAGCGCAACACCGGGCGAGGAAGCACCATTGCCTCATGACTGCTGTACGGCGGCACCAGCAGGATGAGCAACGCGATCGTCGTCACGTGGGCGACGAGTACCGGCTCACCGATGCGATAGGGCTTGTCGACGAGACGACCGATCGCCGGAGCGCCGATGACGCCGCCCGCAAGGACGATCAACGCGCCGGTCACTGCGATCTTGCCGGCGAGTTGATACGCGATGAGACGCCGATCGGTGTGAACCACCAAGGACTCATACAGAAACGCGGTACTCGCGCCGACGAGCGCGTGAACGCCGAGGAACAGCAGGATCGGGGCGATCAGTACCGAGACCGCCGGCGTCCCACCCATTGCGGCCACGCATAGGCGCTCAAGCGCCAGCACGGCAACACCCAGCAGATGTCCGAAGAATGCCGAAGGAAGGAGCGGTGCAATACGGCGCAATCCCTCGGAGGCCCCCTTGATCGATCCGCTCCCGGCGACGCCCGCCCGACGCGAAATGAGCGTTGTGTAGGCGAGGGCCGCGGCGGCGAGCAATAGGGCGTTCCATCCGAGCAGCACCGTCGGTCCTCGTCGTGCCAGCACGACGTATCCGCCGGTGGTGAGCGTGCCGACGAGTCCCGTGATCACACCGACGAAGCGGAGTTCGCCGATGCCGATGAGTGCGCGGGATAGAACCCCACCGATACTCAACAAGAGCGCGATGACAAGGACGACGGCCATCTGCCCGGATGCCAGCACCTGACCGGCGCCCAGCCACCGAGCGAGCGACGAACCGAGTAGGAGCACCATGGCGTCCATGCAGACAACCATGGCGAACGTTGCCCCGAATGCGGCGCAGAGAAGTCGCCAGGACAGACCGTCCGACGCGACGACGCCACTCAGCGCCGGGCCGATGTGCACGCCGAGCAACGCGGCCACCGACAGGCCGACCAGCAGGACGCCGTAACGATCGATCCCCATCCTGAGTATCACCAACGGACTTCCGAGCAGCGTGAAGATCATGGGAACCGCCACGGAGAGGGCTCCGTAGATGACGCTGACGCGTTGTGACGCCGAAAGGCCGCCGGTGGCAGACCGGTCGTCTGTCGCCGCCACGTCGTCGGTGCGAGATCGGCCCCGGCGGATCACCCCGGGGTCGCCACGATCGCCCGGGAGTTGCACTGGCCCAAGTCTACAATCGGCGACCTTCGACCGGAGGGGAACACCATCACGCAACCGACGCGCCAACCGTCCTCTCACCGATCTGTCGGGCTCGGTGCCTTAGGTGGTCCGACTGGTGACCAATTGGACGGCTACGGGATTGTGTTCTGTTGGCCGTATTCGGGAGGAGGTGGAGTTCCGAACCTCCTGCTGAAGGCCGCCGTCGATGTGCGCCGCCGTCGACCGGAGGCCCGAATCGGTGTGGTGGCTCCGCGTTGCGCACCGCAAGAAATCCTGTCCGGCTTCCGTCGGATCGGAGCGGAGGTGCTGCTTCTCGAGCACGAACTGGATGGAACGCCATACCGTCGAACGGCGCAGCGGTTCCGCCGACGGGTGCGAAACGCCCGGGTTCACCGTGAACTCGTTCAGGTCGTCGATCGCCATTTCCCGCATGCCGTGGTTCATGCGGACATCACACCTTGGTTCGGAGCGGCAGCCTTGCACGGGCTGTTGCGCCACCATCGGGTCGTGTCGATCTTTCACTCGGCCGTCCCGTCGAGCAGCCGCTGGCGCGACGTCCTATTGGCCGCGAAACTGGCAACGCTGCGGCTCCGGACGGATTGGTGCGTGACTGCATCGACTACCGCGGCGCGGCGTTCGTTCGCTAACGCGCTCGGCCGTGATGTCGACGTCGCCGTCTACGGAGCGGATCCTGAGGAACTCGAACGGGCAATCGCCGTTCGCGTTCGGGCCGAAGCGAATCGTTCCGACGGCCGAAGTTTTCTGCTCGTCGGCGTGGGGCAGTTGATCGACCGCAAAGGCGTGGCTATCGCGATCGACGCGATTGCTCGCCTACGAAGCAGCGGCTACGACGTGATGCTCGGCTGGGTCGGCGAAGGCCCCGATCGGGCACTGCTGCAGGAGAGGGTGAGCTCGCTTTCGCTCGGCGAACATGTGACGCTGCGGTCATGGTTTCCCGACCGGCCCGGCTATCTCCAGTTCCTTGCTTCGGCTGACATCTACCTCCAACCAAGCCTCCAGGAAGGCCTGCCGTCCGCGATGCTCGAAGCAATGGGCCTCGGCCTTGCCGTCGTCGCCACGAACGTCGACGCGATCCCCGAGGCCGTCATCGACGGCGTGAATGGACTCCTTGTCGATCCAGGCGACGTCGCCACCCTGACCGCCGCAATCTCGCGGCTCCTCGACGACGACGCATCGAGAACGCGTCTTGGTGCGGCAGCCCGCGAAACGGTCCTCGACCGATTCGATATCCACAATGGCCTCACCGTCCTGTTCGACGCGTACACAGAATCGAGCGATCGAGGCCGCAAGACCGACCGAATCGTG
>JANLQX010000508.1:0-7352 GCA_031368095.1 Actinomycetes bacterium | reverse complement strand
GAGCTTTTCCGGTGGCCGAGGAACTAGCCGAACTCACCGCGGCGCTGCGTCCGTCAGCGGGTCACGTATTCGCCGACGTGGCGTGTTCGGAGGGGCTCTACGCCAGAACGCTCGCCGGGGAGGGAGCGATGGTCTTTGCTGTTGACCACAGTCGTCCGTTCCTCCGACGGACCGTGGCCCGGGCCGGCGACCTTCCCGTTGTGGCCGTCCGCGCCATCGCCCAGCACCTGCCGTTCGTCTCGGGGTCACTCGATGGATCGGCCATGGGCGGCTCCTTGAACGAAATCGGCGACCAGGGCGACGCCGTGTCGGAGCTGGCACGGGTCGTCCGGGCGGGCGGACCAGTCTTTTCCATGAGCCTGTCCACGGCCACGACCACGGCCGGACGAGCCCTCCAGCGGGTACTTGGCCCGCTCGGCATTTCGGTGACGTCCGTTCCCGCCACGCGTGCGCTTTTCACCGATACAGGTGCCGAAATCGTTGACGAGCGTCTCGACCGGATCGTCCTGCGGGTCACCGCCCACGCCGGGTGAGCCGTCAGTCGAGGGCCTACCCGACAGGATCGGCGTAGTTCCCCGGTCGTGTCTCGAAAAAGGCGGTAACCGCCTCGACCTGGTTCGGGCTCCCGATGAGCGAGGCGATCTCGCGCCTCTCGGCGGCCAAGCCTTCGGCCACGCTCCCATGCGCGGCGTTGTTGAGCAGCCGCTTCCCGGCGCGGACGGCATCGGGGCTACGACCGGCGATCTCCGCCGCCGTCTCCAGAGCTACCGAGCGGGGATCGCTGACGAGTCGGGTGGCCAGGCCGATCCGAACAGCTTCCTCGGCCCCGACCATTCGGCCCGTGAAGGTGAGGTCCTTCGCTACGTCGAGGCCGACAAGGTTGCGCAGAAGCTGGGTTCCGGCCATGTCGGGAATGAGGCCCCAACGGATTTCCAGGACGGACATCTGGACGTCGGGAGCGACAAAGCGGATGTCGGCCCCGAGGGCGATCTGACAGCCGCCGCCGAGAGCGGCGCCATGCACGGCGGCGATCACCGGCACCGGAATCTCCTGCCACACCCACACCGCTTGCTGGCCCTGATGGGTGATCCGGCCCGGCAGCCGCGCCGGATCATCGGGGTCAACACCCTGGGGCAGCACACTCGTGCCACGCCCGCCGGCCATTGCCTGAAAACTTCCGAAGTCGAGCCCGGCACAGAAGGCCCGACCCTCGCCCGACAGCACCACGGCGCGCACCGACGGATCGTTCTTGAGCGACTCGCCGACGTCGGCCAGCGCGGCGAACATGGCACCGTCTATGGCGTTCATCTTCTCGGGCCGATTCAGGCGGACATCCGCCACACCGTTGTTGATGGCACAGGTCACTCGGTCACTCATTCCCCAATTCTCGCCCCCGTCGTCGGGGCCCGCCAACTCGGATGCTCGGATCACGAACGACGATGCCAGCCGTCGATGGCAGCAGTCTCAGCACGGTGGTGTTCGGTCGCCGGTCGACCTCGGCCAAGAACGCCGCCGCGGCATCGCGATCGGCGCTCATGATGACGGACATCGTTCCGCCGATACCTCCGGCCCCGTTCACTTTCCAGCCGCACCCTCCGTAGGCATCGGAAGTCGCACCCACCTCGTCGGCTTCGGCCGACACGATCGGTGCATGAAGGCGACGGGTGGCGTCATTGTGGGCCCGCAGCGCTCGACCGAACTCGTCGATACGGCCGCGACTGAGCGCCAGGGACGCATGCATGGAGGCAATGCGAAGATCGTCGAGCGCCGCCCGGTGACCGCCGGCCTCGAGTTCGGCGATCACGTCCCGGTGGACGTCGGACGAGGCGTGGGGACGACCGAGGTAGATCGTGGCGAGGCGGTTTCCGAACAGGGTCGCCGGATTGGCCGTCAACCGGTGCACCGCTCGAAGGTGCGGGTACCTGATGTCGTAACGGTGCGTCCCCCCGAAGGCTGCCGCCAACTGATCCTGAATGCCGGATTGCAGGCCAAGAGAGGTTTCCACCGAGTGTGCGGCACCGGCCAGTGACGCTGGATCCAACGCTCGGCCAGCAAGTGCCCAGAGCGCGCCGATCACCGCCACCGACACCGCCGCCGACGTTCCCAAGCCACTCGCTGGCGGCACGAACGATCGAACCTCGACGCTCACTCCTCCCGTCGGTCGACCGACGGAAACGGCCATGGCGAGAAACGGATCGGCGCTGGCTCGTGGATCGCCGAGTTCCACGACCGTGTCCAGCCCGCCATCGGAAACAATGATCTGGGCTCGCCCCGGCCCGCAGTCCAACGGTTCCACCGTGACTTCGACGCCAGGACCCACCGCCACGTTGGTCACCATGCCCCGACCGGCAAACCACGTGTCGGTCCACCCGCCAACGTCGGCCGTTCGCACTGGCGCGTGCACGCACACCGGTCCTATTTCGGCGATGTCAGAAGCGCGGCCCATCACCAGAGTTTCTCCGAGAAATCGGCCGGCGCGGGTGACGTGCGTGTGAGAAGGCCGTCGACGCCACTGTCGACGCCACCCTCGACCCCAGCGGAACTAACCTTCAAGGCCGTGATCTCCCGACTGTCTTCTCGCCGCCGCGTTGTCGTTGCGTTGCTCTGCGTCGGCCCGGCTTTTCTCGTCGTCGCCGGTTCTCCGGCCACCGCGCAAAAGATGCCGAAGGATCTCGGTGCCTACATCGCCGAGGCTGATGCGGTCTGTGCCAAGACCAACGTTGCTCTCATCGCCGAAGCCGTCAAGATCGAGACGGAAAAGGCGAGGTCGACACGCGGCGGACGGTCACGTCGGGTCAAGATCGCGAAGCCCGATGACGTCGTCGTCTTCGCCACGAACATTGCCGTTCCGGCACTCACGAAACTCAGCGCCGACCTTCGCTCCATCCCCAGCCCGAGCGGTGAGGAAAAGGCGATTGATTCGATCCTCAGCGAGTTCGACAAGGGCATTGCGGCATTGAAGAAGGACCCCCGCGGCGCCACCTTCAACGATCCCCTGAAAGCGTCGGCCAAGGCGTTCGCCGCCATCCGTTTCGGAGAAGTCCGCTTCAGCGCTTGCGGCGTCCATGCCGCTCGTGATGTGACCCCTAAGAAATAGAACCACCCGTTCCGGTCTGACGTTTCCGGTGGAGCGTTAGCGTGCTGGCATGCAGCGCACCATCTTCACCGACGAGCACGACATGTTCCGAGACGCCTTCCGGCGTTTCGTGGACAAGGAGATCACCCCTCATGTGGCCGATTGGGAACGGAACGGGGTTGTTGATCGGGCGCTGTTCACCGCTGCCGGTGCCAATGGTTTTCTCGCCCTTCAGGCGCCACCGGAATTCGGGGGCGGAGGAACCAAGGACTTTCGCTTCAACGCCATCATCGGCGAGGAGTTGATGTACGCCGGCACGGGCGGCGCCGGTCTCGGCATCACGTTGCACAACGACATCACGCTTCCCTATTTCCTCGAACTCACCAACGCCGACCAGAAGGGCCGATGGTTGCCGGGGATTTGCGACGGCTCGCTCGTCACCGCCGTCGCCATGACCGAACCAGGCATCGGGTCCGATCTTGCCTCGATGAAAACCACCGCCATTCGCGAGGGTGATCACTACATCGTCAACGGATCCAAAACGTTCATCACCAACGGCATCAATGCCGATCTCGTGATCACTGCGGTCAAGACCGATCCGTCGCAGAAGCACAAAGGGATGTCGCTCCTCGTGCTGGAGCGAGGCATGGACGGTTTCACCAGAGGACGCAATCTCGACAAGATCGGGATGCACAGCCAGGACACGGCGGAACTGTTCTTCACCGATGTCCGCGTTCCTGTGGCCAACCGACTCGGTGAGGAAGGGCAGGGCTTCACCCTGTTGGTGCGCAACCTCGCCCAGGAACGGCTGTCGATTGCGATTGCCGGGATCGCCGCCGCCAAGGCCGCTCTCGGGTGGACCCTCGACTACACGAAGTCGCGTCAGGCGTTCGGTCAGTCGGTCGCCAGCTTTCAAAACTCGAAGTTCCGCCTCGCCGAGATCGCCACCGAGGTCGAGATCGGACAGGTGTTCGTTGACCGGTGCCTGGAGCAACTCAACGCCGGCGAACTCACCGTGGAGGAGGCCGCCATGGCCAAGTGGTGGTGCACCGAACTACAGAAGCGCACCGTCGATACATGTGTTCAGTTGCACGGCGGCTACGGATATATGCAGGAGTACCCCATCGCCCGGGCCTACGTCGATGCTCGCATCACCACGATCTATGGCGGGACCACCGAGATCATGAAGGAAATCATCGGCCGCAAAATCGTTAGCTGAGCTTTGTTCCTTCGGCGCTGCGCTCCCCGATGATCGCCGCCTTCGCCCAGGCGTAGTCGGCTTTGCCATTGGCGGCCCGCTCGATCCGCTCCACGATCCGAACCGTCCGCGGGAGTTTGTAGCTCGACAACCACGTCTTCACGTCGGCGACAAGTGCTTCGGCATCGGTCGTCCCCACGAGCGACGGCTCCAGGGAGATCACCGCCGCAACCCGCTCGTTGAAGCGCTCGTCCGGAAGCCCGACGACGAGGCAATCGACAATTGCTGGGTGGCGCTTCATCGCTTCTTCCACCTCTTCAGGAAAGACCTTCTCGCCGGCCGTATTGATGCAATTGGAACCGCGCCCGAGAAGGACGAGCGTGCCGTCGTTTGCCCACACGGCCCAGTCCCCGGCCATCGCGTGGCGAACTCCCCCGATTTCGACAAACGTCGTCGCCGACTTTTCCGGGTCGTTGAAGTATCCGAGCGGGACCACCGCCGACGCTGCGATTCGTCCGCGCGCTGACGAATCTTTCGGAACAATGCTGCCGTCTTCGGCGATGAGTTTGGTGCCGGCGAGAGGCTCGAAACGCGCCGTCTCGATCGGGGTTCCTCGAGTGACGATGCGCCGGGCCATGCCACCCTCGGTCGAACCCATCGAGTCGACCAGACGAACATCGAGATGGCGCAGCAGGCCGCTCTGGACCTCGGCACTCCACATGACGCCGCTCGACTGGATGACGCGCATCGCCGACAGATCGAACGCCTTGCCAGCGTTCGCCGCCCGATCAAGCGCATCGAGCATCGGCTTGGCAAATGCATCGCCGACGATGGTCACGGCGTCAGCGCGTTCGACTGATGCGATTTCCCACATAGCGTCGGCGTCGAACGATCTCCCGGGAAGGGTGACCACGCAGCCACCCATGAGGTGCGCGTAGAACGCCCCGAGCCACATTCCGGTCCCGTGCATCAGCGGGCAGGCCGGAATGCTCACCCGACGATCACCCCGGTGGCGATGCTCGGTGATTGCCGACATCAACTCGTCGTCGGTCGGCACATCCCAACCCCGGTACAGGTATCCGGTGAACGACCGACGAACAAAGTCGGCCATCCGGAACACGACACCCTTCGGGAGTCCCGTCGTACCGCCGGTATAGAGCATGTACGTGTCATCCTCGGATCCATCGAGACACGCGCCGAGATCATACGTATGCAGACATTCTGCCCACGTAGCATCGGCGGAGACGCCTTCGACAAGATGTCCATCTTCGGGAACGCCGATGAGTGCGCGGAGCGAGGGCGTTCGGTGCCGCACTCCGATCACCCGTGATGCCAACTCCTCGTGGGCGAACACCACGGAGGAGTCGCTGTCGTTCATGAGGTGGGCTAGTTCGTCGCCGAGGTACCGGTAGTTCATGTTCACCGGGACACCACGGCGGAGGAAAATTGCGTACTGGGCGATGAGATATTCCGGCGAGTTGTGCATGAGGATACCCACGCGATCACCCGGCCCCACTCCCTGGTCGCGCAGGTAGGTCGCAATGCGCACGGCTTGGTCTCGGAACTCGGTCCACGTCCAACGTCGGGCTCCGTGCGCAAGCGCCGGATCGTCGCCGAACGCCTCAGCAGTTCGAGTGAAGATGTCAGCGAAGTGCAGGGTCATTGAGATGCAGGGTCATTGAGATGCGGGGTCATTGAGCGAACGCGGCGACGGCCACATCTTTGGCCCAGCCGTAGTCGGCCTTGCCGTTCGGCGCTCGACGGACGACATCGACAATGAGCACTTGTTTGGGCGCCTTAAATCCGGCCAACTCGCCCTTGACGTGGGCGATCAGGGCCGCGGCGTCTACGCCATCCGTGCCGTCTTGCAGCGACGCCACGGCAACCACACGTTCGCCGAACTTCTCGTCGGGCAGGCCGACAACGAGACAGTCGACCACCCCACCGTGGCGCTTCACCGACTCTTCGACCTCCTCGGGGAACACCTTCTCGCCCGCCGTGTTGATGCAATTCGAACCCCGCCCGAGCAGCATGAGCGAGCCATCGGCGTTGACCATGGCCATGTCACCGGGAAAGGAGTACCGCGAGCCGTCGATCATGCGGAACGTGCGATCGGACTTTGCCTCGTCCTTGTAGTACCCCATGGGCGTATTGCCGCCAGCGGCGACCATCCCGATTTCGCCTGATCCGGGGACCACCGGTCGCCACCCATCGTCGTCCTCGACAAAGACCTTGGTGGTGTCGTTGGCGGTGAACCGGGCCGTCTCCCCCGCTGTTTGTCGAGTCGTCATGGTGCTGCCCATCGACGCTTCGGACGACCCGAGGAGGTCGGCGAGAGCAAAGTCACCATGACCGAGAAGCCCAGACTTCACTTCGCTCGACCACATCACACCGGCCGAGAGAATGATCTTGAGCGGCGATACGTCGTAGGCCTCGCCCCGTTCGACGGCGGCGTCGAGCGCTCGCACCATCGGCTTGGCGAACGCGTCACCGACGATGGTCGCCAGGCTCACATGCTCCCGGGAAACGGTCCGCCAGAACTCGTCGGCGTCGAAGTTACGGCCTTCCAAAAGAACGACACTGGCGCCCATATGTTGCGGCATAAACGCGCCGATCCAGACGCCGGTTCCGTGCATGAGCGGACAGGCAGGAATGCTGACTGGGAGCGACCCGACTCTTTGTCGGAACCCGGCAACGAAGGGAGCGATCGACGCCGCATCGCTGGGCGGCGGCACCTGGGCGAGGATCGGATAGCCGAGAAGCAGACCGCCGCAGAATCCACCCATTTGGTACATGACTCCTTTCGGCATACCGGTGGTGCCGCCGGTGTAGAGCATGTAGAGGTCGTCCTCACTCCGAACGATGCGAGACGCCGGGTCGCCGGCCGTGGCCTGCGTCCATGACACGGAACCGCTCAACGGTGCTTGTCCACCCTCGTCGTCGACCTCGACCCACAGCTTCACCTGCGGAGCCTTTTCCTTGACCCGGGCCACCCGGTCGGCGAGCGAGGCGTGGTAGACGAGGACTTCCACGTCGCCGTTGTCGAGCAGGTAGAGCAGTTCGTTGTCGAGATAGCGG
>JANLQX010000465.1:0-3742 GCA_031368095.1 Actinomycetes bacterium | reverse complement strand
ACGAATGCGTTAAGCGCGCCGCGAGCGATTCCTATCGACACGGCCGCCTTGTTGTACGCCAACCGCAACGGCACGGGGATGCGGTACACGGGGTTGTCATAGCGCGCCGGCAGTGAAACCAGATCGACACCGGCGAACCGGGCAGGAACAACGCCGCCGTTCGTGACCACCGTGTTGCTGCCCGACCCGCGAAGGCCCGACACGTCCCACGTATCTTCGATCTCCCATTGATCGCGGTGCATCATCCACAGTTTGACCACGGGAGCGCCATCCACGATCTTGACTGTGTCGTCTTCGAATATCGGGGCAATCATGAAGCACCATGTGGCGTTGTAGCAGCCGCTCATGAACGTGGCCGAGCCCCACACGCGGTAACTGCCATCAGGCTGGGCAACGGCCTTCGACGGCCGAGTACCGGGCCCTCCGCCGCCGCACATGATCACGCGGGGATTGTCGAGATACACCTCCGCAGCAACGGTGGGATCCATGCCACCGGCCGCCATGGCGTTGATTTCCGAACCAAGCATGACGTTCCAACCGACCGATGCGTCGATGGCCGAAATCGCTTCCAGCACTTCGATCGTCTCGGCAATCGACGCGTTTTCTCCGCCCAACTCCCGCGGAATGGTGAACCGGAAGAAGCCGCGGTCGATCAACGTGTCGATGACCCAGTCCGGGCATCTCCGAAGCTGCTGCGCTTCGTCACCCGCTCGACGGATGTCATCCTCGAGGTCCGCCACTCGGGCCAGCAGAGACTTCGTCAGCAGTGGTGTTTCCATATCCGTGAGCTCCTTGTGATGTTCAACGTGATCTGTCCAACACGACGACGGCGGTTCCGTCGACGACGTGCTCGCCGTTACGTTCCAGCCACACGTCGCACTCCGCCAGAGATTCCCCGTCGTTGTCGACCACTGCCGTCACGCGGCCGCCCGCGATCACGTGGTCGCCGTCGAGCACCGGAGGGCCGAAGGACACCGTAAGGCGGCGAATGGACGCCGGCCCGGACCAGTCCATCAACATGTTCGCCACGTAGCTGAGGTTCAGCGGGCCTTGATTGATGACCCGACCGCCGAGACCGAACGCTTGATTGGCCAACCGGTCCCAGTGGACCGGATAAGGGTCCCGCAGAATCGCCGCCATCGTCTTCATGCGGGCCGCATCGACGACCGCCATCGTCCAGCTCGGGATCATGTCGTGAACGTGAACGTTCATCACGAGCCCCTCCGAAACTTCCAACGATTCGTGACCCGCGCCACAAGGGTGTCGCCGTCGTGCAATTCGATCGCGAATGCCACGCGGTCGACGATCGCACCGGTCGGACTCGTGGTTCGCTCGGCGTCCACGATCCCTCCCCCAACGTCGTAGTCGACGTCTTCTCGCAGCGGCTGGAAGTACTCCCAGTCGTAGCTCTCCAGCCCGACGGATCCGGCTCCGGCGGCTTCGCCAAGGCGGAACAATTCAGCGATTGACGTACCCGCGCCAAGGATCGGGGCGTGAAAAAGCACGACGGGATGCACCAGGTCTTCCGGCATCGGGGCCCGGCCCGTGCAGTCGGTCAAGAGCCAGTTCTCCCAGTGCGCGATGCGGTACCGGCCACCGGGAAATTGGTGACCGACCAGCGACCGGAGCTCGTCCTCCCCCATCATCAGGTCGGCCCCTGCGAGCTATCGCTTCCGAGGCCGGACCACAGCAGTTCGGCGATGTGGTCGGCCACGCGTTCGGCCGGCTCGGCCGACTCGGTGAGCCACCACAAAGACACCATGTTGAGCATGCCCACGATGGCGTACGACCAGGCGACGGCCACGGCAGGATCGCGTCCCGTGGCCGTTCGCGCCGCCGCGGTCTGTTCGGCGAGCGGTTTCGCTGATTGCCCGGCGAGATACAACGTGCGCTGAGCCATGTCTTCGGACGAGCCACTGGTGACGAAGAGAAACAGTTCGCGATGCTCCGCCAACGTTTCGAGGTTGGATCTGATCATGGCCACCAGTCGGGTCCGTGGCGTACGGCGCTTCTTGATGGCCCGCTTGGCGGCCTCGACCAGTCGATCGGCGAGGCGTTGCGCCAAGGCGTCGGAGAGCGTGGTGCGCTTGCCGACCTGGGCGTAGACGATCGGCTTCGTGACGCCGGCCTCGCGAGCTATGTCATCGATCGAAACGCCCGCGCCATCGCGCCGGATGGCGCGCTCGGCGGCGTCGAGCATTCGCTCGCGATCGACGAGATGCTTGCCGCCGGACGGGCGACCGGGTCGACGCTGTGCTCGATCAGTCATTGGCTCATTGTGCTCGACATCGCACTCCATCCGATGATTTGTCAACGGTCGACTAGCTGCCGGTTGACATGATGCCATAGTATTTACCGTCAGTAAGATATCGACGCCAGCTCGGGGGCACCACATGCATGACCTGTTCAACCTCTCCGACGATGTTGCGGTCGTGACCGGTGCCGGTCGAGGTATCGGAGAAGGAATCGCCACGACGTTGGCCGATGCCGGTGCCGCCGTCGTCTGCGCCGCCCGTCGTCTCGACGAAATCGAGCGCGTCGCAGCGCGTATTCGCGCCCGCGGTGGCCGCGCGATCGCCGTCGCTACGGACGTGACCGACGCCGAGGCGGTGGAGGCCCTGGCGGCTGGCGCGGTGAGCGAGTTCGGACACCTGGACATTTGGATCAACAACGCTGGCGGATCCCCGATCCAAACGCCGCTAACCGAGCTCGATCCCAAAGAATGGGACGCAACGCTGCGGCTCAACCTCACGGCGGTGTGGGTGTGCACGACCACGGCGGCGCGTCACATGCGAGACGGAGGACGGGTCGTGAACATCTCGTCTCGCGCCGCCGTCATGAACGTGCCCGGCAGCGGGCACTATGCCGCGGCGAAGGCCGGGGTGAATTCGCTGACGGTTTCGTTCGCCAAGGAACTCGGGCCGCGAGTGCGAGTCAACGGAGTGATGCCGGGTGCCGTCCCAACCGAGATCATGATGACGGCCATGAAACTCGAAGACGCTGACCTTCCGAAGCTCGAAAAAATGCTGCGACTACCGATGCGGAGGTTGGGGACACCCGAGGACCTTGGCGCCGCCGTGCTCTACCTGGTGTCGCCAGCCTCGGCATGGGTGACCGGCCAGGTCCTCTCGGTCGATGGAGGTATGTGATGAGCAGCGCGCGTACGAATCGCAAAGTGGTGCTCGCCAGTCGGCCGCTTGGCACTCCCCTCGACTCCGACTTCACCATCGTCGATGAGCCGGTCGCTGAACTCCAGTCCGGTCACGTGCTGATCCAGGTCGATGTGCTCGGAATCGATGCCTTTATCCGGACGGTGCTCAACGAAGGTGCGTATCACGGAAGCGCCAGCATCGGCGCAGCCGTCGTTGCGCTCGGGGTTGGGCGGGTGCTGGAAAGTACCGCCGATGGATTCGAACCTGGTGATCACGTGTTCGGACCCCTCGGCGCCCAAACGTTGGCCACGCTGCCCGGTGTCGCGTTGCGCAAACTCGACGTGAGCTCCGTGAAGCCCACCGCATACCTCGGCGCACTCGGTCTCACGACCGGCATGACCGCCTACTTCGGGATCTTCGAGGTCGGCGCGGTCAAGGCCGGTGACACCGTGGTGGTGTCCGGCGCGGCCGGAGCCGTGGGCTCCATGGCCGGACAACTCGCCCGCCTCGCCGGCGCGAAACGGGTGATCGGCATCGCCGGTGGGCCCGACAAGGTTGCTTATCTAACCAGCGAACTGGGCCTCGACGCC
>JANLQX010000435.1:0-2366 GCA_031368095.1 Actinomycetes bacterium | reverse complement strand
TTTCAAACGGTCTCGTTCGGGGTTCGGTCGGCGGCCACGGATTTGTTCGTTACTCCGTTGCGAACGTTGATCAGCACGGCGTTGTTTTCCGGTTCGACGAGCGCATCGGGCTCCGAGGAACTCACCGCTTCGAACTTGAGGAGACTGCCGGCGGTGGTTGTGTGATTCGGCACGTGTTGGAGGGAGAAACCCTTGGATTGATGCGCATTGGTTGGCCGCTTGTTGTTCGATCGTTGCATGATGCGCTAGTCGAGGACGGTCTTGACAATGCGGTTCGAGAGCTCGATGGTGAGCCCGTGAAAAAGCGTTCCTTGACTCCGCGCGTGAGGCTTCTTCGGAGAGGGCTTTCCTTTCTCAGGCAACAGCCCGCCCTGACTTCTTCCGCCCAGCGTGCTGCGGGAGATGTTGCCGCGTTGGCATTGGCTGGAATTGGCGCTCTTCATGCGGCGTGGGGTTCCGGCCTCACAACCTGGCCGGGAGCCGATCTTCGATCGTTGGCTCAGAAGGTGGTTGGTGGATCGACCTTTCCGTCGGCGGCTGCCTGTTATGTCGTTGCAGCGCTGCTCGGGACCGCTTCGGGGCTAGTTGCAATGCGAAGTCGGGTCACCGATCGGAGGACCCTTTTGCTTACGTATCTTGGGACGAAGACCGTCGGGCTAGTCCTCGTTCTTCGAGGCCGGTGGACTTGTTGTTTCCTCGCTAGGCGTGTTGACCGAAACCGTCGAATTTCGTCGGGCGAACCTGTTGCTTTACTCGCCACTCTGCCTGGCCCTCGGAGCGGCGACACTGTGGTCTTCTCCAGCTCCCATTGCTGCTTCGACCTCCACGACTAAGGATATTGATGGTAATGACGTGAGCTTGAGCGCTTGGGTGTGCACGTGAGCGTGCGTCGCGTCGCCGTGTGCATGGGTAATGGCCGTGCGCGTGATCGTGGGTGGCGCCTCGCGTCGTGATCGTCTTCGATCAGCAAGGGCACGGCCGCACTCGCGACACCTCGCGCCGAATGTCATACGCGCAGTTCGCCGACGACGCCGCAGCGTTGCTCACGGCGTTGTCGGTCGAGCGCGCCGATGTAATGGGCTACTCCCAAGGCGGCGGCGTTGCGCCAGCTTGGACGGCGAGAACGTCTTCGCTCTCGCGGTCGATCGAGTAGTTCGGACCTTGCGGGCCGCTTGTGCCGCGTCCGCGGCGGTCGATGACGTGGACGGTGAAGTGGGTTGACAGCATCTGTGCGAGCGGAAGGTAGCTCTCGGCCGAACACAATGCGCCTCCAACGATGAGGAGCGGTTCGCCATCGCCCACGGTGTGAAACCCGATCGCGCCGCCCGGCACCCGTTGACGCGCCCCAGCCCGAGGCGACCAGCCGCACCGTGCCCGGTATCGCTGGACGACTGGTTCATATGCGCACGTACCTTGGGTCGAACGTTTCCGAGCACTGCACTGGGGCCGGAGTAGGGCGGCGGCCGCTTTCCTCAAGCCGAGGTATCGAGCGTCGTTATCGAGTGCCCCTGATCGGCACATTGTGGGCAGGGCTGTAGGTGTACTTCATCTGCTCAAATGTTTGTTCTGCCGGATTGTCGAACGATGGTCCTCCATGGCTTGCGACGTGCTCCAAGCGACACAAGCTTGCGGAGCGCCGCTCGTTGAAAGGCCGGTTTTGTTTGAGCGACACACGCTCCAGCTGCCAGGAAAAGCGCTTCGGGGTTGTTCGGCGAATAGGTTTGGCTCGCCGAACGGGCGAGATCAAAGGCATGAAGATGCCACTCGGTCGCTGCGACGCCGAGGTGCAGTCCTACGGTAACCACTCCGAATGGGTATGCGAAGGGCAGGTCCCACCGAGCGATCGCTCGTTGCAGATAGTCGTTAGCTGCCTGTTCGAATTTGGCAATTGCCATTGGTCCGCTCACGCCTTGCAGTTCGTCGATCTCCTGGTCATTTCGTTGGTCAATTGCCGATTCAGCGAAGGGTGCCGACGTGTCTCCGGCGATCGCCCGGCCGAGCCAGGCCTCATACCAGCGAGCGACCCCAAGCAGGTGACGCGCAGTGTCTGCGGCGTTTCACTTTCCGCACGCCGGACGGACCCAAGCCGCGTCGTCAAACGGGGGCCGTGAGAAAACGGACCACAGAGCACGTTAAGGATTCGGAATTGGTCGTAGGGCCCTGTATTTGCTTGTGTTTGGGTTGCGGCGGGTTTTCCAGGTGTAGTCGCCGGTGAGGCTGATGTGTGGAATGCCCGGTCATTTCCGGACAGCTACGCGGCCTGGTTTAATTGATAGTTGTCATACATTTCCGATGGCGTATTGTAATCAATACCGGAGTGCAGACGTTGTCTATTGTAGAACACTTCGATATAGTTTGCAATAGCT
>JANLQX010000174.1:0-2159 GCA_031368095.1 Actinomycetes bacterium | reverse complement strand
TCGAGCCCGTAGTCGATGCCCTCAGGCGAGCGGGGCATCGTCGCAATGATCGATTCGATCCGTGCCCCATTGGCCACGCCCGAGTCCGGGACGAAGGAGAGCAGCGGCGTGCGTTTCAAAATGAGCTCTCGACCAATCGCCTTTTGCAGAAAGGCGCGATGCGATTCCAACGCCTCCTGGGTGGCGGCCGACGGAGCGGTGGCCGATGGGTCCATTACCGAATAGAACACCGTGGCGTGGCGAAGATCCGGATCGACATCGATGCCGGTGATGGTGCACAGGAAGAGCCGGTCGTCGTCGATCTGCTCGATTTCCTCGGCAATGACTTCGCGCAGACTCTCATTGACGCGAGCAACCCGCGGAAACTTCTTCGTTCCCCCAGCCGATTTCCCGCCCGAACGTCTGCGCTGCACCATGAGTTCAGTCTCCCACGCTCCCAGATCACTCGGCCCAAGACCGTTCGGTCGACATCACCTCAAGCTCAGGGAAGCTCCATACGAAGCGCTCGCAGTCATCGAGCACATGCTCGACGACGGATACAGCCGATCCAACGACGGCCATACCGATCGACGCTCGCTGCCACTTTTCCGTCTCGCCGACCTCGGCGACCGAAACCGAAAACCGGTGGCGAAGACCATCGAGCACCGGGCGAACCAGCGCCCGGCGCTCTTTCAGCGAATGCGACAGCGGGAAGAACAACTCCACCCTCAGCGAGCAGACGTACATAGTGCGTTAGACGCGAGCGATCTCTCGCTCTTCGTAGGTCTCGATGATGTCGCCGTTCTTCAAATCCTTGAAGTCGGTGAGGCCGATACCGCACTCGAAGCCGGTGGCCACTTCTCGCACGTCGTCCTTGAAGCGACGCAGCGACGCGATCGCGCCGGTCCAGATGACGACCCCGTCGCGAAGGAAGCGGACCTTGGAACCGCGAGTGATGACGCCGTTGAGGACGTAGCAACCGGCGATCGCACCGATCTTGGGCACCGAGAAGATGTCGCGGACCTCGGCATCGCCGGTGACCACTTCTTCGATCTCGGGCTTGAGCATGCCGACCAGGGCCTGCTGCATGTCCTCGATGACCTTGTAAATGATCTGGTACGTGCGGATCTGCACGCCGGTCTCTTCGGCCAGCTTACGACTCTCTCGGCCCGGACGGACGTTGAAACCGATGATTGTGGACCCCGTGGTGGCGGCCAACTGCACGTCGTTCTCGGTGATGGCACCCACGGCGCGGTGCACGAACCCGATCTTGACCTCGGGACGTTCGAGCTTCTTGAGGCTTTCGGTAAGAGCTTCGAGGGAGCCCTGCACGTCGGCCTTGATGAGCAAGTTGAGCGTGGCTTGCTCGCCCTTTTGGATCTGCTCGAACAAGTCTTCGAGCTTCACGCCGCCACCGATGGCCGACGACGTGCCGCGCAGACCGGCAAACCGGAACCGCTGCTCGCGGGCCTCGGCCACCGTCTTGGCCGTGCGCAGCGCCGGGGCGACCCGGAATTCGTCACCGGCACCCGGGACCTGAGACAGACCGAGCACCTGGACGGGCATCGATGGTCCGGCCTCTTTGATCTGTTCGCCCTTGTCGTTGAGGAGCGCCCGCACGGTGCCCCAGGCAGCTCCGGCGACGATGGGATCGCCGACCTTGAGCGTGCCTCGCTCGACCAGGACGGTGGCCACAGGGCCGCGTCCAATGTCGAGATTGGCCTCGAGAACCACGCCTCGAGCGGCGCCTTCGGGCACCGCTTTGAGATCCTCGACGTCGGCCACCAGGAGCACCTGCTCTAGGAGATCGTCGAGGCCCAGGCGCTGCAGAGCGGACACCTCCACCATGACCGTGTCACCGCCCCACGCTTCGGGCACGAGCTCGTATTCGGTGAGCTGCTGCATGACGCGGTTCGGATCCGAATCAGGGATGTCGATCTTGTTGATGGCCACGATGATTGGAACGTCGGCCGCTTTGGCGTGGTTCAACGCCTCGATGGTCTGCGGCATCACGCCGTCGTTGGCGGCAACAACGAGGATCACAATGTCGGTCGCGCCGGCACCGCGAGCACGCATGGCGGTAAACGCCTCGTGGCCCGGAGTGTCGATAAAGGTAATTCGACGACCCTCTTTTTCGACCTGATACGCACCAATGTGTTGGGTGCAGAGAATGTCATGAA
>JANLQX010000309.1:0-8707 GCA_031368095.1 Actinomycetes bacterium | reverse complement strand
TGTTCGAAACCCGTGACCCGGCAGCGCAAGCATGGAAGCAGTGGACACCCGAAATGACCCGCCGAACGGTTGACGTCGTTGGTGTTGGTCGGGTGGTCACGTGGACCGAACTGGTCGACGTTGCTTTGCCGATCGTGACGTTCCGCCATGTGTTCCGCTTCGACGCCGACGGTGTCGAGATGACGTCAACGTCGACACTTCGGTTCCGGTCAGGCAAGAAGATCGAGTCCGATCTTCTGCGAGCAGAGTTTCGCGGCGACGAGGTTCGTGATGCGCCCGATCGTCCGGGCAAGGAATTCGTGTTCCTCGCTCGTAAGCACCATGCAGGACTGTCGCACGGCTGATCCCACGGGCGGGGTACGTCGTTAAAGGTCCTCGGCGGCTTTGATGAGCGCGGCGATCCGGCCGTTCGGATCGTGAATCGGACGACAGCCATTCGCAACAACGCGCAGTGTCCCTGGGTCGATGGGAGCAGTTGAGGCCCAGGAGGGCGCCACGAAACCGAACTCGAGTTCAATGCCGGATGCCAACAGCAGCCGGCGCTCGACCAGTACGCCCCATTCCGCCGTCTTCACGAGCACCGCTTGATCAGGCGTTGCGTCTGCGATCCACCCTTCGTCGCGAACGAAGACCTCTGTATCGGTTGCGAGGACCACGATGTCGACGTCGGAATCCATCCGCTGCTCGTTGCGAGCCCACGAACCGACTAGCGCGACGGCGGCAATCTGACTGCGTCCTGCGGCCCATGATCGAACATGATTGAGAATTCCGTTGAACTCTTGCTGTCGATGGTCCGTGACGATGGCAAACGACGCTAAACGATGCCGCGGCTCTGGCCCGCCAGCGACGTCGGATCTGTGACGGCGTGGTCGGAAAGCCAACATGCTTGTAACCGGCGTCCTGCGCCCGCGGTGCCGCCAGCCAGCGCGACTGGGGCCATTGCTGCGCTAGTGGGCTCGGCTCGGCGCGAGCTATCGAGTGTCGTTACGGTGTGGCTTTGACGGCACTTCAGGACGGTCAATTTTGCGGAGTGTCCGTCCCCGTACCCAGAGATGGCGGGCAGCCGTGGTGCAATGTAGGGATGACGGTACGCGTGTCGGTCCAATCAAGTCCGAAGGACCGGGAGTCGTGGCTCAGGTTCGTTGCTGAGGTCGAGGTCGCAGGTTTTGATGGCCTGTTTGTGGCCGATCATCCCGGTTCGGGTCCGGCGCCGTTCGTCGCGCTCGCAGCGGCTGCGGGGGTGACGGAGCGGATCCGGCTCGGCACCTACGTGTTGAACGCTGGGATGTGGGATCCGATGAGGGTGGCGAGTGAGATCGCGACACTCGATGTGGTGTCGGGCGGGCGGGCAATGCTCGGCGTTGGAGCCGGGCACACGCCAAGTGAGTGGACGGGGATTGGTCAGCGGTTTCCTTCGCCGGCGGAGCGGGTGGCCCGGATGATGGAACTGGTGACGATGACGAGGGCGCTTCTCGCCGGTGACACCGTGTCACATCGCGGTGAGTTCTTCACGCTGATCGACGCCGCCCTGGGGGACCCTCGGCCGGTGCAGGATCCGATTCCGCTCCTCATTGGGGGCAACGGAACGAATGTGTTGCGGTTCGCCGCTCAGCATGCCGAGATCGTGGGGGTTGCGGGCCTCGGTCGCACGTTGGCCGACGGCCACCGGCACACGGTCGACTGGAGCCCGGCAGGTCTCCGGCGCATCGCGGACATTATCGACTCGGCCACGACCCCGACGGGCCGAAGGCCGCAGGTCGACGCGCTGGTGCAGCATGTCGAGATCACGGGCAATAGGACGGCGGCGGCAGAGCGACTGATGAAGCATGTCCCGGGAGCGTCCGTTGATGATCTCCTCGAAGCGCCCTTCGTGTGGTTGGGAACGGTCGAGGAAATCAGTGACAAGCTCCACGACCACGCTGCCACTTTGGGCTTCGAGCGTTACACCGTTCGGGGTCCAGCCGTCCCCGATGTACGACAGATCCTCGAACACATGGCGTGAGCCACATCGGTCCGGCATCGCTGCTTTGCGTCTTCTAGCGCCGGTTCGAGGGCGCGAATTCCTCTTCGCACGTTCGATCCCAGTCGGTCCCTATCGGTAGCGTTCATACGCGCACGTAGCACTCGGGCCTGCTCGTCGTAGGAAATACGATGAGTCAGTCAGTGCACCGAGTGACGAGATCGACCGCTGCAGATCGTCCGCGTGGTCGTCCGATGCTGATGACCTTGCCGGGGACATGGTCAAAAACGTGAGCGATGAAGTCTTGGAGGTTGGACTCGGCGCCGACGGGCAGTGCGGCGGCTTCTCCGACCGGTACGGCGAGGATGTTGTGATCCTCGTGGCCGTCCTCGTGCTGCTCAAGTACGGCGACCGAGTCGCATCCGATGATGTCGCCCGTGCCGAGATGCTGTTCGGTGATGACGTAGCAGTCCAAGTTGTCACCATCGGGGCTCGTTGTGCCGAGGATGAAGCCATATGCGAACGGGTAGGGCCGAGGACCGTTTCGGTGCCCAGCAACTCTAGGGTCTTATCCACGTGGCGATGTTTCGTGTCGGAGCCAACCTTGTTCTGAATGAACACCGTGAGCACGTCACGACCTTAGGTGTCGATAGCGGTGCGAGATCAATGACAGCGCCGCCATTCCTCCGCTCGATATCCGGCGCGGTGCGGCGGGAGGCCCACCCGGTACTGTTCGATCCGTCACCTGGCGTTGGTCATGTTGGCGTCGGTGTTACTGAGGGAGTGTTCTGCTCTGCTGAGCACGTGGCCGATGGCTGGATGGTGTCGCCAACTTTCCAGAGTGCTTCGCCTCGACCGAGGGTGGCTAGCCGAGCGGTTGCTCCGGTTGAGGGACTGTCCCGCTTGACGTAGAGGCTCGCAAAGTTCACACTAACTACGGAGGTCGTGATGGTCGCCGGTTTGACAACGCCAGTCAACTTTAATCGTGCGGTCGATCGACCGGCCGTCCGGTACGGGGTCCCTGCCGCCTTGCTGGCTGGTGCTGCGCTCGGCTGGTGGTGGTCGGCGCGGATGGCCAACGAGATGAGCGGCAGCGAAACGATGGGTATGTCCCCCGAGTCGATGATGAGTGCCGGGGCGTTTTTGGTCGCTTGGCTGGCGATGATGGTGGCGATGATGTTCCCTGCGATCACGCCGGTCGTGAAGCTCTACGCGCGGGCGTCGGCGCAGCAGCGCGTTGCACCGTTGTCATATTTCTTGGCTGGCTATCTGGCCGTGTGGATGGCTCTAGGCGCGCCCGCCTATTTCGCGTGGCGGGCGTTGGCAGCGCCGTTGGAAGACGGAGCAGCGTGGGCAGGCCGAGTAGCGGGAGGGACTTTTGTCGTTGCTGGGCTCTGGCAGCTCACGGCGTTGAAGGAGTTGTGTCTGCGACATTGCCGTTCACCAATGTCGTTCTTCTTGCGCTACGGAGGACGCATTCAGAGACGAGTTGGCGCAAGCAGAATGGGCATCTCGCATGGCCTATTTTGCGTGGGTTGTTGTTGGGCAATGTTCGCGTTGTTAGTAGCCATCGGAACGATGAACATTGCCTGGATGTTGATCCTAAGCGCGCTGATCGTTGTCGAAAAGACTTTCCGACGCGGTCAACGAGTCGCAGCTTTCGCCGGCGTGATCTTTTTGATTCTTGGCATGGTGCTCGTCATCTCGCCAAGAACAATCGACGCCGTCACATGATCCGGGAGACCCTCACAAACAAGGAGAACAACATGAGCAGCACGCTAACAACGACGGCATGGAGACTGCGCGGCACAGGATACGAATTCTGCAACTGCCAGCCAGGTTGCACCTGCAACTTCTCCGGCTTTCCGACCTCAGAGGACGGAAGCTGCAAGGCTGCCGTCGCCAACCGCATCATCGAAGGTCACTGTGGCCATATCGACCTCAGTGGAATCGACGCTGTCGCCATCATCGACTGGCCGAAGGCAATCCACGATGGCAATGGCAAAGCAATCTTCGTCGTGCCACCCGAAGTCACCGACGAGCAACTGGGCTGCATGGCGCAGATCTTCACCGGTGAATTGGGAGGCCTGCCCTGGTCGATCCTCGGGACGACATTCCAAATCGCCGGTGTCGTGCGCGCTCCGGTCCACATCGAAGACAACGGCATGTACAGCGGATTCACGATCCCCGGTGTTGGCAGCGCCCGCGGTGACACCCTGAAGAACCCAGTCACTGGAGAGGAACACCTCGTAACGATCGACCTCGGCACGGGCTTTATCTGGAAACGAGGCGATTGCGGACAAGGAAGTTTCGATGTGACAGCCGAAGGCATCCATATGACATTTTCGAACAGCAACTGGATCCTGTACGACTTCGACTGGTCGAACGAACGCTAGTCACGTTTGCTTTCTTCAAGCAGACGTTTTGCGCGCTATCCGGCGAAGCGCGGTCGACAGACGTGTCGGCGGCACGTGGCACCATACGGTGCTTGGCCAAAACTCGGTGAGATCGAGGGTCCGCGCCAGCCCCTGCGCCGATTCCGATCACCTTCATCCGGCGCGTCACGACCGACGTCTGGCTGGGTTGAGTTTGTCTACTTTTCCAACGTCAGAACTGAGATGGTGTCAGGCGGATCAATTGTCCGGCAACGAAGAAGAATGCGTCGCCAGAGGCATCGGCAAATGCGGCGTTGACCCGACCTAGAACATCACGATAGCCACGGCTGAGAGGGTTGTCCGGGACGATGCCGAGTCCAACTTCGTTTGACACCACTGCGGACGGAGTTGGGCGCATGGCCAACTCGGCGATTGCTGTGCGGGCGCGTTCATCGATGTCGTCGACCGATGCGAGGACCAGGTTAGCGACCCACAAGGACAGGCAATCGATCACAATGAAGGCGTCTGGCGGCACCCGGGAAATGGCGGAAGCGATATCCATTGGTTCCTCGAATACCGACCACTCGACTGGTCGTTCGATGCGGTGATGACGGATTCGATCGGTCATCTCGTCGTCAAGCGCTTCCGCTGTGACGATGTAGGCCACTGGACCGACGTGCTGGGCGGCAAGACGAACGGCGGCCGCCGATTTCCCCGACCGAGCACCGCCGATCAGGAACGTGAAAGACGACGACGACACAACGGCGACGCTACCGGAGGAGCGTGACAATTGGGGTATACGTGGCGATCCCGCTGCGGATTGTGCCGCGAATTTGCCGCGAAACTTCCGAATTCGCGGCAGAATTGGCGCATTCACCGGACGGAGCACCTGTGCTCACCAGCACAAATACCACCATGCAGTACCCGGCAACACCCTCTGGCGGCGACGCTTAATCCGCAGGTATCCCGGTTCGAATCCGAGGGGAGGCACGGAAAGTCGCTGTTCAGGGAGGGTTTCGACCCTCCCGGGGCGAGGGCTCGGAGCGGATTCTGAGTGGCGGAGTCGTCTGTTTTGCCCTATTCGAACTCGATCGACCCGAAGGTGTCGAAGTACTCGCGCCAACTGGCGATTTTCCCGTCGCGAAGCTCCACGATGATGGAGTCCGGGGTGGTACTTCTCGCCATGTCGCGACGCCGACTGCAGTGCCACGACCACTCTATGGCCAGCCATTTTCCGTCGGGTGAACCAAACAATGCGGTGAGTTCCACGTGGAGGTCGGTGAGTATCTCGTGCCAACCCCTGATTGCTTCGGCGATGTCTCCAGCGATGATGCGGACACCGCGAGGAGCAGTGAGTTCCCCGTCGGTGCACCAGTCGGCGGCCGCGCCAACGCTGTCGACATTGTTCTCCCACATCGAGATCTGCCGCCGGACCAGAGCGAGGTGTTCGGCGGTGAAGTTTCCACGGGGCGTTGTTTCTTTCATGTCTATTCCGATCGGTAGGGGTGGACTGCTCACCGGGCGGCGAGCGGTCGTTCGGTGAGGTGGGCGGCTTCGACCACTTCGACGTAGCGAGAGGGGTCGAGGTCCATGATGTCGATGCCCGAGATGCCGGGCATCTCCTTGAGCTGCTCGATCTGTTCGACGCAGATCCGTAAACCCTCCTCGCGACGCTTGCCCTTCGGGGCCCCGTCGAGGCGTTTGATGACGTGCTCGGGGACCACCACCCCGGGCGTCGCGTTGTTCATGCCTCGGGCCATTCCCGGACCCGCCAATGCGCCGACGGACACGAGGATGTAGATCTTCCGGTCGAGGCCAAGGTCGCGAACCTTGTGCATGAAGTCGGCGAACAACTCCATGTCGTAGACGACCTGAGTGACGGCAAAATCGATCCCAGCGGCGACCTTGGCGGCGAGTCGATGCGGTCGGAAGTCAAGGGGCGCCGCCGTTGGTTCCGCCCCGGCCCCGATGAGCACGTTGGGGGCCACATCGAGCGTTCGGCCGGACAGCAACGTCGCTTCATCGCGGAGGTGACGGGCCGTGTCGATCCAGCTGACAGCGTCGAGATCGAAGACCGGTTTGGCGGCGGGATGGTCGCCGATTGCCGGATGGTCTCCCGTGAGGCAGAGAACGTTCTTGATCCCGAGCGCCGCGGCCCCCAGCAGATCGGCTTGGAGCATGTTGCGGTTGCGGTCGCGACACGTCATATGCAGAATCGTCTCGATCCCGATTCGCTCGATCAGCGCCGCCATCGCCAGTCCGCACATGTGGGGTGAAGCGAGCGAGTTGTCGCTGATATGGACGGCATCGAGCACCCCGGCGAGCGGTCGTACTCTCGCAAGGACAGCCTCGGCGTTGCCGCTGTCCGGCGGGTTGATCTCGGCCGTGACGACGAAGCGTCCAGCTCGCAGCATCGACTCGAATCGTCCGCCCTGGCGGAGCGGCCGTTCTTCCTTATCGAGGGTGTCGGCTGCGGCACGCAAGGGGCGCGGATGGCTCGACTCAACGAAGAGGGTGGAGAACGGCTCGGGGGCGGACCAGTCTCCGGGGGGAGCTGGATGGTTCTCGGCCCCCGGGCGTGCGGTGATCGTCTCGGCCCAGACGCACATCCGTTTGTCGACTTCGCAGGTACCGTCCAAGGCCACGCCGCCGCATGGTCCATTGGTCATTACTTTGGGGCAATCAAGCAGGCGTTCGGCTACGGGCAACAGATAGGACGACGGGTGTTTCATCGTTCGATTCCTTTGTTTGAAATGACTTCAAGAATCGGAGCACTCAGCAGGGCTGAGCGCGATGCACACGCGGGTCGTTTCCGGTCGACGCTGCGGGCCAGGGGTCGTCGAGTGCTACTCCTTTACCGCGCCGGCAAATGACAGCGAGCGGCCGATCGTGCGGGAGATCACGGCGTACAGAAGGACCGCCGGTACCGAGTAGATAATGGCGAACGCGGCAACGCGTCCGAAGTACACGCCGCCAAGGCTGTTGAAATAGTTGTAGATCGAAACCGAGGCCGTTTGCTTGTCGGAGCTGGAGAAGAGGATGAACGGCACGAAGAAGTTCCCCCAGTTCCCGATGAAGGCAAAGATGAACAGGACGATCATGCCGGGCCGCACGAGGGGAAGGAGCACCCGCGTGATTACTTGCATCGTGCTTGCTCCGTCGACGCGCGCTGCCTCCTCGAGGGAGACGGGCACACCATCGATGAAGTTCTTCGCCAGCCAGATGGCGAACGGGAGCGACGTGGCCCCCATGAATACCGCGACAGCAGCGCGCGAGTCGATCAAATTGAGCTCGGCGAACAAGCGGTACGTAGGGATCATGATGGCCAGGATCGGGAGCCCGCTGGTAATGAGGATCAGATAGAGAAACGGCATCTTGAACCGCAGCTTGTACCGCGAGAGCGGGTACGCGCACAGGGTGGCGGCGACCACGGTCACGATCGAAGCGGTGACGGACAGCAGCACGCTGTTGAGCAGTGGACGGATGACCTGGTCCCACGAACCCATGCGCCGGAAGTTGTCCAGGCTCGGGCTGGTGGGAATCTCGAATCCCAGCTGGGCCACGCGGTTGAACGAGGCGGTGACCATCCACAGCATCGGCCCAAGAAACGCCAGCATGATCACGACGAGGGCGGTGTTGGCGCCCACTCGCGCTTTTTTGCTTTGACGATGACGGTGTTCCACGCTATTCCCCCTTTCCCGGTCGCAGCGCGATCACATACAGCAATGACAGAAGTCCGCCGAAGCCGAGGAGCACGACTGAGATCGCGGTCCCGTACCCGAGCTCGCCGAACTGGAATGCCTTGTGGTACATCAGCATCGGCAACGTCTCGCTCTCGTTGCCCGGGCCGCCACCGGTGAGCACGAAAATCATCGTGAAGACCGACATCGTCGGCAGCGTGATGAGCATGAGGTTGGTGAAGGCGGTTCGGCGGAGCTGTGGCGCGACGACGTAGCGGAGCACCCGGGTGTAACTGGCGCCATCGATCTCGGCGGCGTCGATCAACTCCTCAGGGATGTCTCCCAGCGCCGCCGAGTAGACGAGCATGGAGAACGCCGTGGCCCGCCAAATGTCCGCCAGTATCACCCCGATCATCGGCTGATTTACCAGCACCTGTTGCTCTGGAAGATGGAAGAACCGGAGCACCACGTTGAGGACCCCGTTCTCGTTCAGGAACGAGGTCCACATGAAGCCGGGAACGATCTCGGGGAACACGTAGGCGGCGAGCACCGTGACCCCGACGGAGGTTCGGATCAGCCGACCGCGTTTTTGCATCAGCAGGGCCAGCGCGAGGCCGAGCAGATTCTGTCCGATCAGAGCCGACCCGATAACGAAGATAAGGGTAAGCCAGACCGCCTTCGGGAAATCGTCG
>JANLQX010000275.1:0-21812 GCA_031368095.1 Actinomycetes bacterium | reverse complement strand
TTGAGGATCTCGACCTGTTCGTAGTTCCGTCCACCGATGTGCGGAGAGGCAACGGCAAACGGGGTGATCATCCGGGAGTGACGGTCGTAGATGTCGTACTGGGTGTTGGCATCCCCGGTGTACGGGAGGATCTGCGGGTGGGTCACCACCGTGTGATATGCCTCGATGAACGCGCCCATCGTCACCTTCCAGTTCGCCGGCATCACTCGCTCCACATGGATGGCGATGAAACGATCCTTCAGGGAAAAGTGTTCGAAGTGCGAGGGCAAATTTTCCAGATACGAGAGGAGCGATTCGCAGTCGTGATCGAAGTTGATGAACACGAAGCCCTCCCAGAAGTCGACCTGCACTTCGGGGAGCGAGAACTTTTCCTCGTCAACCTGGGGGAAGTCCCACGAGCACGAGATCCAGTCCAGGGTGCCGTCAAGGTTCCACGTCCAACCGTGAAACGGACACCGGAACTGGGGCACATTGCCGTCGTTCACCCGCAGTTGGGTGCCCCGGTGCAGGCATACGTTGTGGAACGCCTTGACCGCACCGGGTCCGTCACCCAACGCCACCCGCACGACGATGACCGACAGGTGCGCAACGTCGTAGACCACGTGGTCGCCGACGTTGGGAATCTCTTCGAGCCGACACGCCCACTGCCACACCTTCTTCCAAACCTTCTTGACTTCAAGGTCGTGGATCTCCTGGGAGAGATAGACCGAGGTGTTCACATCGTGGGTGCCAAGGGTCGACGGGCGATGTTCGAGTAGCGGCGGCGGGACCGGCCGCGAGTCCTGGTGAAGGAGTTCCTCTACCGACTCCATGTCGGCGGGCTTGAAGTCGACGAAGGTATTCATGGTTCAGGGTCCTCCGGGGGACGGGCGTCGCGAGCGGCGTTCTGCTAGGCAAAACTAACCGAAGAATCAATTTCCGTATCCATCGCGGCGCAATCGCCGCGGCGTGGGCGGACCAACGCACGAGGAGTTCCATGTCCAGGCCCGCCCTTTCCGAGAACTGGGCCACGTTGTGGGAGTCCTTCGCCGCCGCCCGGCCGGACCGGGTGGCGGTGGTGCTCGGTGACACCGAGATTCGCTGGGGAGCACTCGACCACCGGGCCGCCCAACTCGCCGCCGCGCTCTCCGCCGCCGGTATTGGACCGGGGGCCCGGGTGGCCCAGCTGCTCTACAACTGTCCCGAGTATCTCGAATCGGCCTACGCCACGTTCAAAGTTCGGGCCAGCACCGTGAACGTGAACTTCCGCTACCGGGCGGCAGAGATCATCCATGTGCTGGCCGACTCGGGCTCGTCGGTACTGGTGTTCCACAGCAGTTTTGCCGACGTGGTCGACGAAGCACGCCGCTCGCTCCCGAGGCTGGCACTGCTTCTGCAGGTCGATGCGGACGACGGAGCCGAGCTCCTCGACGGCGCCGTCGACTACGAGTCGTTCCTGGCCGAGCACGAGCCGATGCCCCCCGTCGCCCGCAGCGGGGAAGACCTCCTCATGCTCTACACCGGCGGCACGACCGGCATGCCCAAGGGCGTTGTGTGGACCCACAAAGGTCTTTTCGGCGCCCTGGCCTATACCGGCTACGCGTCGCTCGGTCTCGAACTTCCGGTCACGGTCGATGAGGCCACGCGCATCGCCACTGAGCTGAGCGACTCGGGGACGAGTCCGGTGAACATGACCGCTCCCCCACTCATGCACGGCACCGCGCTGTTTCTCGCCTTCTCGACGTTCGTCCTCGGCGGCCGGGTGGTGATGCTGGGCGGAAGACGCTTCGACCCGGCAGAACTGCTTCGACTGGTGGAGCGCGAGAAGGTCACGCAACTTTCCATCGTCGGCGACGCCTTCGCTCGGCCGATCCTCGACGAACTCCAAGCTAGGTCGTACGACATCTCGTCGCTCCGTCGGATCGTCTCGACCGGGGCGACATTCTCCGCCGAGCGCAAACGGGCGCTCATGGCGGCGGCACCCGAGGCCATGATCCTCGACATGATCGGCGCATCGGAGGGTGGTCCATTCGCTCTCGCCGTCACTCCGCCCGGACAGGACCCTCCCGACACAGCGGAGTTCTTCGCCACCCCGACTACCGCACTGATCGACCCCGACACGTCGGCTCTTGTCGAATTCGGTTCAGGGAGGTCCGGTGTGCTGGCCTCATCGGGCCCGATGCCGGAGGGGTATCACGAAGACGACGAAAAAACGGCCAAGACCTTTCGCACCATCGACGGGGTCCGGTACTCGATGCCCGGTGACGTGGCCCACATCGACGCCGACGGGCGAGTCCACCTCCTCGGCCGCGGATCAGGATGCATCAACACCGGCGGCGAGAAGGTGTATCCCGAGGAAGTCGAGGTTGCGGCCCGGTCGCACGCCGGCGTGGCGGACTGTGTGGCGATCGGTGTTCCCGACGAGCGGTTCGGCGAACGAGTCGTCTTGATCGCGTCCCTCTCGTCCCTCGCGTCGTCAGAAGTTCCGACGCTCGCCACGGACATCAT
The DNA here is from genome assembly GCA_031368095.1 of Actinomycetes bacterium. Lineage (GTDB taxonomy): Bacteria > Actinomycetota > Acidimicrobiia > Acidimicrobiales > JANYDT01 > JANLQX01. The sequence goes on along the minus strand of JANLQX010000275.1, from coordinate 19,325 downwards.
CGAGCACGTGCGCCAACAGCTGGCGGTGTACAAGGCACCGAGACAGATCGTGTTTGTTGATGCCGTCTATCGAAGCCCGTCAGGGAAAGCCGACTACGCCTGGGCCCGACGGGCCTTCGCCGAAGGGACCGCCGCATCGTGAATGACGCACTGATCGAATCCATACGCGCGCAGATGACCTACGAGTTCGCGAGGACCGGACCGCCTGAAGGCTTCCCGGCGTTCCCGATCATTCCTTCAGGACGACATACGAGCGACGAGTTCTGGGAACTCGAACAGGCCCACGTGTTCGGTCGAAGCTGGGTCATCGCCGGTCGGGTCGAAGACGCCGCCAGCCCAGGAGACTTCTTCACCTTCGACGACCTCGGTATTCCAATGGTCATCGTGCGAGGAAATGACGGGACCATCCGGTGCTTCGCCAACACGTGCCAGCATCGCGGAGCACCCGTCGTTCGTGAGGAACACGGGAGTGCCCGACGCCTTCGCTGTCAATACCACTCGTGGACCTACGACATCGACTCCGGCACGCTGATCTCGGTGCCCGACGAGCGGGACTTCGTCGACTTCGAACGGGAGGAACAGTGCCTTCCGCGCTTTCTCTGTGACACCTTTGCCGGATTCGTCTTCGTGAACCGTGATCCCCACGCCCCAACGCTGGCGACGTGGCTCGGCAAGGCCGCAGAGATGTTCCTCCCGTTTCAGGGCGAGTCACTGCGTCAGGTCTACCGACGAAGCGTGATCGTGCCGTGCAATTGGAAGGTCACGGCCGAGGCATTCCTGGAGGTGTACCACTTCCGTCATATCCACAGCCATGACGGCGTGTCCGTTCTCGACAATCGTGGCGCCGCCATGGGATTGTATGCACACGGACATTCGCGCATGATCACGCCGTTCTCCGATCAGAACGTCAAACGGGCCGGACTCAGTTCGTGGGAGGACTGGAAACCGATCGACCAAGGCCCGTTCGCCACGATCGACACCGTGCCCGACATGGTCCGATGCACGAGCACGGCCGTCAGCCTCTTTCCGAATGTGATCGTGCCACTCGGCGCCATCGGCTTCCCGATCAACGTGTTCTGGCCGATCGACAAGCGCACCACCCGACTCGACTGGATTTATTACGCGCCAAAGGACTGGGACGGCGACGAGATGCCCGAACGATGGGCCAAGCGCGCCGCCGTCTACGACCAGATCATGGACGAAGACATGCAGAACATGGCCCCCATGCAACGCTCCATCGACTCACCCGCCCTCAAAGGTATGCGCACGAACTATCAAGAACGACGCATCTGGCACCTGCACGAACAGATCGATCGGTTGATCGGCGCCGAGCGAATCCCCGCTGAGCTCCGAGTCCCCCAGCTTCTCGGCCCGTACATCGAGCAGTAACCATCCATGTCGACACAACGCGTACCCGGCTTCGACTGGGAACTTGGACCAAATCCAACCGACGTTGAACAGGCAGTTCATGATCTGTGTACTGACGATCAGGTTCCGGGCACGCTCGCCGTCGTCATTGTGCAACACGGCAAGATTGTGCACGAGCGCTACGAACCTGACATGGCGCCCAATGTGTTCCGTACCGAGCCGACCCCAACCGACGCCGACACCACCTTGATTTCCTGGTCGATGGCCAAGAGCATCACCCACGCACTGACGGGGCTCGCAATGTCCGACGGCCGCCTCGAACTCGAGGGAGGGGCCCCGGTTCCGCAGTGGACCGGAACGGCCAAGGAAGCGATCACCCTGCAACAGCTCTTAAATATGCGCAGCGGCCTGGACTTCGTGGAGGACTACGTGGACGGTGGCGTGAGCAACGTGATCGACATGCTCTTCGGAACAGGAACCGACGATGTGGCCGCGTACGCCGCTGATCGGCCGCTCCAGCACAAGCCTGGTAACCACTGGTCCTACTCCAGTGGCGAGACGAACATCATTGCCCGAGTCATCGGCCAGTCGCTCGACGGATCCGACACCCGAGAGGCCATGGAGACGTTCATCCACGAGCGGCTGTTCGACGCGATAGGGATGAGAAGCGCGACCGCCAAGTTCGATGCGGCAGGCACCTTCATCGGTTCCTCGTTCGTCTACGCGACGGCGCGCGATTTTGCCCGATTCGGGTTGCTTTATCTCCACGACGGCTGGTGGGCCGAGCAACGTGTACTACCCGCTGGGTGGGTCGATCACGGCCGTCGACCCACGCCGGTGCCGACCACCGAAGCGCACGGCTACGGCGCCCACTGGTGGCTCTGGCCCTACGAGCAGTCGATGGCCTGTCACGGCTACGAGGGGCAGCGCGTGATCGTGCTTCCCGACCGCGACGCCGTTGTCGTGCGCCTCGGCAAGACACCCGAAGAACACAACGACCGACTCCGCACCCATCTTCACGCCATCATCGGCGCGCTTAGGACCTGACGAGCGCTACGGAGTGCGCTTGCGAATCTGGGCCACCACTCGCTTGGCCCCGTCGAGAAAGTCGCTGGCATCGAGCGCCGATACCGCCGCTGCGTTCAGGGAATGTGCTGCCCCACCTTCGGTGAGACGCATCGCCTGCGCGTTGATGGCCTGCTCGAAAAGATTGCGCGAGATACGGGCATTGCCGAACCGCTCGTCACGAACGATGGACTCGAAGACCAGCACCAGTGCATGGTGCACGTTCGGCCCGAGCACATAGTCGCTGCTGCGCGCCATGTTCTCGGTGATCGCCACGAGCTCCGGCGTCGAATAATCGGGGAACTCCAACTCACGCGAGAACCGCGACCGGAGCCCCGGATTGGAATTCAGAAACGAATTCATGAGGCGCGGGTAGCCGGCGGTGATCACCACGAGGCGGTCGCGGTGATCTTCCATCCGCTTCAGCAAGGTCTCGATGGCCTCGGCCCCAAAGTCGTTCCCGGCAAGGTTGGCGGGGGCAAGCGAATAGGCCTCGTCGATGAACAACACGCCGTCGAGTGCTTCACGGATGACCCGGTTCGTCTTGACCGCGGTGTGGCCGACGTATTGGCCGACGAGTCCGGCACGGTCGACTTCGACGAGATGGCCCTTCTTCAGCAGACCCATGGCCCCGTACGCCTCGGCCAACAACCGGGCCACGGTGGTCTTCCCCGTCCCCGGGTTGCCGAGGAAGGCGAGATGCTGGCTCATCGAGACGTCGGCGAGACCGTGTTCGCGGCGGCGAGCCCGAACTTGGAGCAGCGCCAACAGCGTGCGGACCTGTTCCTTCACCGACTCCAGGCCGACGAGGGAGTCGAGCTCGCGTTGAATCTCGTCGAGCGATCGGGCCGGGCCGACACGAGCCGGGAGCCGGGTCCCTCCCCGGCGGGTCGTTAGTAGCTGCTCGGTGGTGCGCCGGGCACTATCCCCGGCCTCCAACAGCCGTTTCCGAAGTTCCTCACGACGCACGATCCCTCCATCTTCGTCGACGGCGGCCCGGCCCCTCGACCACCGTCGCACCCTCCGCATTCGGTGACATTAGGGAATCTGCCTTATCCAGCCCCAGTGCGCATTGCGTCGATGACGGGGGGTGATCAAGTGAGGGTCGTCGTCACCAACTCAGAACAACGGCGGTCCCACGCCCGGGCGCCGCGGCGGCCCGCAGTGGATTCCCCGTCCGCAGGCGGCGCTCGGCGTGGCGGCCGTCGTTCGCGGGGGACCGATTGTTTCTTGGTGCCGCTGCTGGACTCGTGACCGCTCCTGTCGTTTCCCGACCAGGCTCCGACTCGGTTCGCCGTCGCTCTTCATGCCGGCAACGCTGATCGACTTCGCCGGACGCGGGAAGCAACCGTGGCGAACGGGCTGCCGCAGAATCAGGCTGAAGCCGTCGCCTCGGCGCTCGCCATGATCGCCGACCTGAACAGTCACGATCGCGAGACTCGCAGACACTCCGAACGAGTCCGTGCGTTTGCCAAAATGTTGGCGAGGGGTATCCGAGGGGACTACGCAGAGAGGAGATAGCCCTAAGCGCGCGTATCGTTGCGGTCGCGTTTGCCGTGATGACTGCGGCCAGGGCATACAAGAAGCCACTTCCGATGTCGGCGGCCAGACAAGAGCTCACGAGAGGGGCCGACCGACTTGCCCTCCGAACGAGCCCGCCACGTCGGTTGCGGCACCCGCTACTCCGACGACGAGACTCGCCGCCACGACGGCACCAGCACCACCGTTCCACCGAGTACTACCGCTGCTCCACCGAGCCCAACGACCACCATGGCGGTGAACAGCGAGTCCAAGCCTGATCGGGTCACCACGACAACCGACGATCCACCCGCCGCCACCACCACCAGCCTCATCAGAAACCGCACCCCCGGCCACGATTCCGGCGGGGACCAAGCACCGAAGGCGACCACAACATCTTTTGGGGCAGCCGACACGACGCCCCCTATCATCGCCACCACAACGATCGATCCGGGTAAGAAGATCTGACGCCACGGTCCGCGCCTCTTCGGCGCGCGTACTACTTGGATCGAAGACCGAGCAGAGCACGGCGAACCTCGTCGGTCGAAGGCTCATCGAAGCGCGGCCCGGCACCCGCCGAGCCCTTCATGAAGAGCTCGTGGAGTTCGAACGCGGCGACCGCCACATGGGTTGCAGTACTCGGCACGAGTTGATCGCCGATGGCGGACCGATGCTTATGGAGATAGCGGGCTGCGGTGGCCATCGCGACCAGGCTGACCCGTTCGCGATCGGTGGTGGCATCGAACACCCAGTGCGACGACCTTTCGTGAATTGCCGCTTTTCCGTCGGCCGCAGCGTGGACGCCGGTGGCGGCAAAGACGCGGCAGTCATAGGTCCGACACGTCTGCGGACGGTCCTCGTAGATCGAGCAGGCGTTGTTCACCAGCATGGGGCAGTGACCTTGTTGGTCGAAGCCCATTACCTGATGACCCTTCGGACGACGAGGCGCAGGGAACAACAACTCGCGTGGAATCCGCCGAAGAGCGTGGTGCTCCTCCGGCCCGATTTCGATGAACTGCGAAGACCGGCAACAGGCCGTGCACGAACCACACGGAACGTTGACCGAGCCTGTTCCCGCGATCGCCGCGCGGAGTTCGGTAATCCACGGACCGACCGGCCCGGCGGCGGTGGGGTCGTAGCCATCGATTTCGCCCATGTCCGTCATCATGACCGCGACTTCGGAAGCATCCCTGGAGGACGCAACGTGGCGACGTCGGCTGCTGCCCTCCCGGCCTGCCATCCGGCCTCGTTGGAGATCGTGGTTCGACGAGACCTGAGCTTGGGAAAGGTGGCATCAAGAAGTGTTTCCACCCGGGCGGCACGGGTCGCCAGCACGGGCAGGAACGCATCGCCCAGGTCCACCCTGGCCGCCGCCGTTGCCGATTCGGTGGCATCTCGAAGCCGTTCGGCGATGCGGTGGGCAAACGAAATCAGGAACGATTGACGAAACGATCGGGTGCGTGAGCGACCGAAGCGGTCGACGTGACGGTCGGCCGCCACCATCGATGAGGTTGCCTGGGTGAGCAGCGACGTGAACAGCAGCTCCACGAAGTCGAGGTCGGCGTCAAAGCCAAACAGGGTGCTGAATCCGAAGCCGGGAGAGAACACCGCTCGACATCGATTTTCCAGGGCCACGACCGAAAGCAACGATGATTTTGCATCGACGTACGGATCATCCAGGTGCACGCGTCGCGCGGCTGGCGCGCCGTGCGTGGGAGACGAGGCGTCCAACATCGCGAGATCGATGGCGTGGCGGGCCATGAGTTCCTGCGCTTTGGACGTGAGGGCGTCGGCCTCCTCGGCGAACGTGGTCGACTCCGCCTTTGCCAGGAGGGCACGCACCCGGGCGAGCACTTTCCCATCGAGGGCGGTCGGCGCTCCGGTCGGCCGTGACCCAGTTGATGTTGTGGCCGATCCCTTCCCAGGAGGCGGAATCAACCGCTCCAACTTGGGCAGGGTCACCATGACGGCGAGCATGTCAACGGCGAAGCGAACATCGGCCAAAAGTTTGGCGACATCGTGGCGCGAAACCTGGTCGCCGCCGAAGAGCGCCGAGGTTTCCATGCCTTGGCGGAGGACCTCGAGCCGATTCATCTGGTCGGCCCATCGGGGGTCGATCCGGGCGGCGTCAAAGCCCGAATACTGCGACGCGATAGCCGACAGCATGACGCCGTGATGAGCGCCAGACGTTCGCCGGCCAACGACATGGACAAGGTCCAGGGGCTGCCATCCAGCTGTCCACAGCGCGGTGAGGCAACCGCCAAGTCGGGCCCGGAGCAGCGGCAGTACGGACTCCGGGGTCGTGAGGGCGAGTGACTCCAGCACGTCCAAGCGACGATTGAACTCCGTCACGTTCTTGGCGGCCCCGGCGGCCATTGCTTCGCTAATGATCCGATCGACGTCGTGCATCCCGACATCGTCACATGGACCCTGTGACAGTCCTGGGCGTCACCGCAGCGCCCTACTGTTTGCAGCATGCCGGAAGCCCTCAGCAAGCCGACCGGCGCCGACTCAGGAGTCGAGCCGGAACGGGACTCGCAAGCTTCACCGAGCAGAACGCACGATCACGACGACGAGCACCATCGCAGTCATCGCACGGGGTGGTTGCGCGCCGGTGTGCTCGGAGCGAACGATGGGCTCCTGTCCACGTCGAGTCTTCTCATCGGCATCGCCGCCGGACATGCTGCCCGGTCGACCTTGGCCCTGACCGGCATCGCCGCACTCGGGGCCGGGTCGTTGGCAATGGCCGCCGGCGAGTACGGATCCGTTGCGTCGCAGCGTGACGCCGAGCGCGCGGACCTCGCAATGGAGAGGTCGGCCCTCGACGACGATCGTGAGGGCGAACTCACCGAGCTTGCGCATATCTACATGAAGCGGGGTCTGCCCCGGGCCCTCGCCCGAACGGTGGCCGAGCATCTCCACGAGCACGACGCGCTGCGGGCCCACGCCCGCGATGAGCTTGGCCTCGATCCCGATCTCCTGGCTCGTCCCGTCCAAGCCGCAGCCACGTCGGCGGTCAGTTTCGCCTTGGGGGCGGCGCTTCCACTTACGGCAATTCTCGTGGTCGGCGAACGGCTGCGGATCATGGTGACGGTCGTCGTAACGATCACTGCCCTCGGTGCGCTCGGGATCCTTGCCGCGACCCTTGGCGGTGCGGCGAAGACGCGTGCCGTGCTGCGGATCGTCGCCTTGGGCTCGCTCTCGATGGCCATCACCGCACTCATCGGGCGTATTGTCGGGACCAACCTGTAGCTCCCCCAGCGGGCGTCAGTCAACGTGGGAATGCTGGTTGGCGAGGTGGGCACGACTACGGGCGAAAAAGACCCATCCGACGCCCAGCACCAGCCAACAACTCACGGCCCGGTACGCCAGCGCTGCGGGGAGTGCCCGGGAGCTCGAGACGCCACCGGTGGCGAGCGCTGATGCCAGTGCCGCTTCAACGATCCCGATACCAGCCGGGGTAAATCCAATTGCCGCGGCCCCGATCCCGGCGGCATAGATAGCAAACATCGAACGCCAGGGCACGGGTTCGCCGAACGCCGCAACTGCCGCGCCGAGACACGCTGCGTCGAGCAGCCAATTGGTTGTTGAGAAGAAGGCGACCTTGGCGGCGGCAAAACGACCGAGATGAAATGAGGCCAAATCATCGAGTAGCCGCTTGGCCGTTTGCGTGGGTGCGGTCGGTTTCCGGAGAACCCGGAACGACAAGCGCAAGGCCGACGCCAGCAATCGAACGACGGTCTCGCGTGATTCGGCGGAGCGGACCGCGACGAGGATGGCGATCAAGGGAACGGTCCCGAACAACGTTGCCGCCACGCCAGCAATCGCCGCCCACCCGTTGCCCGAAAACACGGCACCGGCGGCCGTGATGAGCGCGAACGCAACAGTCGAGACGATGCCGGTGACCAGAAGCGTCCAGGCAATCAGTCCGGGGTCCGCTCCCTGATGACGGTACTCCGAAGCGGTATTCGCGGTGGCCGCCGCCGAGCCGGCGACCGGCACCGTCACCGACACGGCGTTGCTGGCATAGGTGATGCGAAGCGCCTGCGAAAGGGAGATGCGAACACCACCGGCGGCGAGAGCGATGCGCTGCACTCGCGCAAAGCTGTTCATAGATCCGAATTCAAGACCCACGGCCAAGGCCAGCAGTGCCGGATGAGCAACGCGAAGCGACGGACGGTTCGATCCTTTCAATACCCAGGCCACCCACACCACGCCGATCACGACCACGGCTACCTCGATACCGCGATGATGACGGCGTCGACGAGAACCGGCGAGTCGACGATGCGGAGGGTGCCACCACCGGTCTCCCTGAACGCCAACGATCTTCGAGTTGGGAGGAGAGGGATCCGTCGTCACCAAAAGAGTTTCGCCCTCGCACGGGGCGGCGTCGAACCGTTCGGGGATACGTTCTGTTTCGTAGCAGGATCATCGACATGCTGCGATGGGCAATTCTCGGAACAAGCTTCATTTCCGACACCATGGCAGCCGCCATTGCCGCCAGCCCCGGGTCGACATGCACGGTGGTCGCCGGGCAAGACGCCACGAGGCTCGAAGCCTTCCGCGCCCGTCACGGAATCGACCGGGCGACGACGTCAATTGACGAGGCTGTCTCCGGGGATGATGTCGACGTCGTCTATGTCGGCGTGCCGAACCATCTCCACCACAAGATGGTGGTCAAAGCGGCCGGAGCCGGAAAGGCCATTGTCTCGGAGAAGTCGCTGACGATTTCGATGGCGCAGGCCGACGAGTTGTTGACCGCCGTTGACGGCAGAGTGTTCTTCGTCGAAGGACTGATGTATCTCGCCCACCCCGTGTTGGATCGATTCGTCGGGGTGCTGACCGATGGGCGCCTTGGTGAGCTTCGGGCGATCGATGCCAGCTACGTCGCCAACATCGCGCACCTCGTGAATCCCCTCGGTCGTGGAGCGATCTACAACCTGGGCTGCTATCCGGCGTCACTCGTGCAACTCGTCATCGATCGGGTGAGTGGCGATGGAACGTTCGACACGCGAAAGATGTCGGCCACCGGCACGGTTTCGATCAAGGACACCAACGTCACCGAGTCTGTCGCCGCCGTCCGATTCATCGACGGGATCTTGGCCACGCTCCACACCGCCGAGACCTACGGCAGCTCGTCCCGCTTTGAGGTTCAGGGCACCAAAGGAACCCTTCGTTTTGTGACCAACCCATGGCTACCGCGCGCCGGTGAAAACTCCTTCGTGTGGACCGGGTTCGATGGTTCACACGAGACGATCACCGTCGACGGTCCGCTCGACGCATTCGATAATCAGGTCCGCATGGTCGAGCGAAGTCTCGCCGCATCGTGGCTGGAGGCACAACGGCCAAGTCCACGGCTCCGCGACTCACGGGCGGTAATGCATTTCCTCACCGACTGGGAGGCGGCGGCACGATACGGCGCCGGGTTCTAACTCGAAGGTTCGGGTCATCTACGGTGCAGCTATGGCTCCTTCTCACACCACTGCCGCCATCAACTTTGGACAGTTGCTCGCACCGGTCCTCGCCGACCTCGGCTCCGATATTCGTCCGGCCTTCCTCGCCCGACTTGAGCGCACCGCCGCTGACCGCTACCGAACCTGGTCAACGGAGTTGCCGGCGTGGTCGAGCGAACTGCTGAGGTGCGCAGCGGCTGAGGACGAAATCGCCGACCGGGTGTCAGCCGCGTTCCCGATTACCGATGCGCAGGCGGCGGAGCTGGACAGCCGTCTTCCAAAAGCTCGCTCGATCTACTACGCCGCCTTCGACGGCCTCACGGTCATCGAACAACTCCAGCTTCAGGCTGCCGCCGAACGCCAGGGCGCCAACGCCTGGAAGTCCGTTGCGCTCTCGCCGGGCTTGAGCACGTCAGTGCTCGACGAACTCGCCGTCTGTTCGCTCCTAGAGGAATCTTCGGCTGATCTTCTCGACGCCTTGCTCGCCGCCTAAGCGGCATCCGGGAGACCGGCGTCGTCGCGGCGATGCAGCGTCGCCTACGGTTCACGCCATGACCGCCACCGATACCCCCCAGCCGCCGTCACCTTCGGGAGTCACCATCACGCTTCGGCCCAACGGCCCAATACTGGTGCAGGGAGACGTGACGGTCATCGGTACCGACGGCACCGAGATCGAGCGGGGCGGCCGCGTGGCGTTCTGCCGGTGCGGCGCCAGTAACACCAAGCCGTTCTGTGATGCCTCGCACAAAGCAAACGGCTTCGTCGCTCCGTAGGCGCAGCTCGCAATGCAATCGTTTGGGCTCGACTTTTTCCGGCTCACCGGAAAGAACGCCATCGTCACCGGAGGAAATAGCGGCCTCGGTCAATCGTTCGCCCTCGCTCTTGCCAAGGGCGGCGCGAACGTGTTCGTGCCGAGCATTCTCGAAGACGACGGTTCCACCAAAGAACTCCTGGAGGGCGCCGGAGCCGAGTACGAGTTCATGCTCGCCGACATCACCTCTCCGGGTACACCGAAGTCGGTGGTCAACGCATGCGCAGAGCGGTTCGGGTCGGTCGACATCTTGATCAACAGCGCCGGGATCTGCCCCCTCGGTGAGGTGCTCGAATTCGGCCGCGACAAGTGGGACGCCACCGTGCAGGTGAACCTCACCGCGGCCTTTGAGATGAGCTTCGAAGTAGCTCAGCGGATGGTCCCGCAACATTCCGGCAAGATCATCAACATCTGCTCGATGTTCAGTTTCCTCGGTGGAAGACTCTCCCCCGCCTACGCCGCCACCAAGCACGGTATCGCCGGTCTGACCAAGGCCTATTGCGACGAACTGGCCGAGCACAATATTCAGGTCAACGGCATTGCCCCCGGCTACTACGCCACCGCCATCACGACCAATACACGGTCGAATCCGGTAAGCAATCAGCGCGTCCTCGACCACATCCCGGCCGGGCGGTGGGGTGAGCCAATCGACCTCATGGGCACCGTTGTGTTCCTGGCCAGTCGGGCGTCGGACTACGTGAACGGGCACGTACTCTGCGTCGACGGCGGCTACCTCGTCCGCTAAGCGCGCAGGTTATTTATGTCTTCCACGTCAGGACCGTTCCTCGTTGGCATCGACTGCGGGACCCAGAGCGCCAAGGTCGTGATCTATGACGGTGCCGGAGTAACGATTGCCCGCGGCGATTGTGCGTTGCGGCCAATGGAGCGACCAGCGCACGGCGTGGCCGTCCATCCTGACGATGATCTTTGGCGAGCGATTGCCGAAGCAAGTCGCGCCGCCATGTCGGCCTTCCCGGGTGATCCGGCTGCCATCGTCGGTGTGGGTCTTTGTCCGATTCGCTGTTGCAAGGCGTTCCTGGACGCCGACGGATCCCTCATCGAACCCGTCATCAGTTGGATGGACGATCGCGCGTACCAGCCCTACGTGCCGACCGATCCAGCCTTCCGGTACGCCACCACCACGAGCGGCTATCTCGCCCACCGCATGACCGGCGCGTTCCGTGACACGGCGGCCAACAGCATCGCCGTTCAGTGGCCCATCGACACCGACACGTGGAGCTGGAGCGCGAACGCCGCTGACTTCGAGGCTCTGGGCTTGACGCAGGACATGTTGTTCGAGTTGCAGATGCCGGGCGAGATCATCGGTGCGCTTACGGAGTCCGCCGCGTCGGCGACCGGACTTCCGGCTGGTGTCCCGGTGGTGGCGACGGCGAACGACAAGGCCGTCGAGATGCTCGGCGCCGGCACCATCGGTCCAACGACCGCTCTCGTGTCGCTCGGCACCTACATTGCCGCGATGGTGCCGGGCTCGACCAACCACAAGACACCGACGAACTTCTGGACCAACTTCGCATCCCTACCGGAGCACTATCTTTACGAGAGCAACGGCGTGCGTCGTGGCATGTGGACCCTCACGTGGTTCCTCGATCTGCTTGGACCAGAACTGGCCGAACGAGCCGCTGCGGTCGGCCTGTCACGCGAGGAGTATCTCGAACGCGAAGCAATGCTGGTGCCGGCCGGAAGCGACGGCCTGATGACGGCGCTCGACTGGCTTGCGCCCACCGACCACCCGACCCGTAAGGGCACCATGCTCGGATTCGACGCCCGCCACACAAGAGCCCACGTGTATCGATCCATTCTTGAGGCGATTGCGCTCACGATGAAGACCAATGTCGACGCCATGTGCGCCGAGCTCGACATCACTCTCACCGACCTTGTCGTGTCCGGTGGCGGGGCGTCGAGCCCACTGTTCATGCAAATTTTCGCTGACGTATTCGCGCTTCCCACCGCCCGCAGTACGGGTGCTGGCGGGGCCAGTCTCGGTGCCGCAATGTGCGCGGCGGCAGCCGTTGGCGTGCATGCGGATGTCGCGACCGCGGCATCGGTCATGGCCGCTCCCCGACAGACATTCACGCCCAACGCCACCGACCACGAGGTCTACCGGCGGATGAACGACACTGTGTATCGAAATATTCGATCGGCAACCGACTCGCTCTATGAGCGGGCCTACCCGATCTTCCACTGATCACCCACTACGAGGAACATTCACCATGCCGCTGTCCCGGGAAGCCGTCGTCGACCACCTGCACCACATACTGGCTCCCGAGCAGGTCATTACCGACGAACACGTGTTGCAGCGAAGCAGCATCGACAACTTCAGGAAATTGCAGAGCATCTTCAACGTGTTCACGATGGAAGTCCCCGCCGCGGTGGCCATGGTCAAAAGCACGGCCGAGGCGGCCGCCGTGCTGGCCTTCGCCAACGAGCACGGCGTGAACGTCGTGGCCCGAACGGGAGGCACGGCAACCGAGGGTGGCCTCGAAACGCCGGTGCCGAACTCGATCGTTGTCGACGGTTCAATGATGAACGAGATCGTCAAGATCGATGCCTACAACATGCAGGCCACGGCCCAATGCGGCGTGCCCCTGCAGGCCCTCGAAGATGCCGTGCGGGCCATTGGACTCACCACCGGCCACTCACCCCAGTCCAAACCCATTGCCAGCATGGGCGGGCTCGTCGCCACCCGCAGCATCGGCCAGTTCTCCACGCTCTACGGCGGTATCGAAGACATGGTGGTTGGATGCGAGGTCGTGTTCCCTGGCGGTCAGGTGTCGCGGATCAAGAACATTCCGCGTCGGGCGGCCGGCCCGGATATCCGCCACATTGTGATCGGCAATGAAGGTGCGTTGTGCTTCATCTCCGAAGTCACGGTAAAACTTTTCCCCTATCTTCCGGAGAACAACACCTTCCTAGGTTGGACGCTCAAAGATATGAAACTTGGGTTCGAGGTGCTCCGGGAAGTGATGGTTGCTGGCTACCGGCCCTCGGTGGCTCGCCTCTACGATCCGGAAGACGGACAACTCCACTTCTCCCATTTCGCTGAGTCGAACGACTGCATCGTGCTGTTCATGGCGGAAGGAAACGCCGGAATTGCCAAAGCCACCGCCGATGGCATCGCTGAAATCGTCGCCAGGTATGCAGACTGCAAACCGGTTGACCCGCAGATCATCTCCACGTGGTTCGACGATCTGGTGTGGGGCCCCGACAAGGTCACTCGCGAAGACGAGCGCATTCGCACCACTCGGAACGTGAACCGCACGACCGAGATTTCCGCCGACTGGAGTTCGATCAACGAAATCTACGTGGCGGCCATTGCTCGCATCCGGAAGGAAATCCGTGGCATCACGTTGCTCGGTGGACACTCCTCGCACAGCTACATCAATGGCACCAACATGTACTTCAACTACTTCTACGACCTCATCGACTGCGAGCCCGAAGAGGAGAACGACAAGTACTACTTTCCGATCATCAAGATCATTTGCGAGGAGACGCTGCGCTTCGGCGGATCGATTGTCCACCACCACGGCATCGGCAAGGCTCGGTCACGCTGGGTCAAGGAGGAATACGGTTCGTCGTATCCCATGCTGGAAACGCTGAAGCGGGCCTTCGACCCCAACGGCATCATGAACATGGGAACGATCATCCCCCGCTGATCGGTCAGGGCTGGCGGCTAAGCGGGATCCATCAGGCCGGTGCGGATCGAATCCAGCACCCAGTCCGGGTGGGTTTCCTTTTGTCGGTCGAGCCAGCGCTCACTCTCGAACAGGGCCAGCATCCGTCCCTTGGAACCAACCAGCACTTCGAGGCCGGGGGTGCCTCGCATCTTGTCGGCCGTTTCCCGGTCGGTAAGACGAGCAATGCGCTCGCGGGTGGCGCCGAATTCGACCGGTGCATTGAACTCATTGGCGAGGCGGTACGCGAACACCTCGAACTGCATCTGACCAACTGCAGCCAGTACCGGCGAGGGGTCACCCTCGCGGTGCATGACCTGCACCACTCCTTCTTCCCCAAGTTGTTCGAGGCCCTTCTTGAACTGCTTCTGCTTCGACACGTCACGCGGACGAACGCTGGCGAACAGCTCCGGAGCGAAGGTCGGAATCGACGGGTAGACCACCGACTGGTCGACAAAGAGCGAGTCGCCGATGTTCACGTCGGTGGCATTGACCAGGGCCACGATGTCACCCGGATAGGCCAGTTCGACGGTGTCGCGATCCTGTCCGAAGACCGTGGCCGCATACTTGGTGGTGAATGGCTTGCCGGTGCGGCCGAGGGTGACCGTCATGCCGCGTTCGAAACATCCGGACTGCACCCGCACGAAGGCGACACGGTCGCGATGGTTCGGGTTCATGTTCGCCTGCACCTTGAACGCGAACGCCGAGAAGGGCGAGTCAAGGGGACGGAACTGGCCGTCGACATCTTCGCGGGGTGTTGGTGACGGGGCCAGATCGACGACGGCATCAAGCAATTGGCGGATTCCGAAGTTGGTGATGGCGGAGCCGAAAAATGTTGGCGTTGTCTCACCGGCCAGGAAGGATTTCTGATCGACGTCGGCGCCGATCTCGGTCATCAACCCCGCTCCCTCCAGCGCGGCGTGCCATGCCGGTCCTTCCTCTGCCGCCGCACGGGCTGGATCGACGATCTGTTCTTCGGCCATCTTGGCGCCTCGCGCCGTGCGAGAGAAGCGGATGAATCGACCGGTATCGCGTTCGATGACTCCCCGAAAATCTCCAGCGATTCCGACCGGCCAGGTTGCGGGCGTGCAACGCAGCTTGATTCGGTTTTCGATCTCGTCGATGAGGTCGAGCGGATCGAGCCCCGGTCGATCGAATTTGTTGATGAAGGTGATGATCGGCAACTGCCTCGAACGGCACACCTCGAATAACTTGAGCGTCTGCGGCTCAATGCCCTTGGCTGCGTCGAGCACCATGATCACGGCGTCGGCGGCCGCCAGAACCCGAAACGTGTCTTCGGAGAAGTCGCGGTGACCCGGAGTATCGAGCAGGTTGATCACATGGTCGCGGTCGGTGAACTGCAGAACCGTGGAGGTGATCGAGATGCCGCGCTGCTGTTCCATATCCATCCAGTCCGACGTGGCGCGCCGGCGATCGGATCGAGCCTTCACCGCGCCCGCTTCCTGCACGGCGCCCGCGTAGAGGAGGAACTTCTCGGTCAACGTGGTCTTGCCCGCGTCGGGATGGCTGATGATGGCGAACGTCCGTCGACGGCTTGCCTCGGAATGGATGTCGTGGTCAGTCTTCACAAGTGCTCACAGTGCTCAGAGTGCCCGATGCATGCGTTCCATCCTGGAGCTCGTTCAAGGGCGGAACAGTCTCTCATCCCTCGCCAACGACACGCGTTGGCCCGCCGTAGGGCAGCCGGACTCGGGTCCTCGTAGCATCGGGTCGTGGCTGACGAACCGCACGGACCGCTCGCTGGACTGCGGGTGCTTGAACTCGGCGTGATCCTGGCCGGGCCGTTCGTCGGCAGGATGCTCGGCGATTTCGGAGCCGAGGTCATCAAGGTCGAAGCTCCCGGCACCGGCGATCCGATGCGCGACTGGGGCGCCACCCGGGCCGATGGTCCCAACGGGCCGCGAGCATTGTGGTGGCCCTTCCTGGCCCGAAACAAGAAGCTCATCACCCTCGATCTGCGTTTACCCGAAGGCCAAGAGATTGCCCGACAGTTGATCGACACCTGCGATGTCATCGTCGAGAACTTCAAGCCGGGCACGCTTGAACGATGGGGACTTGCTCCCGACGTGTTGCTCGCTCGCAATCGGCGCCTGATCATCGCCCGGGTATCGGGATACGGACAGTCAGGACCGTATGCCCACCGCCCCGGCTATGCGTCGGCGGGCGAGGCCGCAGGAGGGTTGCGGTACCTCAACGGGTTTCCCGATCAGCCACCGCCACGCATGGGTTTGTCACTAGGTGATTCTCTCGCCGGAATGTTCGCCGCGCAGGGCGTGCTTCTTGCGCTCTACAACCGCGATGCTCGAGGCGGCGGAGGGCAGGTCGTCGACGTTGGCATCACCGACGCATGCCTCGCCGTGTCCGAGTCGGTGACCACGGAGTACGCCAAACTCGGTGCCATTCGCCAGCCCCAGGGCGTCCGTCTCGCCCACGTCGTCCCGTCGAACCTCTACACGAGTCGCGATGGCCGCCGTGTGGTGATCGCCGCCAATTCCGACAGTCTGTGGCAACGGCTGTGCCGGGTGATGGGCCGAACCGACCTTGCCGAAAATCATCTGTACACCGATGATCTCGGCCGACGCGCGCATGCCGACGAACTCGATGCCGAGATCATGGCGTGGGCGGCCACTCTCGACTACGACGAGCTGGCCCAACGACTCGATGAGGGCGACGTCGTCTTCGGTCCGGTCAACTCGGCCGAAGACCTCGTGAACGACCCGCACTTCCGCGCCAATCTCTCGCTCATCACCATGACGGACCCCGAGCTCGGCGACCTCATGGGGCCCGGCGTCATCCCCCGCCTCTCCGAGACCCCGGGAGCGGCCCGCCACACCGGGCATTGGGCTCTCGGCCACGACAACGACGAGATCTACGGCGAGCTCCTCGGCGTGTCGGAAGAGGAGCGCCGCGCCCTGGCCGAGCGCGGGGTCATCTAGCGAGAGGGCGGGGAGTCGTACATGAAGCGGAAGACTTCGGGACGACGGTCCTGTTGGATCGGCCATGTGCGGCGTGCCTCGGGCAGGACCGACGTATCGACGGTGGCGCGGATCACGTGTCCGGCCTCGTCGGCCGGGGCGAGGGCCACCACGGAACCAAACGGGTCGATCACACATGACTGCCCGAAGAAGGTGAGCGTTTGTCCGTTGACGACCTCGGGGCCGCCGCGATTCGCCGCCACCACCCAGGAGCCGCTCTCCATGCCGCGAATTCGTAACTCGGGAACGAATAGCTCCGAGCGCCATCCGAACGACGACACGACCACGACGATGACCTCGGCCCCCATATGCGTGGCCGCCATCCAATGCTCGGAGAAGCTTCGGTCGTAACAAATCAGCACGGCGACCTTGATGCCCTGCACGTCGAAGATGCACGGTCCCGCGCCGGGTCCGTACCAGTGCTTCTCGTCGGTCGTCAGCGTTGGCGTCTCCACCTTGGGGATGGCGAGCTTGCGGTACGCAAGTTGGGTCGAACCGTCGGGCAACATGCCGGCGACAAACGCGCCGGTGCCGTCGATGATCGGCGCGGCGTTGAAGTGCTCGCCCTCCGCGGTCCGCTCGTAGATTCCGAAACACACGGCAGTGCCGGTCTCGGCGGCGACCTTGGCAAACGCGTCGGTCGTGGGTCCGGGTACCGTCTCGGCCCAGTCCCAGAAGCGGGCGTCTTTCGTTGTGGCGCAGAAGTACGGCGCCGTCGCCAGCTCGGGAAACACGACGAGGTCGGTGCCCCGGGAAGCCTCGTTACGAAAGGTTTGGAGCAATGCTGCGGTGTTGGCCTCGAGATCTTCCGAACACGAGCCCGATTGCACGACGGTGACACGAAGTTGCTTGCCGTTTGCCATGCCGGGCAAGCGTAGTCACGAACGGAGGGGAAATACCTCAGAGGATTTCACGTCGGCCATTCGTCGAGGGCAGAATTGGGTCATGGCTGATTCCACGATGTCCTCAGACGTTCTCGGTGCCGCCGACCCGGCCGGCGCCTCCATTAGCGAAACGATCGCCAACTTCGCCGCGGATCTTTCGTTCTCCGACCTGCCGGCGCACGTCGTCGAGCGTTCCAAATTGTTCATCCTCGACTGCGTCGGTATCGGCTTCGCATCCACGCGCTTTGAGTTCAGCCGTACAGCCCTAAGCGCGCTTACTGGATTTGGAGAGGGCGGCACCGAGCCTGTCGTCGGATTCCGCAACTGCCTGCCGATCCGCGACGCGGCACTGATGAATGGCATCTTGATGCATGGCCTCGACTATGACGACACCCACGTGGCTGCGGTCTGCCATGCCTCCACCAGCGCCGTTCCGACGGCACTGGCCATGGCCAACCACAAGGGGCTTCCTGGCACCGATCTGCTCGTTGGCTACGTCCTGGCCGTCGAGATCTCGGCTCGTATCGGTATGGCGGCCAACGGTGGCTTTCACGAGATCGGCTTCCACCCCACCGGCGTGGCGGGGGCATTCGGTTGTGCGACAGCGGCGGCGAAGATGGAAGGCCTTCCCGCCAAGCTCATTGCGTATGCGCAGGGCTTTGCTGGTTCCACGTCGGCCGGCCTGCTCGAGTTCCTCGACGACGGATCGTGGACGAAGCGAGCCCACCCCGGTCTCGCCGCATCGAACGCCATCACCGCGGCGGCCTTCGCCCGCCAGGGTTTCCAGACGCCGCTTCGTGTCTACGAGGGTCGGTTCGGCTTCTTCAACACCCACCTGCAGAACAAGGTGCCCGACCTCGCGGCCTGCACAGCGGGCTTGGGCGACACCTGGGAAGTGTTGAACAACGCGGTAAAGCCGTTCCCGGCCTGCCACTTCACGCACGCTTTTGCTGATGCCGCCATGATCATCACCAAAGGCGAAGGCATCGCCGCGGAAGACATCGCCAAGATCGATGCCTTCATTCACCCCACACCGGGCCAGGTCGTGTCGTATCCGGCGGAGAAGAAGCTCGTCCCGAAGAGCGACTACGACGCCAAGTTTTCGTTGCCGTTCATCGTCGCCGCCTCGATCGTTCGCGGTCAGTTCGGTTTGCGCGAGCTGGAGAACGAAGCGCTCGGCGACCGTCAAATTCTTGACCTCGCCGCCAAGGTGGTCTGTCACGACGATCCCGATTCTGGATTCCCCAAGCACTACAGCGGGGCGGTGCAGATCACGCTCCACGACGGCCGTGTGTTCTCCCATCGCGAGCAGGTGAACCGCGGGGCCGATGAGCGCCCGCTGAGTGCCGACGAAATCATCGTGAAGTTCCAGGACAACATGCGCAGCGCAACGTCGCGCGATGTCACCCATCGCGTGCAGGACCTCGTGCTCGGTCTCGACACGCTGGCCGACACTCGGGTGCTCGGGCAGGCGCTGCGCGGATGACCGTCCAGTTCGGACTCTTCCTCACGAACCAGCATCCGGTCGGCACCAATCA
>JANLQX010000248.1:0-1590 GCA_031368095.1 Actinomycetes bacterium | reverse complement strand
GGGCGCGGTCGCCGGTCAGGAACCACCGCCTGCCATCTGCGCCGATCCGCATCGACCGTTCGGTGGTCTGCGGGTCGTCGAGGTAGCCGTTGAACATCGTGATGCCTGGCTCTGCGCAGACAACGATCTCGCCTTCTTCATCGGGCAATGCGCTCGTGCCGTTAGGCCGCTGGACAGCGACCGAACAGCCTGCCGTCACGAATCCGATGGACGCCGGAACCGGTACGTCGACACCGTCGGTGAGTACAGCCGGAATAGTCTCGGTCATCCCGTAGAGCTGACGAGGACGGCAGCCGACCAAGGCGCTGAACGTGGCGTACTGCTGATCGCTGATGTTCATCGCATACCAGCAGTGCTGCAACTCGATGCCCGGAACGGGTGTCGCCCCACGCGACAAGATCATCCGAATCGGCGCTGCGAACAAGCTCGCGTGCGTTGCTCTGTGGTGCGCCGCCTGCGCCAGAAAACGGCTCGCCGAGAAGGTATGCATGAGCGCCACCGACGCCCCGACCCAGACGGCGGATGCGACGCTGTAGTACTGCGCATTTGCATGGAACATCGGCAACACCACGAGCTGGCGGTGATGCGGCTGTAGCCCGGCCGCCTCGGCCATGGTGCGGCCGGCGAACGCGTAGTTGGCCTGGGTCACCTCGACGCCCTTCGGCCGGCCTGTGGTGCCGGAGGTGAACATCACCGCGGCACGGTCCATCGGTGCAACGTCGGGCCACTCGTTCAACAGGTCGGAACCGAAGACACGCAGTTCGATGTCGGCCTCGTCGAACTCGATCACCGGCAGGCGTCCCGCCGCAGCGTTGTACGTGTGGGCGCGAGCAGTAGCGCAGCAGCCGACAGCCGGCACTGTGCGGGCGATGTGACCGGCCAGTTCTTGGACGGTCCCCATCGGGTCGCTGGGAACGATCCACGCGCCGAGCCGGGTCGCTGCCAACCACAGCGCGATGAACGCCGGCGAGTTGGTGAGCGCGAGATGAACGCTGCTCCCCCGCCCCACGCCGAACGTTGCCAGGGTGAACGCGGCTCGTCCGACCACATGGTCGAACTCGGCGTACGTCCATTCGGTCGTCGCCGCGTCGGGGCCTTCGAACACCAGGAACGGCGCGCCGCCGTGCAACGTCACCGCGCGTTGCCATGCCGCGGCGAACGTGGATGTTGCCACGGCCTCGAGGGACTCGAACGAGCCGTCCACCTCAGCCAACGACCGAAGTCTCCGCTACCGGCGCGCCATAGCCGCCGCCACCTGGAAGTTCGAGGCGGACGAGATCGCCCGGCTGCAGGGTGATCCGCGACTGCGTCTGTACGGGGAGACCATTCACCGTAAACGACCCCGCCGCGCCAGGATCGCCGCCGAAGACTCCTTCTGGCGGGACGACGAGCCGCGATGCCACCGCGTTCAACTGCCACGGTCGGTTGGTATCGACAGTGAACTCGATCGTCTGGCCAAGACCGCCCACCTGTGCGCCCGCCCCACCGCTGCCCGCGCGCAGTTCCTTTCGGAGGAACCGGATCGGGGCCGACGCCTCGACGACCTCCACAGGGACGGCAGCGATACCGGTGGGATAGGAGCACGCCGAC
>JANLQX010000183.1:0-4574 GCA_031368095.1 Actinomycetes bacterium | reverse complement strand
GCGTGACCGCGCTGGCCGATGTCGACTTCTGCATCAACCGCGGTGAGATCCTCGGTCTCATTGGTCCTAACGGTGCAGGTAAAACCACCTGTTTCAACGTCATGACGGGGGTCTACAAGGCCACCAGTGGACAGGTGCGGTTCAAGGGCGAACCCCTCGGGGACCGAAAGCGCTTCGAAATTACCCGGCTGGGTATTGCTCGCACGTTCCAGAACATTCGGTTGTTCCCGGAGATGACGGCCCTCGAAAATGTGATGGTCGGCGCCGACACTCACCACAAGACGAGTGTTGTCGCGGCGTTGTTGCACCTTCCGGTTCATAAGCAGGAGGAGAAGGAGGGCCGCGAGCGATCGATGGAGCTCCTGGAGTTCATGGGGATCGCCGACCGGGCCCACGAGCTCGCCCGAAATCTGCCGTACGGCTACCAGCGGCGCCTCGAAATCTCACGGGCGTTGGCGACCAAGCCAGAGCTGCTCTGTCTCGACGAGCCGGCGGCGGGGTTCAACCCGGCGGAGAAGCAAGACCTTATGGGTCTGATCCGCAAGATCCGTGACCAGGGCTATACCGTGCTGCTGATCGAGCACGACATGCGTCTCGTCATGGGCGTGACCGACCGCATCGTGGTCTTGGAGTTCGGCAAGAAGATTGCTGAGGGTTCGCCCATGGATATTCAGAACGACCCTCGTGTCGTCGAGGCATACCTCGGCGCCCCCGACGATGCCGAGTCGTCACTGGTCGACGAAGAAGCGGGAGTCTGATCATGGCGGCACTGCTGAGTGTCACTGATCTTGAAGTCTTCTATGGCCGGATTCAGGCCATCAAAGGCATTTCGTTCGAGGTCAATGAAGGTGAGATCGTTACGCTGATCGGGGCCAACGGGGCCGGCAAAACGACCACGATGAAGACGATGTCCGGCGTTCGTCCGGTGGCCGCGGGATCGATCGTGTTCAACGGAATCGACATCACCAAGGCGCCCTCGCACAAGCGGGTGGCCCTCGGCATCGGGCAATCGCCCGAGGGTCGCGGCATCTTCCCGGGTATGACTGTCCGAGAAAACCTCGACATGGGGATGTACCTCCGGTCCGATCGCAAGTCGGCGGCGGCTGCTGAGGATTTGGAACGTGTACTTACCTTGTTTCCTCGTCTGCGGGAGCGCATCGATCAGGCCGGCGGTTCGATGTCGGGCGGCGAACAGCAGATGTTGGCGATCGGACGTGCGCTGATGGGTCGGCCTCGATTGCTCCTTCTGGATGAGCCGTCGATGGGTCTGGCGCCCATGCTGATCAATCAGATCTTCCGCATCATCAAGGAGATCAACGAGCAGGGCACCACCGTGTTGCTCGTCGAGCAGAACGCCTCGAAGGCCCTCTCGATCGCCCACCGCGCGTATGTGTTGGAGACCGGCAAGATCGTTTCGACGGGGCTCGGCAAAGACCTTCTCAACGACCCGTCGGTGCGCGAGGCCTACCTCGGCGGTCACTGAGCCGTTCGGCGGTGGCACTTCGTTCAACGAACGGGGACCACGGCCGCCAGCGCGACACCGGCCCGCCAACAGTCTTCGTACGACGAATACAGCGGAGTTGGGGCGAAACGAATAATGCTCGGCGGTCGTTCGTCGGGTAGCACATCGTGTTCGGCGATCAGGCGATCGGTGACGGCCTTGGCGTCCGTCACCAGGATCGAGAGCTGGGCGCCGCGGCCTTCGGGATCATCGGACGTGATGATCCCGAGCTGATGTTCCTTGGCCACCTCGGTGAGAACTCGTTCGAGATAGGCGGTAAGTCGTTTCGACCGTTCCCGGAGCACGGTCATTCCGCCCGCTTCGTCGAAGATCGCCAGCGACGAAGCAATCGGCGCAACGGCGAGAATGGGAGGGTTGGAAATCTGCCAACCGATGGCGCCGACACCGCGATCAATCTCGTCCGTCATCTCGAACCGAGTAGTAGGGGCATTGCCCCACCACCCGTCGAGACGAACAAGGTCGGTTCGGTCCACGTGACGTTCGTGCACGAACATCGCCCCAACCGCTCCCGGTCCCGCATTGAGGTACTTGTAGGTGCACCATGCGGCACCGTCGACGTTCCAGTCGTGCAGGGAGAGCGAAACGTTGCCGGCGGCATGGGCGAGGTCCCACACGACATTGGCACCAACGGCGTGGGCGGCCGCGGTGATGGCCTTGATGTCGAGAAGCTGACCGGTTCGAAAGGCCACGCCCGGCAACAGAACGCAGGCAAGCGTGTCGCCGAGGGTGGCGATGGTGGCGACGATGTCCTCGGTCCGAAGGAGCAGCTCACCGGGGGGCGGCTGGAGCTTGGCGACGTGGGCATGGGGGTCGAGACCGTGGAGGCGTGCTTGGCTGGCGGCCGCGTAGCCATCCGAGGGGAACGGACCGTCCTCGGTCAGCAGGATCGTGCGAGCGCCGGTGGGTCGGTAGAAGGCTAGGAGCAACAGGTGCACGTTCACCGTGAGCGTGTTGGCGACAATGGTCTCGTTGGCCTGTGCGCCCACGATCCGGGCCATCGGTGCGCTGAGCGATTCGGACAGGTGCGTCCAGGGCGATTCGCCGCTGAAATGCCCCTCCACGGCTCGAGTGCTCCAGCTCGCTACAACCTCGTTGAGGTGGGCGCGAGCCGAGATTGGAAGCAGACCGAGTGAGTTGCCAGCAAAGTAAGCACGCGTAGGAAAGGGGCACGAATCTGATGCGGGCGGGAATTCGAATCGGTTGCGCATCGGGGCCGGGTCCGAAGCGTCGAGCGCAACTGCTTCGGTGCGAAGTTGGGCAAGGTCCTGCGTGAGGTCAACAGTCATCAGATGTCTCAGTCGTAACGAAGTGAACGGTGGAGAACTGCGCCTTCGTGGCGGCCGCGTCGATGGCGATGGCGTCGGCGTTGCGACGGACGAGGAGGGCATCGGCGAACAGGTGGGCGACGTGGACCATGTCAGTTTCGGTGAGGCCCCAGCGGGTGAGTTCCTGGGTGCCGAGGCGAAGACCGTTGGCCTCTCCGGCGATCGGAGCGAGAGGCAGACCGATCGACGAGCACAGGATGTTGGTTTGTTCGAGCACCTTAGCCGCCGCGTTGCCACCGCCGTATTCCCCGGCGGCGATGGCCACGTGGTGGCTCACGGTGAACGGAGCCCCGCCCAGGAGGTCGGGGTGCCCGGCCCGTCCCGGAACCGCAAAGACGTCGACGCCCTCTGTGTACAGCGCCATTGCCAGCGACTGAGCGTTGGCGATGCATTGGTCGGCGTAGGCTCGACCATATGTGTGCAGATCAATTGCCGCGAGTCCGAGCGCGGCCGTTTTGGCGAGATCGAAGTTGGCGGTGAAGCCGGGGTAGGCGATGGCGTCGAGGCGTTCAGCGATGCTGGCGTCGTTGGTCAGGATCATGCCCGACGGCGGACCACCGAAGCTCTTGTAGGTGGATCCCGTCATCACGTGGGCGCCTTCGGCGAGCGGGTTCTGAAATCGTCCGCCGGCGATCATTCCGCCCATGTGTGCCGCGTCGTAAAGCACGATCGCGCCGACCTGGTCGGCGATGCGTCGGATGTCGGTGACCGCATACGGGAACAGACACATACTTCCGGCGACGATGATCAGTCGAGGGCGGATGCGTTCGACCTGTTCGGCGAACTTCGCCAGGTCGACGTCCATATGCACCTCGTCCCACGCCGCCTCGTGAGTCACGAGGCCGAGCCAACCGGCGGCACCCGCGGCGTGGTGGGTCACGTGCCCGGCCGCGGCATCAGAGAACGCGATCACCTGGTCGCCAGGTTTGCAGGTTGCCAAGTACACGTACTGATTGGCGATGGAGCCCGATGGAACACGCGTCTCCACATACGCCGCACCGAACAACGATCCGATGAGGGTATCGACGAGGAGACTGATCTCGCTCCCCGCATCCATACCCCGGTTGTAGGTGTCGCCCGGTGACCCAAGATTCGGGCGGCTTCCGATCGACGAACCAAGCAGCCGGGCCGCTCGGGGGTTCGGCACATTGGTCCCGGCGTAGAGGTTCAGGCAGCGTTCGTTGACCAGGCGCTCTTGTTCGTCAACAAGCTTGAACAGGCGTGCGTCGAACGTCGAGAGATCCGTGGACCCGAGGCGCTCGAAGACTTCAGCGGAAAAGGATTGTGCCGATTCCGTTTGCCAATCACGAACGCCGATGCGGGAGGTTTCGATCGAGGGCATCGTCGGATGATCTTGGCACGTGAGATTCACCAACTCCGGAGCTACGACGGAATGACGGTGGGTCGGCCGATCGACGCGATCGTGAAGCCGTGTTCGGAGAGCGTCTCGGTGTCGAGCACGTTGCGAGCATCGACGATAAGAGGCCGACGGAGATGCAGCATGGCCGGGTCGACGTTGCGAAATTCCGGCCACTCGGTCAACAACACCAGGGCGTCGGCGCCGTCGGTGGCGGCATAGGGATCACGACACACGACGACCGAATCGAACGTTGCCGGCGGGAGCGACGCCACCGGGTCATAGAGGCGGACACTGGCCCCGGCGGCCAACAGCTCAGCAATGACGGTGAGTGCAGGAGCGTCACGGATGTCATCGGTGTTCGGTTTGA
>JANLQX010000181.1:0-10566 GCA_031368095.1 Actinomycetes bacterium | reverse complement strand
ATTCAACGTCACCCTCACCGCACCCTCCGCCGGCCTGACACTCGGCACCGCCACAGCGACCGGCACCATTGTCGATGACGACGCCACCCCGACCGTGTCGGTCGCGAACGTCACCACCGTCGAAGGCACAAACGCCGTCTTCACCCTCACCCTCTCGAACCCGTCATCCACCGACCAGACCGTCATCTTCACCACCTCCACCGGCACCGCCGGAACAAACGACTACACAACCACCGCAACCACCGTCACGATCCCCGCCGGATCAACCTCCGTCACCGTGTCGGTCCCGACGACGCAAGACACGATCGACGAACCCAACGAAACGTTCACCGTCACCCTCACGACACCATCGAGCGGACTTGCTCTGGGCACCGCTACTGCGACCGGAACAATCCTCGACGACGACGCCACACCAACAATCTCCGTCGCCAACGTCACCACGATCGAAGGCGCCAACGCCGTCTTCACCCTCACCCTCTCGAACCCGTCTTCGACCAACCAGACCGTGGTCGTCACCACCACCAACGGCACCGCCGGAACAAGCGACTACACAACAACGTCAACCACCGTCACCATCCCCGCCGGATCAACTTCAGTCACCGTAAGTGTGCCTACGACCCAGGACACGATCGACGAGCCAAACGAAACATTCAACGTCACCCTCACCGCACCCTCCGCTGGCCTTGCCTTGGGAACGGCAACAGCCGTCAGCACGATCACCGACGACGACCCGACACCAACAGTCTCGATCTCTGACGTCACCACCGTCGAAGGCACCAACGCCGTCTTCACCCTCACGCTCAGCAACCCAAGCTCGACCGACCAGACCGTCACGTTCACCACCAGCACTGGCACCGCCGGAACAAGCGACTACACAACAACGTCGACAACAGTCACGATCCCCGCCGGATCAACGTCGGCGACCGTGAGTGTGCCTACGACCCAAGACGACATCGACGAGTCGAACGAAACGTTCAACGTCACCCTCACTACACCGTCGAGCGGACTCACACTCGGCGCCGCTATTGCCACCGGCACCATCACCGACGACGACGCCACACCGACCGTGTCGATCACGGATGTCGCCGCCATCGAAGGTGACAACGCCGTCTTCACCCTTACACTCAGCAACCCAAGCTCGACCGACCAGACCGTCACATTCACCACCAGCGACGGCACCGCCGGAACGAGTGACTACACCACCACCGCAACCACCGTCACGATCCCCGCCGGATCGACTTCGGTCACCGTGAGCGTGCCGACAACGGAGGACTCGGCTGACGAGGACAACGAAACGTTCAACGTCACGTTGACCGCCCCGTCGAGCGGCCTGGCATTGGGAACAGCGACCGCAGTCGGCACGATCCTCGACGATGACGGTGCACCGTCGGTCTCGGTTTCCAACGTGACCGTGACCGAGGGAGGGGTCGCCTCGTTCACTGTGTATCTCAGCAATCCTTCGTCGACCGATCAGACCGTCACGTTCACCACCAGTTCCGGAACAGCCGGAACGAGTGACTACACCACGACCACCCAAACTGTCACGATCCCAGCGGGTTCCACCAGCGCAACGGTGCTGGTGTCAACGACCTCCGACAGCATCGATGAGCCCAACGAGACCTTCACGGTCACGCTCAGCTCGCCGTCGGCCGGAGTGAGCCTGGGTGACGCTACGGGAACGGGCACCATCGTCGACAACGACCCAACCCCATCCGTTTCCATCGCCAATACCTCGGTCACCGAGGGCGGCGATGCCGATTTCACCCTCACCCTCACCAACCCATCGTCGACCGATCAGACCGTCACGTTCACCACCAGTACCGGGACCGCCGGAACCAGCGACTACACCACGACTACGACCACCGTCACTATTCCCGCCGGCTCGACAACAGTAACCGTACGTGTGCCTACGACTGTCGACACCACCGACGAGCCTGACGAAACCTTTACGGTCACCATCGCCGGTCCTTCGAGTGGACTGATCATCGGGACAGCCACGGCAAGCGGCACCATCGTCGACAATGACCCAACGCCAACCATTTCCGTCGATGACATCACAATCACGGAAGGTGGCACGGCAACGTTCGTACTCACGCTGAGCAATCCGTCGTCGGTCGACGTGACGATCGACGTCGTGACGAACGCTGGCAGCGCCGGCACCGCCGATTTTGTCCCGATCACTCGAACGGTGACGATTCCGGCCGGGGCCACATCCGTGAGCGTGACCGTCGATACCAACAGCGACGCCATCGACGAACCGAACGAGACCTTCACCCTCACGCTCAGCAATCCGAGCGCCGGACTCACCGTCGGCGACGGCACCGGGGTTGGAACAATCGTTGACGCCACCCCGACGCCGGTCGTGTCGATCATCGGCTCGTCAGCCACTGAAGGCAGCGATGTGGTCTTCACGATCTCGTTGACGAATCCGTCGTCGACCGATCAGACCGTGACATTCACCACCACCACAGGAACCGCCGGGAACGCTGACTTCACTTCCGTCACGCGGACCGTCACCATCCCGGCCGGTTCGACGAGTGTGACCGTACGTGTACCTACGGCTGTCGATACGACCGACGAGAACGACGAAACCTTCACCGTAGCGATTTCGGATCTCTCAGCCGGTCTCGCTCCAGGTACCTTGACGGCCACCGGAACGATCGTCGACGCGTCGCCGACGCCGGTCGTGACCATCGGCGATGTCACGATTGACGAGGGCGGCGTCGCTCGCTTCACGCTGACCCTGTCCAACCCGTCGGCGACCGACCAGACGGTCACCTTCACCACCACGAACGGCACTGCCGGGTCAGGCGATTACACCACGACGACCCGAACCGTTCTCATTCCTGCCGGTTCGACGTCGGTCAACGTGGATGTTCCGACCACGGCGGATGGCGTTGCCGAAGGCGACGAGACGTTCACCGCAACCCTCAGCGGTCCTTCCGCCGGCGTGACGATCGGTGGCACCGGTACCGCGACCGCAACGATCCGTGACTCCAACGCGTTTCCGACGGTTTCGATCTCCGACGCCGACGCCAACGAAGGCGACGAACTGGCCTTCACGATCACGTTGTCAGGCCCGTCCGCGACGCCGGTCACGATCACGGTGTCCATCAACAACGTCACCACGTCGGGGTCCGATCACGGCGGCGCCACATCGACCTTCACGATCACGATTCCGGCCGGACAGACGACGTATGTGCTGCGGATCCCAACCTCGACCGACGGACTCGAAGAGGCGGACGAGACCCTGACCGTCACGCTGTTGAACCCGGTCAACGCCACGATCTTCGGAGCCGTCGGCATCGGCACGATTCACAGCTCCGACAGTCCCCCGGTCATCGTTCCCCCGGCACCAACAACCACCACCGAACCGACCGCAACAACCGAGTCGCTGACAACATCGGCGCCGACAACAACGCTCCTGCTGCCCAAGACGAGTACCTCGGAAGCGACCAAACCTGGCACCGAAGAGACTTCATCAATCGCCGTTGTGACTGTTCCGGCCTCGGTCACCGGCACCCGAGCGGTGACGACACTCGTCCCCATTCGAACGTCAGTAGCAAACGAAACCGTTTCGGTACGGGTCGGCGATCAGGTGAACCAGCCCTTGCCGGGAAACGTCGTCAGCACCGAAATCATCACGGGCTCGCTTCCCGACGGTCTACGTCTCGAGAATGGGCGGATCGTCGGGTCAGCCCGAGTGGCCGGCGTGCAGACCATTCGGGTTCGCCTCTGCGACACCGCCGGAGCGTGTTCGGTGCTCAACCTCACCCTCGAATCGACCACCGGTCCAGGCGCACTGGCCCTCACCGGCACCGAGAGCACGCGGCTCTACGACATTGCGGCGTGGCTGCTTGGGTCGGGAATACTCCTGCAGTTCCTCAGCCGGCGCCGCCGCCGCCCAGCGGCAGAACCGGCACGCGACACATCCGACTCTTCAGCTGAGTAGGTCGGCGTCTTGTCAGCGAGCGAGGAACTCGTCGGGGACATAGCCCTCGACGACGGTGATCGCGCCGTCGCCGCCAGCCGGATACTTGCCGGCAGCAACGTGTACCCAGCCGTTGCTCACCTTTTCGGGAAATGCCCACACCGACACCCCAGCACTGAGTTGGGCGAGCTTGGCCGATGACACCGACGCCTTCGTGCGGACGTTGAGCTTGCCGGAGCGAATCGCTACCTTGCGGGGTGCTGTGCCGTCGGGATAGCGCAGGCAGGCCCCCGTCACGTTGATTGCCGGCTTGGCCGTCAACGTCGCCACGTAGGGCCGTATGAGGCTGCTCATTCCGTCGGTACCGGGCTTCTTGGCGATAGTGACGGAGAAGGGCCCAGTTTTCACTTCTCCGCCGAGGATCGCCTTCGCCTCAGTCGAGGTCGACGCCGCGGCACCGGTGGCCGTGAGGACTGCTTCCGGAGTGGTGTACCGGATACCGCCGGGAAATGAGTCGATCACGACAAACGGCTCAGTGAACACACACGAGTAGCTCGGAATCGCGCTGGCATACGCCGGCGACCCAACAAGGGCGGGCAGCACCAGGGCGACCACCGCCACGATCGTGTTCCTCCGCCAACGAGTCGGTGAGTCGGACGAGACCGGGCGGGCGGGCGGGGGACGATGCTTTTCCATGGTTCCAGTGAACAATTCCAGACGAGGGCGGGGCGGTCTGCGCTTCCGCCCGCCATGGCTCTCGAAACATTGAGGATTCCTCAAGATTTCCTCGTGCAACAAGTCGCTTGACTTTTTGTCCACTACTTTTATGGCGCTGGTCCATTCAGACCAGCCTTTCCACGGCCGCATGGACTGACGAGTTCTCTCCGACAGTGTCTTCTTCTGAAGGCCCTCTCAGTCAGCCTGGACCAATGCCGCCCATCCTTCCCCGACGTCTCGATCGAGTGCGTGTTCTCCTCGTCGACGACGCGCCCGATATCGCCTCGCTCATGCAGACTTCCTTGGAATCCGAGGGCTTTGCCGTCAGTGTGGCCGAGGATGGCGAACAGGCGTTGGAGATGTTCGCCGAGGTCGATCCTGTCGTCGTCATCCTTGATCTCGGTCTTCCCGGTATCGACGGCTTCGAAACCTGTCGGCGACTTCGCGAGCTGAGCGACGTCCACATCATCATCCTCACCGCCCGCGGCGAGGAGGTCGACAAACTCGTCGGGTTCACCATCGGGGCCGATGACTATGTGACCAAACCAATCTCGATGCGTGAGCTGGCCGCCCGGATCCGCTCCGTGGCCCGGCGGCACGCAGCAATTCTCGCCACCTACGGTGACGCCACGGCCGGACCATCAGCGCACGTCTTTGGCTCTCGCATCACGAGCGCGGCCAGCGAGGGAGCCCTGCTTACGGCGACCGAACAACAGACCGCGGCGATACCGCCGCTGACCGTCGATTCCGTGGCCCGAATCGTTCTCGTTGGGAAACATTCTGTGCAGCTCACCCGCACGGAATTCGCTCTCTTTCGCGAGTTGGCCTGCCACACCACGAACGTCGTTTCTCGGGCACAGTTGCAGGCTGTGGTGTGGGGACCCGAGTGGCGCGGCGGCAGCCATTTGGTGGAAGTCCACATGTCAAACCTGCGTCGAAAGCTGGCCAACGCCGGCGCAGGGTGGCTTATTCAGACAATTCGAGAGGTGGGGTATCGCTTAAAGATGGCAGTGCCGATGCCGTAGCGGGACTACAGCAACGATTGACGGAGCTTAAAGATGGCAGTGCCGATGCCGTAGCGGGATCGAAGGCGGACTAGACCGCGACGGGGTCGCTTCGGTTGGCGTTGGCGAGTGCGGTGAGTTGGTCAAGGGCGCTAAGGCCAACGGCGGAAAGACCCAGCGAGCGGCTCACTGTTTCGAGCGCAAGGCAGCACCGGCCTAGGCCATCGAATCCCAGCATGACCGCCGGAGAACCGAGGGCATGGACGGCGTTGGCGAAGGCTTCGGCGTCGCCCCGTCGGTAAGCAAGGGATATGGCGCTGAGACGGTCGTCGAGCATCGAGGCAAAAATCGCCAGGGCTGGCGCCGGAATGCAGTGTGCTTCACGAAAGTCGACGACTTCGCCCGGGCCACGGGCGTCGGAACGCTGGGCACTGGCCCGCCGCACCGCCCGAAGGAGTTCCAGGCGCGAGAAGGGCTTCACCAGGACAAGATCGGCACCGGCCGCCAAGTAACGCGACGCACTCACTGTTTCAACGTTTCCGGTCGCCACAATGATCACGGCGTCTCGGGTGGTCGGCATTCGTCGCATCGCCCGTGCCAGATCGGCACCGTCATGAGGAGACATCAGCCCGTCGACGATCACGAGGTCATAGCGGGTGGCCGCGGCGAGCTCAAGTGCGTCGGCGGAGTCGACAGTGGCATCAACATGTTCGCTCAGCGGGTGGATGGCCTTGGCCAAGAAATCGAGTCCGTCCGGCGCGTCGTCGACAATAAGCGCGCGGGATAGAACCGAATCGACTTCTGGTTCGGGCACTGGGGCGTTGCCCCGGTGAATCGGTGGGAGCGGCAAATCAATAAGCACGACGGTGCCGCTCCCCCACTGCACCGATACTTCGACCCGACCGTCGAGAAGTTCCACCAGTTCACGCGCAATCAAAAGCCCGAGACCGCTGCCCCGGCGAAGCATCGCCGGGTCAGTGCCGCCGCGCACAGTCATGGCCGGAGCGGCAACGGGGTCCGCCAAGCCTTGGTGCGACAAGAGGTTGTCGGTCGACCGGCGGCGACGCGAACCGTCTGAACCGGTCAGTCGATCCTGGGCAGAGACCGGCATTCCCGATCCCTGATCACGCACCACGAACCGGACAATGTCCTCACCGATAGACCTGACTTCGATGGAAAGTACCCCGTGGTCCATGGCCCGGGCGCCGTTGATCGCCACGTTCGTCAGAATTTGATTCACCCGTCCGCCATTGCCGTAACGCATCGGTTCACAGGATTCGTCGATGGTGACCATGACCGTGACGGACCGTGACGCCACCCCGCTCACGACCGCAGTGACCTCTCGCAGTACCTCGCGCAGATCGAAAGCTCCTTCTCCACCCCTCGGCGTCCCAGCCTCGAGTTGGGCCACGTCGAGAACCTGCTGGACGGTGGACCGAAGTCCGCTGCATGCATCGCTGAGAGCATCAAGCAATGCCGGACTGCTCCCCTCGTCACCCGATTCGCGAAGACGATCCACGAGCCCCAGGATGCCGTGCATCGACCCTCGCACTTCGTGCGAGGCGGTGTAGAGCAACGCTGTCTTGCGGTCGTGTTCGCGGACCAGATGGGTCATCTGGTCCGCGGTGTCAGCCTCGTTCGTGCTGGTGCGAGTTGGCCGACCGACCCGATCGCCGACCGTGCGCAAGAGCGTGACTAGAGAGTGCATAAACGGCCCCCGCCGAAAGGATGAACGGGGATCAACGTAGCAGTCGATCAGGGAAACCCCCGGTATTTCGCTAATATACGAGACCCAATAGTTGAATCAGAAACTATCTCGCCGAATCATGTTTCATGACAACCTTGTCTGGGTACCTACCTGTTTTTTCGTCTGATATTTCATCAGACGGGATCCACCCCCGGTCGATCAATAGTTTCGGTCCGTTGGCGGTCTGACCACGAGGCACGAAGGTAGGAGCGAATCAGCGCGTCGATGGCCCGGAGCGCAAAACGGACCAGCGTGAAAATCACCAGGAATCGAAGGGCCGAGTGCCCGAGTACGTCAGGTCCGCGTCGCCACGCAGCAACGGTGTTCGGTCCCCAGATTGCCAGCGTCAGAGCCAGGCTCGCCGAGATACGGGCCACCGGATTCATCAGTCGGTCCGGATGCTCACGTGGCAATGAGGTCAGGCGCGCGGCGCGTCGACTGCTCGGCCAGTCGGTCACTGAGTAGGCGGAGCCAGAGTTCGGGCGTGGCGACCTGGCCGTCGAGTCGGGCCACCGGGACGCCGGCGCTGAGGACCGAAGCTGGGCTCGCCGTTTCCGCCATACCCGTCACCGCGAGGGCATGCAGACCACCGATGCCTCGCGACCACGCCCGGATGTCTTCCGACTTTCGGGTGGCCGCGACCACCCCCCACCGCATGGCCGGACGCAGCATCGAGACCGCATGGCGGCCCCACGCCACGTCTTGGCGGGCGAAACCAATGTCAATAGCCACGACGGTGAGGCGATCGAGTGACGACCACTCGTCTCGGCGTCGGCTCAGATCGTCGATCACCGAGATCTGCTCTCCGACGAACCCGACCGGGCGATCGCCAGGCGACAGGAACACGCACGCGTCAGGATCCTGATGCAGGGCAACAGCCACGGCGCGTGCCACATCGAGCACGATTGACGCCTCGCCGACGAACGCGATCATGGCGCCGTGACCGGTAATCATTGGAGGAGGCGACGGCAGACGGCTGATGACGGTACCGAGATTGATGCGACCGTTCTCCGCCGAAGCCAGCATCGAGTCGGGGACCCCGAGAGCAACGAGGGTCGACGTTGACACATCGCCACCACGACGAAGGGGGGCGAGAAGATTGCGGCCATCGCTGACGGAGACCAAGGATGGATTGAGTGACGGCATAAGCCCGGCGCGCTCGAGAGCAGCGAGATCGATGACCCGTTCATTTCCGCTCGTGCGCGGCCGCCGCCCGACGCGCCATTTCGTCCTATCCCGCTTCGCCCTGGCACCCTTCGGCCGCGGTCCGCTGCTCGAACCCGGTGGGGCCAGGCTCGCCGTGTCCGAGGCGCGGCGAAGGACTTCGGCGAACTCCGTAGACGACGATGTTCCCGATGAACCACCGACCCGCCGTTCAGCGTCGTCGGCGGCAGCGATGAGGGCATCCAATGCACTCGACGCAACCGGGCCCCCGGAGGACGGTTCGATGACGGGCACCGGTGCCGCCCTCGTGTCGGCGCGACGGGTAAGACGGCCGCGACGCGGACCCACCCCGACCGGCGCGGCGATGATCTCGACGATCACTTCGAAACTTTCGGTGGCGAAGAAACCGGCGAAGCCGCCGCTTCGGCAGCGATTGGCGGCGACAACTCTGGCGCTCTCACCGAACTCCGCGTGGACCTGCTCGAGGAGCACGCCGAGGTCGGCCCCGCTGAAGGTCTTGGTGGTGGTCATGACGGAATCTCCACTCGTTCGGTTCACGTTCGAATTCATCTGTGTACGTGTCTTCTTCATGCGAATGCGGGCTGGTCAAGACGGACGACACCGACGGTTTCGATGATGAGTTGTTGGCCGAGTTCGGCGTAGGCCAAGACCGGCGTGCTCGGCGCCGCACCGCGGAGCAGACGACGCATCGATGGGCGGATGGCACCGCTGCAAACGAGCACCGGACGAATCCCGCGATTCTCCACCTCGGCCACGATTGCCGAAACGTCGGCGACGACTCGTTCGAGCAGTGACGCATCGCCGGTCAGGAACGAACCTCCGTCGGCACTGCGGACTCCATCGAGCAGGAGCCGTTCGATCATCGGGTCGAGGGTGATGACGCTGAGTCGGCCTTGTTCGGCCAGTGGAACGGAGATTGCCGGCCCCAGCGCGGCGCGAACCGCCTCAACGAGCGCTTCGGGATCCTTCGTGACCCGGCCGCGCTCAGACATCACTTCGAGAATGCGAATGAGGTCCCGAATGGTGACGCCTTCTTCGAGAAGGCTCTGCAACACGCGTTGCACTTCGGCCAGCGAGATCGACACGGCGGCGAGCTCTTCCGTCACGGCCGGATCCGACGCCCGCACACCGTCAACCAACAGCTTCACGTCCTGACGACTGAGAAGACGCGAGGCATTCGTTCTAATCACTTCGGCAAGGTGGGTGGTGATTACCGACCCCCGGTCGATCACCGTTGCTCCAGACATTTCGGCCTGCGAGGCAAACTCGACCGGAATCCACGACGCCTCCATACCAAAGACAGGGTCGGTGGTGAGCTTTCCGGGGATATGCGGCGGGCACGGTCCAAGAAGGAGCGAGACACCGTGGGGGGCTTCGCCACCGCCCACGACGACACCGTGCACACGGATCTCGTAGGCAGTCGGCGAGAGCGCCATCGAATCGCGCGTGCGGACCGGCGGGGCCACGACGCCAAGTTCCATCGCCGTCTTTCGTCGAAGGGCCCGAACACGGTCGAGCAGATCGCCACCTCGGGCGGTGTCCACGAGATCCATGAGGCCATAGCCGATGTCCAGTTGCAGCGGCTCGATTCGCATGTCACTCACGAGATCGCTCGGGGAGTCCTTCTTCGGCGTGGCTTCGTCGGCCGGCGCAGTGAACTCGGCCGTCTGTTCGGAAGCAGCGCGCGAGGAGCCGAACCACAGGGCGGCAGCAACGATGAAGAACGGGATCTTCGGAAGGCCGGGCATCAGCGAGATCGCCACCAGCGCGCCCGCCGCAATCTTCAGCGTCTTTGCGTGCCGCGAGAACTGGGCGAGGAGGTCGGTGCCGAGATCGTTCTCCGTTGCCGCTCGGGTGACGATAAGGCCCGACGCGATGGAGATGAGCAATGCCGGAATCTGCGACACCAGACCGTCGCCGACGGTCAACAACGAGTAGTGGTTCATGGCGTCGCTCATCGACATGCCGTGCTGCAACACGCC